>DAVZJL010000035.1:0-25792 GCA_052272805.1 Prevotella sp. | reverse complement strand
GTAGCCTCCTACAGTTAGCCTTTCATCGCAATTCTATAGTTTTGACACACCCTCTCCTATAGATAGTGCGATGTTGTTCAGTGTTTTATTGCAATATTTACTAAAAGGTCTTGCCTATATATAATGCGGGCTGCGCTCGGCTTTGCCGCTTGCCAGAGCAAGAAAGCCCTCCCTGCATGGTTCGCATCGGTCGGCGCGGACATTCGCATCGGTCGACGCGGATGCTCGCATCGGTCGGCGCGGATGCTCGCATCGGTCGACGCGGATGCTCGTATCGGTCGACGCGGATGCTATTTCCTATGATTGCTAACCATAGGAGGGTATGGCATCCTTGCCATACCCACGCAGCCACCCCCATGCCATACCCACACAACCATATTATTAGCAGATTGCGTGGGTATAGCAAGGATGCTATACCCTCCTATAGATAGTGCGATGTTGTTCAGTGTTTTATTGCAATATCTACTAAAAATCGTGCGATTAATATTTATTAACGTAATTTGTTAACCTCGAACCACGCATAAACACTACTTTTGTAAGCAGAGAGTAATTATTTATTAACAAAAAGTAAGTTGCGTATGGAATTATTTACACGACAAACAGCAGTTGCATTGTTCTTCGGATTGTTTGCAACATCCACACAAGCAAAGGAGTTTTCCTATCTTGAAACCTTTGACGACGACGCCACGTTCAGCGCAGGCGCTACATTGCCCGACGGATGGCTCGGCGACGCATCAGCCGTTTCGGTACAGCGCTACGAGGGAGCGTATCTCGGATCGGGCAACCACTCCGGTTCGTACGTTCTCGGCACGCTGGCATCCATGAGCATGGGACGCGACAGCTGGGTGTACACCCGCAAGCTGACGCTGAAGGCAGGCGTAGCCTACACCGTGAGCTACTGGCTACACATGCCGGGCGGCGTGGCTCCTGCTGCCTACAACAATAACGTGGCGCTCTACGTGGGCACCGACCAGACCCGCGAGGCTGCTACGACGCTCGTAGGCGAGACCGGCAAGACCGCTCTCAGCGAGTGGACACAGCAGACATACACCTTCACCCCCGAAGCCGACGGCGAATATGCTTTCGCGATAAACATAACCAGCCAGCTCTACAACTCCGGATACGTAGCACTCGACGACTTTGAGGTGACGGGCGACGAGCCGGGCGGCGGAACCGTTGACCCAGGCGACCCCGACAAGCTGGTTTGCGAACTGCCCTACTCGCAGTCATTCGACAACGAGAACAAGGACTACGACGGCAAAACATACGTGCCCGCAGGATGGCTCGCAACGGGCACATCTACGTTCATCACTGCCAACACCAACGACCTCAAGGCTGCCGACGGCACCTACTATCTCATAGCACCTGAGAGCCGCGTGCAGCGCGACGATCGCATCTATACGCCTTTCTTCAGCATGAAGGCAGGCGTAGAATACACAGCGTCGTTCTACCTCTACATGCCGGGCAACCTCGACTACGGACATGCCAGCGACTTCAGCTTCACCGTAGGCGACGAGCAGGACTCCGAGTTCCATACCCCGCTGCTCACGCTCCCACGCTACACCAACCAGGCTTGGACAAAGTACACCGTGAAGTACACGCCTAAGGAAGACGGCGACTACTGCTTCTCGTTCGCGCTCGGCGGCGAGGACACATACGCTGGCGAGGCGTGCATCGACCTCTTCACCGTCACATTGCCCGAGGCTAAGGCAAAGCCGAGAGCCGTGTTCTCGTTCAACGGTTATTTCGACCTTATGAACAGCAAGCTCATCACCTTCGAAACCTCTAAGGTGCAGATGGTAAACCAAAGCACCGACGCCGACACTTATCTCTGGGAGGTGCCGGGCGCGCAGCCCGAGACTTCTACCGAGGCTAACCCCACATTCGTGTTCCCGCAGGACGGCGACTATAACGTGAAGCTCACCGTATCCAACGAGCGCGGCGAAAGCTCTACATCCGAGAAGGTGAGCGTAGAGCTTGTAAGAGGCGAGAAAACACAGCTGCCGATAGGCGTCTCTAACCCCAACGAAGACAACCTCTGGACACGCAGCAAGGTGCCCTCTTTCGCTACAGCCTCGTGCGACTGGGTGACCGGCGCCAACCACTACTACAAGCACTTCGCTGAGCGCTTCGACCTTCCGGCAGGTAACGAGTACGCCGTGACGAGCGTCACGCTCTATCTCTGCTACTACAACCTGGCAAGCCGCTACTACAACGAGCAGTCGGCAGAGCCTGTCAGCATCGTGCTCTACGGCGAGAAGGACGGCAAGCCCGACACTTCGAAGGAGTTCGGTAGATACACCTCTACTATGAAGGGACTCTTCGGCACACTCGGACTCTCCGAACCCGAGATGCGCGGCATACAGTTCGACAAGCCTATCGTCGCCGACGGACCGTTCTACGTTGCCTTCGAATTCTCTGACGGACTCTGGTTCGACGAGCCTGACGCTAACCTCTCACGCACTGAAGTCGGCTTCGGCGGATTCACTCACCGCAGCAAGGTTACAACGCTCTACGTTCAGCCTACAGCCGTTCCAGAGACATCTACTTTCGTTCCCGATGGTTCTTACTGTCCGGTTGACGCTCTCGATGCCGAGTACAAGGGCGTAGGTCTCAACCTCGTGGCATGGACAAACGTGAAGGGTTCTGAGACATCTGTAGCTCTCACCTCAGACGGCTCCGTAGCCTTCGACGCTCGTCTCGACGGCGACCTTCTCACCGTTAGCGGCACACACGCCGGCGAGACTGTTCTCGTAAGCGATGTTGCAGGCAAGACCGTAGCCGCAGCGAAGGCTTCTGCAGAAAGCACAACGCTCAGTCTGAGCAACGTTCCTGCCGGCCTCTACATCGTGAAGACCGACCTCGGAGCAAGAAAGTTCGTGAAGAAATAAAACCCTGAATAATACATAAAAAAAGGCATGGCTTCAATCAAAGCCATGCCTTTTTTTTGTATTATTCCACTGTTCTTTATGTATTGTTACGCTCTTCTCAGTGGGTTATTCTACCATTATCTTCACGCTATGCACGCCGTCCGCCATATCAAGCGACACAACGTACAGTCCGTTGGGCAGGGGAATAATCTCTGTTGCGCCGTTTGCGGTAGAGCGGTAAGCTGTAGCTCCCGTAGCGTTGCAGACGCGTACGATGCCTCTATAGCCCTCTACGATGATGTTTCCGTGCTCAGCCCTTACGGTTGCTTCGCTGCAGCCGGTGTTTTCTATGCCGGTAACGCCCGTTACGTTCACGAGTTTCGATATTCCGGTAGAGAGATTGCCGCCGTTATAGTAGCTCGACACCTTATAAACGTGCGTTCCGTTGGCTACGTCCGTGAATGTCTTCTCGTGCTTTGTGGTGTAAGCCGCCGCCTTTCCGTCGCACTCCACGAAGAAGCAAGTAGGGTAAAAGAGGTCTGTCGATGCGTTGAACTCGAACGACGGCGCCTCTGCGTAGTCTGCGCCGCTGTCCGCAGCCGGCATACTTAGTGTGGCTCCGACATAGAAGTTGCCTGCGGCATCAGCCGACTCCACGAATCGTCCGTCGCGCATCAGCAGGTTGCCGAGCGCCGGCGTAGCCTCTTTGGTCTTGTCGCACGCTACGCTTACCACGCCCTGAGTGCCTACACACTTCACAGCAGTCCAGTAAGTCTTGTCTGCCTTTATCGTTACGGGCGTTGTGAGCTTGAGGTCGCGGCGCTGTCCCGAGGCAAACTCCTTTATGTTCCTTTCCGAAACAAGCGTCATATTGCTTCCATCGGCATCGCCCTCGTATATTCTGAATGAAGCCGTGAGCTCAGACGGACCCTGCGACGGGAAGAACGCCATGCGCGTAATCTTTGCACCCACATAAGTGCTGAGGTCGCGCGGCGTGTAGCAGTTGGCAAACTCAACGGTCTCGCCGTAGCAGTCGGTCGTGACGATGTTTCCGCTGAATATGTCGGCGCGCGCGAGTGCAGCCTCCGTGCTCCACGAGAGTTGCACCGTGTTGCCGTCAACAGACGCCTGCACCGACTCCACTTTGTTCGACGGCACCATTATAGTAGCTGCGACCGGGTGCGAAAGTTGTGAGTCCTTATATGCTACATCCACCTGATAAGTCATCTCCGTGCCACCAAGCGGCGTGCTGTCTGTGTACGTCATTGCGGTTGTCTCGGCAATCTTCTTGCTGTTTCTGTAGATGTTGAAGTGATCTACGCTCGCTGCGTCTACACCTTCCAGTTTCCAGGTGAGAATCACATTGCCGCTGTTCGCTACAGCTTGCAGCTGCTGCGGTTTCACCGGCTCTGCGAGATGCGTAAAGTTGAACCCGATCTTTCCGTCGCGTTCGTTGATTTTGCTGAGCTGGCGATAAGACGATCTGCCATCGGACGATTTCGCTGAAGGCAGCGTGTTGTCGCCGAAAGCCGTGTGTCCGTATTCGCCTGGAAACGGGCAGGCACCGCTGTTAACATCGCCGTAAGACGACGCGTTCTCGTCAGAATCTACTCCAGCGTCGGAACATACCGTGTATAGTCCCTGCGGA
This sequence comes from Prevotella sp., assembly GCA_052272805.1. GTDB lineage: Bacteria > Bacteroidota > Bacteroidia > Bacteroidales > Bacteroidaceae > Prevotella. Next base: position 21,274 of record DAVZJL010000035.1, on the reverse strand, counting down.
TATGTCGCATTGATAGTGTTTGCGATGAGTTTGTCCTTAACGATATTCTCTCTGACGTGATAGACAATGAGTCCGTGTCCCGGCAGACTGCCGTCGAAGGTGCCCGTATTCTGGCGGTTTTCCATGAAGTAGTATTCGCCAGGCGTGCCCGTCTCCATGCGGTAGGCTGCAGGCTGCACGTCTGCGGCAGGCATGTCAGCCACAACGGTGTCGTTGTTGAGTGTCACGGGGTTGGTCCATCCCCACACATATTTCTGCCATCCGTTGATGCCCGTAGGACGCGAACCGTAATCGCCGCTCCAGGCGCCGCTTCCGAGCAGGTCCCAGACGCCCGTTCCGCAGAACTCTCCGCCTGACGAGGTGTAGTCGGTATCGTAGAAGTCGGGCGCGCCGAGAGCATGTCCGAACTCATGGCATATAACACCTATCGTACTGATGTTCTTGGCGAGGCATTCTGGCTCTATGGTGTAGCGTCGTACGGATACGCCGTTGAACGTCTGTCCGTATATGATGGCGCTGTGCGACCAGATGTCGTTGGGGTCGGCAGAAGCCTCCTGACCCGTACCCTGGTGAATCACGGCAAGTCCGTCGAGAATGCCGTCGCCGTCGTTGTCAAAGTCTCTCAGATCGAGCGTGTCGGTGACGAGTCTGAGGGCGTCATATATCATGTATGGTGCACCGTCGGGTCCGTATGTGCCCTTAGGCTTCGGCAAATTAATCCAGTCGGTGACGGTAACATCGATGTCGAGCTTGCCATACGACTGCTGCAGATAGTAGTCGCGGAAACTTCCGATGCCTTTATATCCGTTCTGGTTCATCATCTTGTCGAAGTCTTCTCTGGCGAAAGTTGGCTTCGTGTCGCTGTAGTTTACGAGCAGCAGAAGGAGTTTGTGCTTTCCGGTAGCAGGAAAAGTGCCGTCGACAAGCATCTCGCTGCGACTGTTCTGTCTCGTAGGCACTTTCTTCATCTGTTCGGCAGAGAAGCGCAGGTTTTTCTTTATGCCATGCTTCAGCGCAGGTGCCGAACTGTTGTCGTACACCAGGTCGGAAGCCACGAGATTGCCCTTCTTGTCCTGACGTGCGAACGACCAATAGCCCTCCGTGTTTCGCAGCAGCGTGTAGCCGTCCGTTGTCTGTGCCCAATGCAAGTGCTCGTCTCCTTTGAGGCAGATTGTTACCGACTTGCCGTTCGGCTGCATTACGCTAATCGGTTTAGGGTATGCAGGCATTGCTGCCGCCTTGCTCACTGGCGACAGCAAGGCGGCTATTGAGAATGCTAACGATAAAATGCTTCTGTATTTTTGCATGATACATGTATGTGTTTGTGTTCGGTTACTTTACAACCACTTTCGTGCGGTTATCGCCCGCAACCACCATGTAGACGCCCTTAGGCAGCGGCATGTGCAGTTCGGTGCCGGTATAGTCGGCCATGAGGCGTCCTGCGAGGTTGTAAACTCTCACGTTGGCTGCATTTGCCAAGCGCACTTCGAGCGCACCGTCGCCGCCCTTAACCGCTACATCGCCGTCAGAAGCGAGGCTGTGCACAGCAGTTGCACCCTTTTCCGTCACCTTGATATCCTTCACTCTGAGATACTCGCGGAATCTCTCCGAGCAAGCGTAGAATGCGAAGTAGTAAACTCCGTCCTCAGGCACGGTGAAGTCTACCGAATAGCTCTGCGGAGCGTCCTCCTCAGTGTCGGCAGGAAGCTCGTTGAGGCTGAGCAACACATCCTCCTGCGCCACCGGCGTCTTGTCGGCGCCGAAGGTTACGGCAAGCGACTCCTTGTATGTCTTAGAAGAAGAGAAGGCACTGAAGCTGAGCGTGTACGACTTGCCCTTCTTATAGTTGACAGGAGGCGAGACGAGCCAGTCGTCGGCACTGTTCTCCTGACTGTACGAATACACAGCCTGTCGGTTGTCGATGTCGTAAGCCCATGTGTAGTTGTCCTGGTTCTCGTCGAGAATCGTGAAGTAGTTGTACATATCGGCAGCCGTCTTGAACGTTCCGTCGTAAGGCACGTCGAGCGGTGTGCCTATCACGATGTTGTTCGACATAGCCGTTTCGCCCTTGGTCTTTCCAGCCCACGCCGTCACCTTATATACATAGCGTGTCATATCGCCCGGGTGGTCTTCTTCGAAGCTGCACTCCTTCTGCTTTTCAGACACGGTGATTTCTCCCGGATAGCGCACCACGGTATAGGTGAGAGAAGCCTCGTCGATGATATGTCCGTCCACACCGATTGTAGGAGCATCCCAAGTAAGTGTGGTGTGCAGACCCTCGGCAGTGAGCTTTATGTTTGACGGAGCCTTCGGTTTGTCGTAGCCTGCGAAGATAGGGCGCAGGATGGTAGGACCGTCGCCCGCAGCGTTGCTCACGTAGATGTTAAGATCCTGCCAACCCGTGCGCATATTCTCCATGCGTTTGCTGAACTTCTCTCCCGGTTCGAGCTCCTCCTCAACGAACGGAATGCTGCCTTTCAGGATAACCAGCTTCTGCTTTCCGGTGAGCGGAGTGCCGTCGTAAGCGGTTTTTGGCATTCTCATGCTTATAGTGCCCGAGTTAGCGCCCGGCGAGTCGGTAGTCCAATCGAAGTCTTCGACGATTGCCGGCGCCTTCATAGCCGGTTCGACGAAGAAAGCGCCCGGACTCTGCAGCTCGTCTTCGATATAAGCTACGAGACTGGCTTCGGCTGTTGTGGTGTTCACCTCGAACATAGCCACGTAAGACTTGTAGAGATACATGCTCGAGCTTTGGAACATCCAGTAGAGCTTGCCCGTCGAATTGTTGAAGAACATAGCCTGGTCGTAGGTAGAGTTGATGAACGAGTCGCCGGGCAGCAGGTTCGTAGCGTTGATGCCGCGAATCATTGCCACCTTTCCGTCGCTCTTGCGTATGCGACCCAGATAGACATCATTGGTCTGCTTGTTGAGATAAGTGCAGAAGAGTTCACCCTTCGGACTGCACGCCATTGCAAAGAACTTGTAGTTGCGGTCCTGCATGTCGCCGAGTCGTGTCATCTCGCCCGTTTCGGGGTTGACGCGCACCACGTAGGTCTCGGTATAAGTCTCGTCGAAGCCGTAGATGCAGTCGGCAGTGGGGTCGTAAGCGAGCGAAGTGGTTGTACATTCGCAGTTGTCCTTCAGCGTATGTTCGGAGAGCAGCTTGTATGTCTTAGCGTCGTAGATGCGCCATACGGGTTTCTCGTACTGGCTTCTGCTGCTGAACTCGTTGGCGTATATCTTTCCGTCGTGATAGACGCAGCCGCCCAAAGCGTCGATGCTGAGCAGCGGAGCCGTCTTGTCGGGCACGAAACGGTTGTCGTATCTGAACTCATAGAGGCCCGGAGTCATGTATGTGTCGATGTCTACCTTGCCCCATGTTACCGAACTTACGAGTTCGACGCCCTCCATGCTGATGCGCTTGAAGTAGTCGTCCGCATAAGCAGCTGCCGACATGCCTAAGGCTATCACAACGGCGAGCGCTTTCTTTGCGCCCGCCATGAAGTTGAAGTGTCCTTTCATATACTCAATTGTGTATGTGTGTGGTTTGATATGATGATACGTACGCGTTTGCCTACTATTTCAGCACCTTCAGGGTAGAAGTATTGCCCTCTGCGCCTACGGTCTTTACTACGTACATGCCGCCCGCAAGACCCTCTACAGCCTCTGCTACAGAAGCGGCAGCCTTGCTGCAAACCAGACGACCCGAAGCGTCGTAAACGCTGACGCGGCTGAAGCCTGCAGCAGCGCCGTTCTCTACCTGCTCCAAGCCGGTAGTAGCGCTCACGTGGTAGACGCGGAGGTTGTGCATGTTCACGTAGTAGTTAGAGTTGGTTACGTGGAAGCCGATGTTGTAGTTGCCGTCCTCGCTGAGAGTGAATTGGTCGGTCTGATACTCTGCGAATCCGTTCTGCTCCAGTCCGTAGTATTCTGCCACGGTCTTGGTCTGAGCGGTCTTGGTCTGAGCGTTGCCGATGGTTACGAAGAGGTTGTTGCCGTAAGTCATGCTGGTCTTCAGTTCGTACTTCAGCACGTAGCGCTCGTTAGCCTTAAGCTCTACAGCCGGCGAGATGAGCCATTCGTCAGCCACCTTGGTTCCCTTGCGGTAGTCGTAGGTGAAGACATCAGAGTAGTCGTACTTCCATGCCTGGCAGTCGCCCTCGATAACCCAATCGGCAGCCTTCTGACGGTCTACGTCGAACTTCTTCACGAGCGTTACGTCGCCCTGCAAGTCGTCGAGATTGACGGTTACAGTCGCCGCTTCCGAAGCGTTTCCGTCCATATATGCCTCAGCCTTGTATGTAACGTGACCGCCGAACAGCGACGGAGTGTAGACATAGCTGCCCTTCTCGCCAGCCTTCTGGTTGTCTACTGAAGCCACGAGATTGTCGCCGTCGTAGAGACGCACGCTGAACGGCTTGTTGAGAGCCACGCCCTCGGTGTCGAGCACGGGGTTGGTCCAAGAGAATGTGACGTTCTTGTTCTGGAACGACGGCTTAGCCTCGAAGTTCTCCACGGCGCACGGCTTAGCCTTGTCGGCAGCCTTCAGTTCGATGCTCACAAGCGAGAACTGTCCGTTGTCGGCAGCCGGCGTGGTGATATGGAATCCGAAGACAGCGTCGCCGCTCTTTTCAGCCACGATGCGCATGGTAGTCGTCACGTTCTCGGCATTGGCGCTCACGGTCTGTTCGCCAAGCACGGTAGTCATCGATGTAGCCTTTGCAGCCTCGCCCATAGCCACGGTGAGGTTGTCGTCGTCGAAGGCGCCCTGACGCTTCACGGTGTATGAGAGGAAGTAGTTCTGACCCTCAACCAAGCCCACAGCCGGCGAGAAGAGCCAGTCGTCAGCCGGACTCTTTGCCGCCGGCTTGCCGCTGTCGTATGTGATTCCGCCGATGCCTTCGCTCACGCCCCACGTCACTCCGTCGGCGTTAGCGTCAGCAGCAGTCCATTTGTCCATAGGGTCAGTCGCGCTGAAGTCGTCGCTGAACACGGTTGTGCCGGTCTCCACCACCTCGTTCTTCGTCTCGTCGATGCCGAACGCCGTGATGATTACGGCACTGTTGGTCATATCTGCGGTTGTGGTGTTGAGTAATGCGAAACGGTATTCGCCGCTCTCCGTCGGCTCGAAAGTAGCCTCGTTCACGTTGTAGCCAAGCTGCTTGAGTTCGAGAATCTGCACGGGCGAGAAGTTCTCCTTCTCCAGGCTTTCGCCCTTGCCCACGGTGAGCGTCATGTGGTAGTTGTCAGACGGATTGCCGTAGAGCTGCACGTTTGTAGCCACCTTATACTTGCAGCCCTTAGTGAGCTGCACGGCAGGCGACACGTAAGCGTCGTCGGCATCCGACTGTGTTGACGCCATGCCCACACCCGTTCCAGAGAAGAACTGCCATGTGTTGCCGTCGTCGTTATAGTTGCACGTTGTCCATCCGTCGCAAGAAGCCGTGAGGTCGACAACGTACGGGAAAGAATTTATAACAAGAGGTTTGTCGGGTTCAGACGCACCCTTTTCTGTAACGGAGAAAGTGAAAAGGTCGCAGTCGTATGGAGCGTAGTTTTCCGTAGCAGTAGCGTTCAGTGCAAAGTGGTAGTCGCCGCTTGCGTCCACCTTCACCTCAGTGGTGATGGCAGCACTCGGGTCGTATGTGGTAGGAATCGGCGTGAGTTCGCCCAGGGATGTGTAAGTCGTAACATCGTCGGCAGACGTGCCGATGTTCAGCGTCAGCGTAATCTCGCTGTTGCGCGCCGCGAAGGTCGTCACCTCGTAGGTCTTGCCCGCTTCGAGCTGTAGCGAAGGCGATACGTACCAGGCGTTGGTGTTCGGCGTGAATGTGTTGCTCAGTCCGACGCAGTCGTAATAATTGCCTCCGTCGTAGAAGCCGTGTGCTTTGGTCTTCGCCTCCCAGGTCTTTCCGCCGGTGGTGAGCTGGTTGATACTTGTCCAGCCTTCCTGACTCTGACTGAAGTCTACTGTGTAAGGCACAGCTTGCTGGGCTTGTGTGTTCATGGTAGGAGCTGTGACAGCACAAACTACTGCTGCGCAGGCATAAAGTAAAGTTTTCTCCATATATTTATGTTTAGGATTAAAAACATAGAGCGGCTACATGTAGGCTAACAATCTGACATGTAGATTTGTAAAATTACGATGGCAAAGGTATCGATTTTATATTAAAAAAAACAATATTTTGCAGACAAAAATTGTTTTTAAGACACAAAATGCTGTCAAAAGCATTGTTTTGACAGCATTTCACTTATAATTTGACAATTTCTAAGGAAGTACGATTTTCTTCATTGTTCCGTCAGAGTAACGCACGATGTTCACGCCCTTCTTCGGTGCCGCTCATCGTGGCATCGATGGTGGGCAGCTTGCTCTTGTTTTTTCAGGGAGTGCACTTCTGCTCGGTTGGTGCCTTCTTCAGGGGGTGCAGCAGTCCCTGCTGCACCAACCAACCAAATGGTGCCTTCTGCCCTGTTGGTGCACTTATCCGCATCGGTCGACGCGGAGGCTATTCATAGGAGGGTCTTACTGCTTTGCCTGACATTCGAGCATAAACTCGTCAGCGATATACAGATTGCCGTAGAGATACAATCCGGTGTTTCGGTTGTGGAGGTCGGCGCAGGTCTGACTGCGATAGAAGAGGTCGAGCGCACGGGCTGGCGATACGTTCAGACGTTTGGATAGTTCGTAAGCCACACCGCCAATCTGATGACTTAATATCATGGTTTGGATAGCCGGCGACTTAATTCTTTCTTCAAATTCTTTCTGAGTCATAGAAGTGCAAGTATTTGTCAGTAAGTGTCTGGTTTAAAAGACAAATTTGGTTGTTTGGCTTATAGAAAGCCAATTGTTGCAGGGCAGTAGCAGAGTCGACAAGTCCCTGTATGTAGAGGTTGACGGTATCGATGACACGGTCGTTGGCTATGCCACCCTCAACATAGTCGTATGCTGCCGCAAGGTTTTCGCCACGTCGGTTTGTCACGATAAATTCGAGCCATTCAGAATCATACGATGTGAATATCTTGTGCCTACACTCTGCCAAAAATGCGTCACGGTCAAGGCTGTATATGTTTAGTAGCGGTTGTGCGTTGCGCTTGTCTGCCATAGTCTGCGCCCAACGCACTGCCTGCTCTTTTATATCGGTGACATAGAAACCTCGACCGAAGTCTAACCTCGGACGTCCAAATGCACATATAGGTGAGCTTATTACTTCTGTAGCTCCATGATAAACGGTTAGCATGTTGCACTCCTTTCTTTATTCTGTATATACTCCTCAACGTCCTCCAGCACATACTCGTGGCTCTCGGTGTGTAGTGTGTCGTAGTTCTTGAGTATATAGTTCTCAATAGCCCCCACCTTACTCATTCTTTCATATACTTCGCTATAGTGTTTGCCCGTCTTTCTTGCTATTCCCTCCACACAAGATGCGGCAAAGGCAAGTTTCAGTTCGTCAAGTGGCAAACGTATCAGCTTTTCAAGATGTCGTTTCTCCATAATGTATATTTTTTTTCGTGAGGTTGAGTATGTATTCGTTTGGTTGCAAATATATAAAAAATATTATTCAGAGCCAAGCGGATGAGTATCAAAGTGGTGTGAGTGTGGCTAAAAAGCCCCATACGCACGGGCTTCAGAGCTGCCATTGCAGCGTGGCTTTCCAGTTGCGTCCGGGCATGGGGTAGCGTTTCACCACCTCGTGGCGCGAGTCGCAGAGGTTGTTGCACTCCACGGTGGCTTGCACGGAGTGGCGGCGTATGCGGAAACGCTTGTTCAGCTTCAGGTCTACAGTCTGCCATGCGCCCAGCATATCGTCGCGGTTGTTGGAGATGAGCGCGAAGCGGTCGCCCGTGTAGAGCCAGGAGGTGCAGAGGCTCCAGCCGTCGTAGCCGAGGTCTACTATCACGGAGGCACTGTGCAGCGGCGAGTAGGGTATGGTGTTGCGATACTCCGGGTCGTGGGGTGCCGAGTAGTCGCGGTCGCGTTGGCAGGTGTAGTTGGCTGAGGCTGAGGCTGAGAACCTGCCCCACGTGCGGTCGTAGCCGGCGGTTGCGGAGAGTCCCAACGACTTCACCAAGCCGAAGTTGACCATCGACCAGCGGAACTGGCTCTTCATCGGTATAGCCACTATCTTGTCCTCGATGCGGTTGTAGTAGGCATCGAGGGCGAGGTGCAGATGGCGGTCCTTGTAGTCGACACCGAGGTCGAACTGCGAGGTGTACTCGGGACGCAGCTGTGCGTTGCCCACGAGCGTGTAGTAGAGGTCGTTCAGTGTAGGTGCGCGGAAGATGCGCTTGTGGAAGGCACGCACCGTGAAGGCGCGGCGATGCCACGAGGCGAGGAACATCGGTGTGAAGCGCGAGAGCGCGGCTGCGCTCTGCGCGGAGCGTGCCGAGTGGTCGCCGATGTGCGTGTAGAGCAGGGCGATGTTGCCCTCGAAACCGCGGTAGGAAGCGATGGCAGAGAGCAGCGACTTAGAGTCGAGGCGGTAGACATACGCCGAGCGGTAGACGTTGGTAGTAAGGTCGCTCCAGCGCAGGTCGGTGCTCGCTGTGAGCGACAGCCAACTGGAGTTCCACGCCGCAGAGACAGAGCCGTAAAGATCCTGCTGGCGGTAGTGGTTGTCGCAGTACATCGTAGCGGCGTTGGTAGATGGGTCTTGCAGATAGCGCAGCCAGTCGTAGGCATACTTCAGGTTGGTCTTCAGCGCGAAGCGGTCCCACGTGTGGCGATATGTCGACTGTACGAAGAAGTTGCGGTCCCACTGGCGGTCGGTAGAGTCCCACTGGTCGGAGAGTCGGCGCACTACCGGACCGGGCAGTCCGCGCTCCGAGCTGTAGAAGTAGGCGTGCGCCGTGAAGCCCTTGTAGAAGCCCGCCGCCTCGATGCGGTAGAAGCTGATGTCGGAGTTGCGCCGCTTGCCCACGGTGTCCTCCGATGCCGACTTGAAGCGGAACGGATAGCCACCATCCGTGCGCTGATATTCGGCATCGACGAAGAGAATGTTCCGAAAAGAGAAGTACGCCTTCAGTTTCTGCAGTCCGAACGACCCCGCGCCGTACTCCACGTTGAAAGCAGTAGAGTCGGGTCGGCGCGTCTGCAGGTAGACCGTAGCCGCCGAAGCATACTCGGAAGCCGACTGCAGTCGCTCGTTGCGGTTGGCGTTATATAGTGCCACCGACTCCATGTTGCTCAGCGAGTAGCGACCGAGGTCGATCTGTCCGTTCTGCGCGTTCGTAATGCGTATGCCGTCGAGATACACGCCCACGTGCTGCGAGCCGAGCGACCGCACGTTCACGGTCTTCAGTCCGCCCAGTCCGCCGTAGTCCTTTATCTGCACACCCGAGAAATACTTCAGCGCGTCGGCGACCGAGGTCGTTGAGAGATCCTGCAGCGCAGCCCCGGAGAGCGTTTGCGAGGGGGTGAGATAATGAGGACGCACGCCCACAACCGCCACGTCCCGAATCGTGTGTACGGAGTCGAGACGTGAGGTTTGGGCGTGCGCCGATATTGTACTAAAAAAGAGTAGTATTATGTATTGTATTATTCGCATTTAAATAATGTAGGAGGCTACGGCATTCCTGCCGTAGCCATAGCCAACAGTAGTAATCATAAACAATGGCTACGGCAGGAATGCCGTAGCCTCCTACGATTTGCTTCGTTTACTTTACAACGACCTTCTTGACCGAGCCGTCAGAGTAGCGCACGATGTTCAGACCCTTCTGCGCACCCTGCAGCAGCTTGCCGTCGACAGAGTAGCGAGCCACCTCGCGCACATCAGCGTTGTCCTCAACCGACGAGATGGCAGTGGTGCTCTTCATGGCGAACACCGGCATCTCCGGGAACCAGTAGTTCTTCTCCATCGGGTACGCCTGCTTCAGCGAGCCCGTTGTAGCGTCGTAGACGCGCAGCTCCGACTCGTCGCCCCATGCCGAACCCTTGGTTACGCTCAGATAGAGGTCGCCCGAATAGGGATTCATGCGGCAAGCAGCACCATAGACGTAAGGCTTCTCCTCGGCAGTGGTGAAGTCGAGCAGGAGCGAAACATGCTTTGTTGCAATATCAAACTTGTAGATGTGCTGACCATTCGACCAGTCGCCCGTAGCACCGTTCCAGAACAGAGCGTTCTCGGTAGTAGACGCCGTGAAGCAGTCGGGATTCCAAGCACCCCAGCTGTTGGTAGGCGGATAAATGCCCTCGGGCAGGTCGACGGTCTCGGTAGAGTAGTCAGACGGGTTGAACTTCACGATGTGCGCAACAGCCTTTGTCGACTTGCTGCAAGTGAGCCAGATAGAGCCGTCCTTAGCCAGCACGATAGAGTTGTAAGAGCCCTCGCCCTCGTTGTTCACGGTCTTCAGCAGCTCTGCCTTGGCAGCGTCGATGACCAAGAGACCGCGACGCTGGTCGACAGCATACACCTTGCCGTCGGCGTACACCATATTGCCCGTCTGGTTGTTAGCCAAGCCGTCGGTGCCGGCGACGAGCTTGCCCACGGTGTTGTCGTCGAGATTGAAGGTGTAGACACCGTTAGTGGTACTGAGGAAGCCCTTGCCGAAGTCCTTAACCGCGAGGAACGCTCTGCCGTCTGCAGCAGCCGTGCCGTCGGTGTTAGGGATAGTGTTGATCTGCGCCAAAACCTCCATAGTCTTAGCGTCGCACACGGTGAGCGTAGGGTCGGCGGCCTCCTTGTCGGCAATACTCTTCTTCTTCGACACGATGTACATCTTGCCGTCGGCGATGGTGGCGTAGCAGCCCGTTGTGCCCAGCTCGTAAGTCTCACCGTTCTTTGTGAGAGCCACACGATACTCCCAGTTGCCCTCCTTGTCGAGATAGTTGAGCGTAGCCTTCTCCTTGCCAAACGAACCCTCGTTGAGCACGAACACGCCGTCGGTGTACTCCTTCTGCTGTGCAGAAACAGACGTAGTTAGAAACATTCCGCCGAGAAGGGCGGAAACAAAAAGTGTAAAGTTCTTCATATTATTTATATAATGTAAGTGTTTCGGTCATACGCGCCCAATCCGCGAGGCGCACAGCGATGACTCCATCGGCAAATGAGTTTCGGCAGGTCTTCTGACTCGCCGCCCAGACGCGAACACCTTCCCAAAGCATAGGAGGGTATGGCATCCCTGCCATACCCACGCACTCAGCACGGAGATGCATGGCTTCAGTGGTTCTCTCGTTCGCGCCCGTAGATAAGGGCGGCTCACAGCTGCGGGACAGTTGGGGACTCTCACCCCATTCCCTTTTAATCGCACAACTCCTCGGTAGGGTATTTCAAGTGGGAGCGTTGCGAACCGTTGCGAGTGCAAAGTTAAAGAATAATATTGAGAAAATAAAAAAAATATAGCGAAATACTTGACATCGCTTGCGCAAGGTTGTACCTTTGCAAACGTGATCCGGAACACAACACAAAAGTAAACATTAACCAAATCTAAAAAAAGAAAGGAAAACACATTATGGCAGTAAATTACAAAATCTATCAGAGCACAGCAAAAAACGCAACAAATGGTCTTTACTATGCACGCACCGCTTATCGCGAGACAGTCGACTTGAAGAAGCTGGCAGAGATTATGCAGGCAAACTGTACGGTGAAGTACTCGGACATCCTGGCAGTGCTCACAGAGTTGGGCGAGGTGATGAAGAACGAGCTGCTCAACTCGAAGCCGGTGAAGATTATGGGCTTGGGCACATTCCGCGTGAGCTTGAAATCGCGAGGCAGTGTGGATCTAAATAGCTTTAATATAAAGAACAGTATCGTTGGCGCACGTGTGCGTTTCTATCCAGAAACCTACAAAGACCCTGTGCTGGGCAAGAACGTGAAGCCGATGCTTGCAGGCATCAAGTTTGCGGAGCTCGAACAGTATAAGAGCATTAAGCACGCTGATGTGACTAAAGAGTAGAAAGAAAGAGTGGGCGTGGTGATAATGCCACGCCCACTACTATAAAACACAAAAACAACCTATAATAATACCATATACAAATACCATGAAAAAGATGAACAAAGACACTTGGAGAACAATTCTGAAACTGATAGTAGCGGTAGCTACAGCAGTGCTTAGCACATTAGGTGTACAAGCTATGGTATAAGCGAGTTTTGAATTTTAAGTTTTGAATTTTCGGAAAAAAGACGTATTTTTGCACGCATAAACATATTAAAAAGCAATTACAGATAAAAGAGAGATTATGAGCATGAGATTCTTTAAGCGCTTGGCATGTCTTTTGATTATGTTGTGCGTGTCGATCAGTGCCGGTGCGGTGCTGAAAGAGAAAAACCTGAATTCGACGTTGTCGGTGCTGCGCGCAGAGCTGGAAACAGCGTTCTACGAACAGCGCAATAATATGGCACGCTATAAGGTGTACACCGAGCAGCAGCATAAACAGATGGTGGCACTGATGCAGCGTAGCGATCAGGTGGCACTGATGCTCTACTCGCAGAAGCAAGACTTCACGTTCGATATGACCTACGCCTGCCATGAGGCGACGGAGATGTATCGCGAATTTAACAAGCGCAGTATGCCATATAACAATATTATGAAGCGTATGGATGCGGAGCTGACGCGATACAAGTACCTCATAGAGACGCTGAGCATGATTCCACCATCGATGAAGCGTATGGGGCAGGCAAAGCAGGGACAACAACCACCGAAATATATAATGGACAAGAACGGCAAGCAACGCAAGCTGCCGTTCATGCTCGATGGGCAGGGGCTGCACGACCGAAAGGCGTGTCTGGACTATGCCACCGCCTTGGCACGCAATCTGCAGAATATGCGCAACAACGTGGAGAAGGACGAACTGCACTATCAGCGTATGTCGGCGAAGCTGAAGAAGATGAACGACTACGCCATACAACGCTATAACGACATTCAGCACACTATATTCGTAAATGGTGACCAGAGCTATCTGGAGATAGTGAAGAATATGCCGATGCAGTATCGCTCGGCTAAGGCTGACGTGAACGAGAAGTACGACGAGGAGAAAGTGAAGATAGCCAACGGCGGCGAACGCAAGATTTACTCGCAATGGCGCGGTCCGATTGTGGGCGGTCTGAGCGTCTTCGTGCTGCTGTATATGCTCATAGCAAGTATGCTGAGTAACGTGCTGGTGCGCTGGCTCGTACCAAAGCGTTATCGTACAGAGGCGTTTATGAAGAAAAAGGTGTGCCTTATGCTGTTCGTGGCGATGCTCATCTTCGCCGTGTCGGTTATGGTGGCACGCACGTTCATGTATCACAACTTCTTCCTCATGGCATCGAAGCTGCTCATTGAGTATGCTTGGTTGCTCTGTGCTATCTTCTTCTCGCTGCTGGTACGTCTGCCAGGCGAACAGATAAAGAGCGGTTTCCGCATTTATGCACCGATAATGCTGATGTCGTTCATCGTCATCACATTCCGCATCATATTCATTCCGAACAACCTCGTGATGCTTATATTCCCACCGATACTGCTCGTGTTCACCTTGTGGCAGTGGCGTGTGGTGAAGCGGCATAACGCCAATATCCCGCGCTCGGACATATTCTATACGTGGATATCGCTGGCGATAATGGTGTTCTCTACGGCTTCGGCACTCTATGGCTACGTGCTGCTCGCGGTGCAGGTGCTCATCTGGTGGATGTTCCAGCTGAGCTGCATACAGACCATTACGTGCGTTTACGACATGTTAGCACAGTATGAGAAACGCTACCTGGCGCACAAGATACACTCGGAGACTGACGCGGAGAAGGCGAAGAAAGGCTCAATGCTCAGCATCATAACTATGAGTCACAACAAACATATTAATGTGACGTGGTTCTACGACTTCGTGTACATGGCACTGGTGCCAATGATCAGCGTATTCTCTCTGCTGCTGTCTATCTGGTGGGCGGCAGATGTGTTCGACCTGACCGCTACGGTGTGGAATATATTCATGTTCAACTTCCTGAACGTTACGGGAGTGGTGCAGCTGTCAATAGGCAAGATGGTGATGGTGCTGTCGCTGTTCTTCCTGTTCAGATACATCAACTATCTCGTGAAGTCGCTCTACCACAAGTATCATAAGTCGAAGGTGGTGGTGAACGGCAAGCCTAACTTCACACTCGCCAACAATATAATAGCCATCTGCTGCTGGGGTCTGTACTTCATCATCTCGATAAAGCTGCTGAAGATACCGTCGACCGCAATCTCCGTTATCTCGGCTGGCTTGGCAACAGGTGTGGGCTTCGCCATGAAGGACCTGCTTGAGAACTTCTTCTACGGCATATCGCTGATGACAGGACGTGTGCGTGTGGGCGACTACATCGAGTGCGACGGCATACGCGGAAAGGTGGATAGCATCACATATCAGAGCACGCAGATCATTACGGGCGACGGATGCGTGATAGCATTCCTCAACAGCTCGCTCTTCAGCAAGAACTTTAAGAACATCACACGCAACCACTCATATGAATGGGTGAAGGTGCCAGTGGGTGTGGCATACGGTTCGAACGTGGAAGAGGTGCGACAGATGCTCATCAAGGCGGTGAACAACCTCGAAGAGAAGGATTCCGACGGAAGAGACATAATCGACAAAACACGACCCGTGAGTGTGGTGTTCGACGAGTTCGGAGACAACTCGGTGAACCTATTCGTGACTTACTGGGTGCTCGTGGAGCAGAAGTTCAGTAAGACTGGTCAGGTGAAAGAGGCCATATACAACACACTCAACGAGCATAACATCGAGATACCGTTCCCACAGAGGGATGTGCACATCATTGCACAGTAGACCGTTGTGAGTGGAAAAGGTCAAATATAAAGGCGGCAGCTATCGTTTTGTACTAAAAAACTAAAAAAGAAAAGTCTATGTGTTGATTATCTCAAGTAAAATGTATAATTTTGCTGACAAATTGTAATCATAGACAAAATTTCATTAATAGAAGATGGACAAAATTGATAACCTTGACAGAAAGATACTTAGTATTCTATCAAAGAACGCCCGAATTCCATTCAAAGATGTAGCAGCAGAGTGTGGTGTATCACGTGCTGCAATCCATCAGCGTGTACAACACCTCATTCAGGGTGGTGTAATCGTAGGCAGCGGCTTTGAAGTAAATCCTAAGAGCGTTGGCTATAGCACATGCACATACGTAGGACTCAACCTGGAGCGCGGAAGTATGTACAAGGATGTAGTGAAGCAGTTGCTCGACATACCAGAAATCGTGGAGTGTCACTACACAACTGGTCCGTACACAATGTTGCTAAAGGTGTATGCTTGCGACAACGAGCAACTCATGGACTTGCTCAATAATAAGATGCAGATGATTCCGGGCGTGGTGTCTACAGAAACACTCATCTCGCTCGACCAAAGCATCAAGCGCGAGATACCGGTGCACATGGAAGAAAAGAACGAGGAATAACACTTCGTTGTTCGACAGAATTAAGAATAGAAACGTCTCCCACAGAGATTGCATAATACACACAGAGCGTACAGCCAACAACGGGGTGGACGTTCGACAGACAATGTATTCTGCGAACTCTGTGGGAATATTTTTATAAGCATGAAATCATCCAGTTAAGCATGAAATCATTCAACCTAAATACTCAACTCGCCTACTTCTACGACAATAAGCCACAGGCAAGCAGGCGGCCTATCATAGGTATCACAACCAACTACGAGGGGGTGGACGCGACGGTGCGCGACCGCTACTATCATCAGATTATAGCAGCAGGAGGTACGCCCGTACTCATTCCGCCAGTGGCTGACCGCAATGTGCTGCTCGATACGCTCGAAACGATTGATGCGCTGTTGCTCACGGGTGGTGGCGACTTCAATCCGTTGTGGGCTGACGAGGAACCATCGCCAGCGTTGCATAACATAAACAACGTGCGCGATTTGCCGGAGCTGCTCATAACACGCTTGGCGTTCGACCGACAGATACCGATGTTAGGCATCTGTCGTGGCGTGCAGACTCTTGCAATGGCACTCGGCGGACGTGTACACCAGGACATATCGCACGAGCCTACCAACTATAAGCACTCGCAGGATGCCGACCGCTCGGAGCCTACGCACACGGTAGAGATAGAGAAGGGTAGTGTGCTTTATAATATATATAAGGAGGAGAGGATATTCGTCAACTCGTTCCACCACCAAGCCGTGGCTGCACCTGGCGAGCGTTTCAAGATAACGGCGCGAGCGTTAGACGGTGTGGTTGAGGCTATAGAGAGCTGCGAACACAAGGCGGTGCTCGGTGTGCAATGGCACCCGGAGTGGCTCGGCGAGGACGGATTGCCGCTCTTCAAGTGGCTTGTGGAAGAAGGCGACGTGATGCGACGTGCGAAGCTGTTCCACCAGCGTAACCTCACGCTCGACTCACACTGCGACACGCCGATGTTCTTCCCACAAGGCGTGTGCTTCGAGCAGCGCGACCCTAAAGTGCTCTACGACTTGCATAAGATGAACGAGGGCAGAACGGACGCTGTGACAATGGTGGCGTATCTGCCACAACCGAAACCTGGGGAGACTTTCGCTGACGTGTCACCATTCCACGTGGACACACCGAAGGCTTATGCTGACCTTATCTTCGACAAGATTGATGAGATTGTGCTTAGCGATTCGCGCTACATCGCCCTTGCTCGCAACCGTGAGGACTTGTTACGCAACAAGCGCGAAGGACGAAAATCGCTGATGATCGGTATAGAAAACGGTCTGGCGATAGAGAACGACTTGCATAACGTGCAGCACTTTGCCGACCGTGGCATCGTCTACATTACTCTGTGTCACAATGGCGACAATCAGATATGCGACTCGGCACGCCATACGCTCAACACTCACGGCGGTGTATCGCCATTCGGTGCGGAGGTGATACGCGAGATGAACCGCCTGGGAGTGATGGTGGATATGAGTCATGCCGGCGAGAAGTCGTTCTACGATGCGCTCGACATTTCGACAAAACCTATCGTTTGTTCGCATAGCAACAGCAAGGCGTTGTGCGATGTGCCACGCAACCTGACTGACGACCAAATGCGTGCGCTTGCTGCAAAGGGTGGTGTGTGTCAGATAACGCTCTACAATGGTTTTCTGCGCACCGACGGAAAGGCTTGCATCACTGACGCTATGCAGCACTTAGAGCACGCCATCAATGTAATGGGCATCGACCACGTTGGACTTGGAACCGACTTCGATGGTGACGGCGGCGTGCCCGGACTTGCCGATGCTTCTGAACTGATAAACTTCACCAAGGAGCTGCTGCGCCGACGCTACTCGGAAGAGGATATGGCGAAGATTTGGGGCGGCAACTGGCTCAGGGTGTTGGAAGAGAATAGAAATTTAAAATTATGATTATAAAATGATGATTTGCTAAAAAATCACCCATATCTGCCAGGATTTCGCATAACTCTCTGAATATAAACAATATAAAGGCTGACAGATTACCCAAAAACGGGATAATCTACCAGCCTATCTGTCAGCCTATCTCACCTCATCACCATCTAACCATCTAACCATCTCACCATTACACTACCTCCACATGCTGCACATTTACGTCTTCATGTAGGAATATGCGAGCTGTTTCGCGGAAGCGCTCTTCGCTTTCGGTTGTGAAATAGCGGCATGTTCCGCCTTTCGTTAGTTTCTGTTCCATCTCGGGATGGCGATTGAGATAATCGGCTAAGGAGTCGGCTACGTAGGTGCCTTGCGCCATTATGCGCACACCGTCGGGCACGTTCTTCACCACCGAACTCATAAGCAGTGGATAGTGAGTGCAGCCGAGTATGACAGTATCGATGAGTGAGTCTTTGCGCATGAGCTGATCGATGCGCTTCTTTACGAAGTAGTCGGCACCTGGCGAGTCTGCCTCGCCTGCCTCTACTATCGCCGCCCAAAGCGGACACGCTACTCCCGTAACCTCTACATCGGGGAATAGCTTCTGTATTTCTATCTTATACGAATTGCTTTTGATTGTGCCTTCTGTGGCGAGGATGCCCACGTGGCGCGTCTTCGTGAGGTTGCCAACCTCTTCTGCCGTGGGGCGTATAACGCCAAGCACGCGGCGATCGGGGTCGAGCATGGGCAGGTCGCGCTGTTGAATGCTGCGTAGTGCCTTAGCCGAAGCTGTGTTGCAGCCCAATATGACGAGGTGGCAGCCCATGCTGAAGAGCTTCAGCACGGCTTGACGTGTGAACTGATAGACCACTTCAAACGAACGCGAACCGTAGGGAGCACGCGCATTGTCGCCAAGATACATGTAGTCGTACTGTGGGAGGAGCTGACGGATGCCGTGTAGGATGGTGAGTCCGCCGTAGCCAGAGTCGAAAACACCGATAGGACCAGGGGAAGAGGGGAATGGCATATTAATCACTTATTAAGAATTGATTATAGATAATTGGCTTATAAACAGAAGATTGATAATTGAAACGTATGACCACCATTTGGTTTATGATTGTCTGCATTTTCAATTATCAATCTTCTGTCTTTCTAATATGTAGCAGCTTTTACTACTTTGTGTTTTATGTAGTAGCTCTTAC
Organism: Prevotella sp.; assembly: GCA_052272805.1. Classification (GTDB taxonomy): domain Bacteria; phylum Bacteroidota; class Bacteroidia; order Bacteroidales; family Bacteroidaceae; genus Prevotella. The sequence continues at coordinate 2,806 of DAVZJL010000035.1, read as the reverse complement.
TATTTTGCGTTCAGTGCTTCTTTGACCAACTCTGTTGCGTTCTCGCCCATTTCTGGGTTTACGTAAGGGCAAGCGTTGCCGTCGGTGTTGAGTATGAAGGCATAGCCTTGTGCCTGACCAACCTTTGTGAGTGCCTCGTTGAGCTTCGCCTTAACGGGAGCAAAGGCATCAGTTTCTGCTTGCTGCAACAGACGCTGCGACTCGTTCTTGAAGTTGATGTTCTTCTGCATCATCTCCTGGAGCTCTGCCTGACGCTTGCGCAGGATGGCAGGTACGAGGTCTTTCTGTACGTCGAGGAACTCCTCGTATTTGCTGTTGAACTCCTCTTCGGCGCGCTTCAATTCAGCGTCGTACTTCACTCGCAAATCGTCGATGCTACGCTGTGCTAATACATAGTCGGGCATTGATTTGAGAACTTCTTCATAGCTGAAATAGCCGAAGCGTGTCTGAGCACCTGCTGTTAACGACAGTACGCCGAGGACGATGAGAAAGAACAATTTTTTCATGTTTATTGCTGCTTTATATTGTTGTTAATTGAATGGTATAAATCATAGTAGGCATCGTTAGTAACGGCTACTATGATTTATTGTAACGTCTTACTTTGTCTTGTTGAGCTCTGCCTTAACCTCTGCAGTAACGTCCTTGCTGAGTGTCTCGCTGATGTAAGGGATGCCGCTTGTTGTGTCCATGATGTAGACATAGCCACCTGCTTTGCCTACAGCCTTGATTGCTTCAACGAGCTTGTTTGTGATAGGACCAATCTTGTCCTGCTGGAGCTTACCGAGAGCCTGCTGGTTGTCTTGAGCCGACTGCTGTATCTTCTGATACATCTGAGAGAGGTTCTCTTCTGTCTCATGACGCTTAGTCTCGTTCATTGTAGACTTGTTCTTCTCGTAATCTTCGTACTTGCGCTGCATTTCTTCCTGCATAGCCTTGAGGTCGTTGTCGTACTGCTTAGCCTGTGCTTCTAACTCGCCACGAGCCTTGATAAACTCTGGCATTGAAGCCATGACTTCCTGTGCGTTTACATGACCGAACTTCTGTGCGAATGTTGCCATTGGCATGAACAACATAAGCATTAAAATCAATTTCTTCATTTTTTGCTTTTATTTTTTTTGTTATTAATTGTTTCTTTTTATAAGCCGAACTAAGCCTTTCTAAGCCTTTCTAAGCCTTGGGGACTGAGCTGGGCTAAGTCTTTCTAAGCCTTTCTAATTCAAAACTCTTTAGTTGGCGTAGCCTAACTTCTGCAGCACTTCGTTGCTGATGTCAGCCTTTGGTGAGCCGTAGATAACGCCGGTGTCGCTTGAGCGGTCGAGCACGAGCGAGTAGCCGCGCAGCTCTGCTATCTCCTTGACGGCGGTGTATATCTCCTCCTGAATAGGCGACATAAGACTTTCGCGCTTTTTGAAGAGTTCGCCCTCTGGTCCGAAGTACTTGCGTTTGAGGTCGCTGGCGTCCTTCTCCTTCTTCATGATAGCCTCCTGGCGAGCCTTCTTCTGCTCCTGCGAGAGGAATACCATCTCGTTCTGATAGTTCTTGTACATTGTGGAAGCTTCGGTGTTGAGAGCTTCCACCTCTGCCTGCCATTTCTTAGACACCTGGTTGAGCTGCTCGTTGGCGCGCTCGTAGGCGGGGATGTTCTTCAGTATGTACTCCATGTCGAGGAGTGCGTACTTCTGTGCGCTTGCCGTCATGGCTGCTGTGAGCGTGATGAGGCATATAAATAAGAACTTCTTCATTTGTTTTCTGTTTGTTCTTTTGGTTTGAGCGTTGCGTACCGACCATTGCGTGTGTTGCGCCGGTCGGTGCGGCTGTTAGAATTCCTGACCGAGGATGAAGTGGAACTGCGGTCCTCCCTTTTTTCCGAATACCTTGTCGAAGCCGTAAGCCCAGTCGATACCCATGAGACCAACCATTGGCAGGTAGATACGCAGACCGACACCTGCCGAGCGTTTCATGTCGAACGGGTTGAACTTGCGTGTTTCTGTCCATGCGTTACCACCTTCGATAAATCCGAGTCCGTAGATTGTGGTGTTACCAAGCAGGAATGGATAGCGCAGCTCGAGTGTCATGCGGTCGTAGGCGTAGCCTTCACTACCGTATGGTGTGAGCGATCCGTTCTCGTAACCGCGCAGACCGATTGTCTCCTCGGCGTATGAGGTAGAGTAGCCGGTCATACCGTCACCACCCATGTAGTAGGTCTCGAACGGCGACTTCTTCCACTTGTTGAACGAGCCGAGCAAGCCGAACTCGAGTCGAGCCATGAGCACTAAGCACTTCTGTCCGCTTGTGAGGGCGGTGAACATGCGGCCCTTGAACTTCCACTTGTGGTATTCTACCCAACGATACTTCTCCTGTTGCTCACGGTTGTAGTTAGCCGACTTTGAGTCGTTGGCGAGGTTCTTGTAGTCCTTGCCGTCCCATGCCGACCATGGCGGAGTGATTGTGAGCGATGCTGCGAACTCCGATCCGCGACGTGGGAAGAGCTGGTTGTCGGTAGAGTTGCGCGAGAGCTGTATGCTGAGGTTGAGGTTGTTAGAGTTACCGTTGGTCATGAGGAAGTAGCTCCAGTTCTTCAGCATGTAGCGTGTGTACTGCAGCGAGAGCGACAACTGGAAGAAGTCGTCTGGCCAGCGCAGCTGCTTGCCCCATCCGAGCGAGAAGCCGAACAGCTTCACGTACTTATCGGGGTCGTAGAAGTTCTCGTAGTTGTTGTAGCCGTTATAGTTGCCGTAGCCGTACATATAGTTATAGTAGTTGTTGAAGTAACCACTATTATAGTAGTTGCTCGACACGTCGGTCT
>DAVZJL010000034.1:0-25909 GCA_052272805.1 Prevotella sp. | reverse complement strand
AGCAGCAAAAAAAGAAGATAGCCTGTCGATGGGTTTTAGCCACCGGCAGACTCTCCTGACTTCGTCATTGTCGTTTCGTTTTTTTATTTCCCTCATGTAGAACCAACTACTTTGGGTTTAATGTAGTTTTATATCTCGCAAATGTAGTTTTTACATCTCGCAAAAACAAGAAAATTCCCGTAGCACCGGAACATTATTCCGGTTGCGTTGGAGTGTTGTTCCCGTAGCACCGGAATAATGTTCCCGCGCTGCGGGAATAATATAGAGTGTGGTTTAACGTTTTTAGTTGTGTTAATTTACGCTTCTGTTGTGTCGGCTATAATTTCCTGTTTGCGTTGTGCCGAGCGACTGATACTGAGTATAGCACCGATGTACACGCAGTTGATGATGGTCGACGTTCCACCCTTACTAATGAGCGGCAGCGGCTGACCGGTCACGGGTACGATGCCCACCGCAACGCACATGTTGAACAATGCTTGCGTAACGAGCAGCAGGGCGAGTCCCATGGCGAAGAGTGCAGGGAAGTTGTTCTCACACTTGCTGGCAATGCGTCCCGTGCGGAACAACAGAATGATGTATAGCATGGCTACACCAGCAGCACCCAAGATGCCCATCTCCTCGATGATAATGGCATAGATAAAGTCGCTGAACGCCTGCGATACGAAGTCGCGCTCCTCGGAGTTGCCTGGACCTTTGCCGGTGATATTCGAAGAGGCGATGGCAATGTTGGCGTGCGCCACTTGAGCATCCTTGTCGAGATCGATATCCTTAGGTGCTACGTCCTTGTGTGCGAGGAACTTATTGATGCGCGACTTCCACGTATCGAAGCGGTGAAACACCTTCTCCACAACGTTCTTATCTTCCGACTTTTCTTCGACATTAGTGCCATTGACATCATTCGGCTTCGCTACTTGCTCGGTGAGGGTCTGACTCTCGGGCTTCTGCGTCTCGTCTTTACCAAAGGTCATCACGGCTCCAACGACGAGTGCTACGCTGAGCACTGCAAAGCCGAGCAGCTTGCCCAGCTGACGCATGGGTACACGCCCAAGCAGCATCATCATGAATATGACGATGCAGAGCAACAATGCCGTGGATAGGTTCTCAACCATGATAAGTGGCACGATGAAGAAGCACACGGTGAGTATGTACTTGAATGCCATCTTGTCGGCTCCATCCTCGGTCTGCAACGCGCTCAATATCTGCGCCGTAGCGAGCACCATGGTACCCTTGGCTATCTCCGAGGGCTGAAACTGTATGCCTACGATGCTTATCCAGCGTTGTGCTCCATTGGTGGAGGCACCGGCTACAAACACCCACAACAGTGTTACCAGAGAGACAACGAGCATGAATGGCGTTGCCATCTTGAAGTACTTACACTTCACGTTGAGCGTTACTACCATGAAGAATATTCCGACTGCGAGCAGGAAGATATGCTTTATGACAGGAGCCGTGTAGCTGCCTCCCTTATACGTTAGCTGCGCAGAGGCGGAATACACCTCAATGACACTAATAAGGCATAGAAAGAAGAACACCATCCATATTCCCTTGTCGCCTTTGAATATGTTGTCTAATGTCTTGTTTATCATTGCTTGTTGTTATTTTATGGTGAGGTGGTGAGATGGTGAGGTGTGGGGTGGTGTTATGGTGAGATGGTGTTATGGTGAGGTGGTGTTATGGTGAGGTGGTGTTATGGTGAGGTGGTGTTATGGTGAGGTGTATTATGGTGAGATTTGTATTGCTAATGTCACCACTTCAACATCTCAACACCTCAACATCTCAACATCTCAACATCTCAACATCTTAACACCTCAACACATTTCTCACCATCTCAACACATCACCATCTCAACCCCTATTACAATCCTCTCACCAGTGTCTTAAACTGCTCACCTCTGTCCTCCATATTCTTGAAGAGGTCGAAGCTGGCGCAGCACGGACTGAGCAGCACGGTGTCGCCGGGCTCTGCAAGCTCGTAGCAGGCAGCCACACAGTCCTTCATCGAGTGAGTATCGCGTATCTCCACGCCCTGGTTGTCGAAGAAGTTGTGCAGCTTTGTGTTGTCGGCACCGAGGAATACGAGAGCCTTACACTTCTGCTTCACAAGATTAAGTATCTCGTTGTAGTCGTTGCCTTTGTCCTTGCCTCCGATAATGAGGATAGTAGGTGTCTTCATGCTCTCAAGCGCATACCAGCAAGCGTCTACATTAGTAGCTTTCGAATCGTTGATATACTGCACTCCGCCCACCTTGCACACTTTCTCTAAGCGGTGTTCTACGCCAGGGAAGTCGCTCAGACTCTGACGTATCACGTCCTTCTTTATGCCCGTGATGTTGCCAGCGATGCCTGCTGCCAGCGAGTTATATATGTTATGTTTGCCGGTGAGCGACAACTCCTCCTGCTCCATGTTGAACGGTGTAGGTCGTTCAATGGTGTACTCGCCGTCCTCCATGTAGCCAATGGAACCCTTCTCCTTCAATTCGGAGAACGGATACTGAATGGCTTTGATGTCGTACTTCTCCAGTTCGCGCTTGATGACGGGGTCATCGTTCCAGTAGATGAACGAGTCCTTGTCGGTCTGGTTCTGTATGATGCGCATCTTCGCGTCCACGTAGTTCTGCATACAGTAGTCGTAGCGGTCGAGATGATCGGGCGTAATGTTCAGCAGAATGGCAATATTGGCGTGGAAGTCGTACATGTTATCGAGCTGGAACGAGCTAAGCTCGATGATGTAATATTCGTGCGGTTCCTCTGCCACCTGCAATGCGAGCGAGCGTCCGATGTTGCCAGCGAGTCCTACGTCGTAGCCTGCAGTCTTGAAGATGTGATAGATGAGCGACGTGGTTGTTGTCTTGCCATTAGAACCAGTGATACATATCATCTTCGAGTGGGTGTAGCGACCTGCAAACTCTATCTCGCTGATGATGTGTATGCCCTTCTTCATAGCCGCCTTCACCATTGGGGCTTCCTTCGGGATGCCGGGGCTCTTGATGATTTCGTCGGCAGAGAGTATCTTCTCCTCGGTATGCTGACGCTCCTCCCACTCGATGGCGTGGTCGTCGAGTAGTTTCTTATATTTGTCTTTGATGGCTGACATGTCGCTAACGAACACGTCGAAGCCTTCTTTCTTTGCCAACACTGCGGCACCGGCTCCACTTTCGCCGGCTCCAAGAATAACTATTCTTTTCATTGTGTCTATCTAATCTTTAACGTTATGATGGTCATCGCTGCAAGGATTATGGTTGTAATCCAGAAGCGCACCGTTATCTTCGACTCATGGAACGCAGTCCGTGGTCGTGTGATGAGATACTTACAATCGGGGTCGAGCTGCGAAGCCTGTGTACGGAAGTTGTCGTGGATTGGCGTGCGCTTAAAGATGCGCTGCTTAACGCCATGACGTTTACCGAGTTTGAAGTAGTAGACCTGCAGTATGACGCTTAGGCTCTCCACAAAGAAGATGCCACAGAGTATCGGGAGCATAAGCTCCTTGTGTATGATGATTGCCGTTACGGCGATGATGCCACCGATGGTGAGCGAGCCGGTGTCGCCCATGAACACTTGAGCTGGATAGGCGTTGTACCAAAGGAAGCCTATCAATGCTCCGACAAAGGCACTGAGGAATACTACGAGTTCCTGCGAATCGGGTATGTACATTATGTTCAGATAACTGGCATATTCGATGTGCGAACTGACATAGGCGAGTATGCCCAGTGCCACACCTATTATGGCGGAGTTGCCTGCGCACATGCCGTCCATGCCGTCGTTCAGATTGGCTCCGTTGCTCACTGCCGTCACCACTAAAATGGTCATAATGACAAACAGTATCCAGCCGGCTGCCACACGATGCTCGCCGAAGATGCTCGTTATGCGCGAGTAGTCGAGGTTGTGGCTCTTCACGAACGGAATGGTGGTTTTCAGTGACTTATGCGCTTCGCTCTGATGCTTCACCACGAGTTCTTGCCCTTGGCGTTCGTAGACGAGGTTCTCGTTCATCTTCACATCGGGCGATGCCCATAGCACAAGCCCCACGATGAGTCCGATGCCCACCTGTCCCACAATCTTATAACGACCTTTCAGTCCTTCCTTGTCGTGGCGGAATATCTTTATGAAGTCGTCCATGCCACCCAAGAAGCCGAGCCACAACGTGGTGACAATCATCAGGATAAGGTAGATATTGCGCAGACGACCGAGCAACAGCACAGGCACGAGGATAGAGACGATGATTATCACACCACCCATCGACGGCACACCAATCTTCTTTACGCCAAACGGATCGATGCTTGCATCGCGTGCTGTCTCCGTAATCTGCTTACGCTTCAGGTACTTGATAAACTTCTCACCAAACCATGCTGAGACAACGAGCGAGATAATCAATGCCAACAGCGAGCGGAATGATATGTAGCCCCACATGTGCGAGCCACTAATGCCGTATTCTTCGAGGAAACGGAAAAAATAGTATAACATTTCTGAGTTTTGAATTTTGAACTTTAAAAGCATTCGCGCACCACTTCATGGTCGTCGAAGTGATGCTTCACACCCTTTATCTCCTGGTAATTCTCATGTCCTTTTCCAGCTATGAGTATCACGTCGCCCTTCTTCGCCATCATGCAGGCAGTGCGTATTGCCTCACGACGGTCGGTGATGGCTATCACCTTCTTCATCTGCTGCGCATTGAGTCCGGCAAGCATATCGTTGATGATATCCTGTGGCTCCTCGAAGCGTGGGTTGTCGCTTGTGATGATGACGCGGTCGCTCTGCTTCACAGCCTCCTGTGCCATAAGCGGACGCTTACCCTTATCACGGTTGCCACCGGCTCCACATACGGTTATCACCTTTCCCTTGCCGTCGAGCACTTCGTGAATGGCGTTGAGCACATTCTCCAATGCGTCAGGCGTGTGAGCATAATCGACAACGGCTGTGTAGCCCTCTGGCGAGTGTATCGGTTCGAGGCGTCCGCTCACGCTGTGCAGCGTACTCATCACGACGAGCACGTCCTCAGGCTTCTTGCCGAGCATCACTGCCGCACCGTAGACAGCCAGCAGGTTGCTAACGTTGAACTTGCCGATGAACTGCACGCCTACCTCTCTGCCGTTCACTTCGAGGTACATTCCTTCAAAGTGACACTCGATGATGCGCGCCTTGAAATCGGCAACGCTACGCGTGGAGTATGTCTTCACCGTAGCCTTCGTGTTCTGCACCATCACCATTCCGTTCTTATCGTCGGCGTTGGTTATGGCAAATGCGGTCTTGGGCAGCATATCGAAGAAAGCCTTCTTCGCGTTGCGGTAGTTCTCGAATGTCTTGTGATAGTCGAGGTGGTCGCGTGTGAGATTGGTGAAGAGTCCACCAGCGAAGGTCAGTCCACCGATGCGCTTCTGCGCTATGGCGTGCGACGAGCACTCCATGAAGGCGTACTCGCAGCCTGCGTCCACCATGCGGTGAAGCAGTTCGTTCAGCGCTATCGGGTCTGGCGTTGTGTGATCAGCCGGCACAGCCTCATCAACGATGTAGTTGCACACCGTGGAGAGCAGTCCGCACTTATGCCCCATCTTCGAGAACATATTATATAATAAGGTGGCGATAGTGGTTTTGCCGTTCGTTCCGGTCACACCGACAAGCTTCAGCTTTGTCGACGGATTGCCGTGGAATGTGGTTGCAACGATGCCCACCACGTCCTCGGTGTCAGCCACCTGAACATAGGTAACGTCTTCGTCAGTTTGTTCTGGTATCACCTCGCAGAGCACAGCCTTCGCGCCGAGCTCCACAGCCTTAGGTATGAACTTGTGTCCGTCTACTTGAGTGCCTTTCATTGCCACGAACAAATGTCCTTCCTTGATGCGGCGAGAATCGATATTGACGCCTGTCACTTCTACATCATCGCTGCCTTTGATAGCAAGAACGGTGATGTCCTTAAGCAATTCTTTAAGTTTCATATATCTGGTTTTTATTTTATCCGAGCCTTAGCGAGCAAACCATGCCCTTCTTTATCTGTTGTCCGGCACCGATGCTCTGCTCCATTACTTTTCCTCTGCCATTTAGCTTCACCTTCACGCCACGACTCTCTATGAGATACACGGCATCTTTGGCTCCCATGCCGTGCACGTCGGGCATGATGCTCTTGCCCACTTCTGGCACACGATGCAGCGCAATTGTCTTTCCGCCGCTCTCTAAGGCGTGTCCCCAGATGGGGTTGCCGTTGAGATATGAGCCGTCCCAGTTGGATTGCTGCTTTATGCCGAGATGGTCGAGCACGTAGCTTGCAGCAAGCATGTTGCCGTTTTTCACCTGCGGAATGAGCACCGACAGCGAGTCGCGTGCGTCGGCAGCCTCCAGTTTCAGGTTCTGTGCCATGATGCCCTCGGCGATGTCGTGGAACACCACGCCACTCATGCCACCACCCGAAGCCGGCAGACCCGACTTCTGTATGCAGACGATGCAGCTATAGCGTGGCTCATAGGCAGGGAAGAAGCCTGCGAACGAGAGCAGATAGTTCATCTGTCCGCTCTTGTATCCGGCTGCGCCCTTCGATATCTGCGCCGTACCCGTCTTGCCTGCTACGAGGAACGACTGCGAACCGGCTTTCTTACCGAGTCCCTGACTCACTACGTGTTCGAGTATGGTGGTTATCTTCTTTATCGTTGTCTCCTTGGCGATGCGCTCGCGCAGCACCACGGGTTCAAACTCCTTTATCACTACGCCGTCCTTCATCACCGCCTTCACGAAACGCGGTGCCATCATCTTTCCGCCGTTGGCGATGGCGTTGTAGAAGGTGAGTGTTGAGATTGGTGGCACCTGCGTCTCATAGCCGATACTCATCCATGGGAGCGTTGTCTTACTCCAGTTGACATACTGCTTACCACGCGAGTCTTTCTTCGGCATACGTATGCGTGCCGGCGATGCTCCTTGCAGCGGTATGTGCAAGTCGTCGGCGAGTCCGAGGCGATAGATGCCTTGCACGTACTTCTCTGGCGTGTTGTGGTAGTGGTCATCGATGATGCGACTCACACCGATGTTCGAACTGACCATCAGTGTCTGTGGCAGCGTGAGCATACCGTAGCCACCACGACGCCAGTTGTGGTCTTTCATCTCTCTACCGTACATCGGCCACACGCCGCCGGCTGTCTCCACACGATAGGTTGTGTCTACCACTCCGTCGTCAAGTGCCACCATGATGCTGGCTGTTTTGAACACCGAGCCAGGTTCGAGCAAATCGCTGACGGCGTGGTTCTTTATCTCGTGATAGTCGTCGTCGGCACACTTCGTCATATTGACGATAGCCTTTATATCGCCCGTCTTCACCTCCATAACGATAGCCACACCTACGTTGGCGTTGATGAGGCGCAGCTCTTTGAGCAGTGCGCGTTCGGCAAGGTCTTGCATCGACACGTCGATGGTGGTCACGATGTCGGCACCATTCACCGGTGGTGTGTCTACGATGTCGAGGTATTTGTTGAGCACTTTTCGGCGATGGCGTATGCCCTCCTCGCCACGCAGCAGCGAGTCGTATGAGAGTTCCAAGCCGCACTGTGCGGTGTCCTTCGCGCCGTACATCTTTCCGATGGTACGTCCGGCGAGCGAGCCGTAAGCCAGCTTGCGTGCGTTGTGCTCATCCCAGTGAAATCCGCTTTGATTCTTGCTGAGGTTGAACACGGGCAGGCTCTTCACCTCCGAGAAGGTGCTGTAGTTGATACGTCGGTTCCATACGGGCCAGTGGCGTTTGTTCTTTTCAAAGCCTTCCATGAGGTGCTTCTTGAACTCCTCTGCCGAGCGGTCGGGGAAGATGGCGTTCAGCCCCATGCATATCGAGTCGAGTTTCTGCTCGAAGAGCGTGTCTTTCTTCGCCTCGCGCAGTGCTACGAAGTCCATGAAGATGTTATACTGTGGTAGCGACGATGCCATGAGTTGTCCGTCGCAACTGAGTATGTTGCCACGAATAGGCTGCGTCTTTAAGCTATCCACTTTCACGCGGTCAGCCACCTCTTCCCAAAAGGCGCGCTTGGCGGTCATTATGTATAATGTCTTGCCTACGACGGTGATTGCCACCAACGTCATGAGAATGGCGAGGAAACTGTAGCGTGGCATCACTTTCTTACTGTCAAACTTGCTCATGCTTACTCGTTATTAGGGATTGTTATGATATATGGGGGCTGCGTAGCGATGTGTAACGTAGAGTCTTTGTCGTTATGCAGACGTTCGAGCACCTTACTCTCGCGAGTCTGCTGTGTCAGGTCGCTCGAGCTGGATAGTGCGCGATACTTTGCATCTTCCAGTTCGTTCGTCAGCTTGTCTATCTTTATCAGGTTCTGCTGACACTTGTATCGATTAGAGATATAGACGATGACGAACAGCGAGGCTATCACTATCACCCATATCTGTCGGCGCAGGAACTGCGTGTTGAGAATGTCGCCGCCGAGCACCTTCTTCAGTGTGAGGTTCTTCGAGAGTGGCAGCTCGTCCTCTATCGCTTGCTGACGTATGATGGTGCGCAGCGAGGGCGCAGCGTCCGATGTCGACTCCGACGGGCTTTCGTCGGCTGTCGGTGTCTCGTCAGCTTTCTCGTCCACGGGCTTTGCCTTGTCAGCAGCGAGTGCGTCCGCATTCGTCGTGGCTGCGTCCGCGATATCTATTATGGGGTTGTCTTCTTTCATTTTCTTATTTCTTTTCAGCTATTCTTAGTTTAGCACTGCGACTGCGTGGGTTGTCAGCCTGCTCTTGGTCGGATGGCAGTATTACCTTATTGTTGACCAATCGGAATGGTGTCTCTATCCTACCGAAGAAGTCCTGCTGCACCTTTCCTTCCACGTTGCCCGACTTCATCACGTTCTTCACCATGCGATCCTCAAGCGAGTGGTAGGTGATAACCGATAGTCGACCGCCTGGTGCAAGCAGTTCAGAGGCAGCGAGCAGCATCTCGCGCAGCGCGTCCATCTCGTGGTTCACCTCTATGCGCAACGCCTGAAAGAGTCGTGCCATGTCTTTCTTCTCGCGTTCGCGCTTGAAGAACGGCTCTACGGCTGCCAGAAAGTCCTTCGTGGTCTTTATCTCCGCCGTCTGACGTGCCTTCACAAGAGCCGACGCTATGCGTCGCGAGTTCTTCATCTCGCCGTAGATGTAGAAGATGTCGGCGAGGCGTTCCTCGTCGTACGTGTTCACTATCTCGGCAGCGGTGCGTCCGGCGCGCTTGTTCATACGCATATCGAGCGGTGCGTCGAAGCGGAACGAGAAACCGCGCTCTGCGTCGTCGAAGTGGTGCGACGACACGCCGAGGTCGGCAAGCAATCCGTCGATATGCTCCACACCATAATAGCGCATCCAGTTCTTCAGATAGCGGAAGTTGCTGCGCACGAACGTGAAGCTATCGCCTGCGTCGGGTATATTGCGCTCGGCATCGGCATCTTGATCGAAACTGTACAGATGTGCGCCGTCGGTGAGGCGCGACAGTATCTCGCGCGAGTGGCCACCACCACCGAAGGTGACGTCCACGTATATGCCGCCTGGCTTGATGTCGAGACCATCTACGCTCTCGCCTAAAAGCACCGGAACATGGTATGTTGTTGCTATTGTAGTATTGTCTGTTTTGTCCTTATACATTATATATGCGTATTTGGGTGTAAAGGTACACAAAAAATCGCATACAAGTTTACAAAAACATATCAAATTTGATTAAATATTACATTTCTTGTGCTAAAATGTTTGTATATAAAAAAGATATAGTATTTTTGCACTAAGTTAAGAAGCACAACCAGCGTTTTCGGGTTTATGAATGAGATAACAGAAAAGACAATCGACATCGAAAAGATACTGCACAGCAAGCTGGGCAGCAAGGCTCGCTACGTGCCTCGCCTGCTTGTGAAATGGCTCAAGAAGATCATACACCAAGACCAGGTGAACGCTTTCATCTGGGAGCACCGCGACGAGAGCGGTGTGGAGTGGTTGGAGTCTACCGTGCGCTATCTGAAGATGGACATACGCATCATTGGCAAGGAGAACTTGCCCGACAAGAACGACGGCAAGCTATACACTTTCGTATCGAATCACCCACTGGGCGGTCAGGACGGCGTGGCTTTGGGCTCCATCATCGGGCGCCACTACGACGGACGCTTCCGCTATCTCGTCAACGACCTGCTGATGAACCTCCCTGGCTTAGCCCCCGTGTGCATCGGCATCAATAAGACCGGGCGCCAAGGGCGCGACTTTCCACGCATGGTGGAGGCTGGTTTCAAGAGCGACAACCATATGCTCATGTTCCCCGCTGGTCTGAACAGCCGTAAGCAGAAGGACGGCTCAATACACGACCTACCGTGGAAGAAGACGTTCATCACGAAGAGCGTGGAGTGCCACCGCGACGTGGTACCCATCTACTTCAGCGGGCGCAACTCGGAGCGTTTCTACCGCATAGCCAAGTTCAGCGACCGCTGGCTACCGTTCAACCTCGCCATGATATTCCTTGTCGATGAGATGTACCGCAACGTGGGCAAACACTTCGACATATACATCGGCAAACCCATCCCATGGCAGACGTTCGACAAGAGTCGCACGGCTACAGAGTGGGCACAATGGGTGCAGCAGGAGGCGTACAAGCTAAGCCCCTCCCAACCCTCCCCGTCGGGGAGGGCTTAGCCAACAACGGCTTAAGAATGCTTAGAATGCCTAAGAAGGCTTAGTTAGGCTTACCCCCTTGATTACCCAAGGCTTAGAAAGGCTTAAAGAGGCTTAGTTCGGCTTAAACGCTACCTTAGTTAGCCTTAAAAAGGCTTAAACACTGCCCCCAAAAGGCGCACCCCCAACAAACAGAGAAAGCAAGAAAACAACAAACAATGGAAGAACCAATCATAGAACCCGTCAGCAAAGAACTGCTCAGAAGCGAACTCACTCCCGAGCGTCAGCTCCGCATGACTAACAAGAGCAACAACGAGATATACATCATCACGGCACACAACGCACCGAACGTGATGCGCGAGATAGGCCGTCTGCGCGAGATAGCATTCCGCGAGGCAGGCGGCGGCACCGGCAAGCCGATGGACATCGACGAGTTCGACACCTGCGCGAACTGCTACAAGCAGCTCATCGTGTGGAACCCCGAGGCAGAGGAAATCATCGGCGGCTACCGCTACATGCTCGGCACCGACTGGAAACTCGACGAGAACCGCCAGCCGAAGCTCGCCACAAGCCATATGTTCCACTTCTCCGAGAAGTTCATCAACGACTATATGCCCTACACCATAGAGTTGGGTCGCTCGTTCGTGACACTCGAGTACCAGAGCACACGCCGCGGAGCGAAGAGTCTCTTCGCACTCGACAACCTCTGGGACGGACTTGGTGCGCTCACCGTCATCAAGCCCAACGTGAAGTACTTCTTCGGCAAAATGACGATGTACCCGTCGTACATACGCCGTGGCCGCGACATGATTCTCTACTTCCTCAAGAAGCACTTCGACGACAAGGACAACCTCATCCTACCGCTCCACCCGCTGAAGATAGAGACCCCGGAGGAGGAGCTCGCAGCCTTGTTCTGCGAGGACGACTTTAAGAAGGACTATCTCATCCTCAACCGCGAGATTCGTGCGCTGGGATACAACATTCCACCACTCGTCAACGCCTACATGTCGCTCTCGCCCACCATGAAGCTCTTCGGCACCGCCATCAACTACGGCTTCGGCGACGTGGAGGAGACGGGCATCCTCATCGCCGTCGACGAGATACTCGAAAACAAGCGCGTACGCCACATCGACTCGTTCATAAAGGAGCATCCCGAAGCTCTCAAAATAACCAGCGGTGCCAACAACGTCATCTACAAAGAACGCCCATAGGAGGGTATGGCATCCCTGCCATACCCACGCACCCCTTCCACGCACCATCACGCACCCTCACGCACCCTCACACACCCCTTCCACGCACCTTTTTCGCATACTTGACCATCCGCGTCGACCGACGCAGATGCTCGTAACGACCGACGCGGATGCTCGTAACGGTCGACGCAGATGCCTCTACTTACCATATAGCAGTATATTTTTCACCATAATCATTTGCAAAATCCAAATTATTTTACTTTATCTGCAACCATAAGATGCTCGTGAAATAAACATCAGGGGGTGCAGCGGTCTCCGCTGCACCAACCAAACAATAATAAACAGATAAACCCTGCACACCTAACAATCTGCATTCCACATATCTGTAGGAGAACATCTCAGCAGAAACTGTATGGGAGAATAAACGAAACAACAACCGACAACGAAACATCGGTTGGACAAATAAAAAAGCATTGGCGCATATAGGTTCTCAAAAGAGAAACGAATTATGCACCAATGCTTTTTCTATTTTCATACTGGCTTAATCCACCGGACTGAAATCTTCCTTGCCAACTCCGCAAAGTGGACAAACCCAATCTTCTGGAATATCTTCAAATGCTGTACCTGGCTCTATGCCATTCTCTGGGTCGCCAACAGCTGGGTCATACTCCCAACCGCAGACATCACATACATATTTCTTCATAGTCATATCGTTTTAATTGTTATCTGTTGCAAATATACACATTATACTTCAAACGACAAAGCGAAACGAATAAAAGTTTTGTTAATTTATAATAATTACAACTCCGTGTACTGTCTGTAGGAGACCCTTCTCTACAAGAATCTTCTGTGCGTTCTGTGGGTTCTGTGGGAGGATACAGTTTGATTTGTTGGTGCAGCAGAGACTGCTGCACCCCCTAAACATCTGTGTTGATCTGTGCCATCTGTGGGAGGATATTCCATGAATGTGGCGGCGTGGGTATGGCAGGATGCCATACCCTCCTATACGATGGGGAGCGAGATGCCCTGTATCTTCTGATAGATGTCGAGCGCGAAGATGTCGGTCATACCCGAGATATAATCGATGACAGCCATGACACGCGTAGCGAAGTCGTCGCTATTGATGTCGTACTGACTGCTGAAACGCTTGCGCAGCTGCTCCGAGTGGAACTTGTCAGGAGCGGTAGCAGCCTCGATGAGCGTGTCCATCAGCGTCTCCATAATCTTATAACCCGACAACTCCACGTCGAGCACCGGCTTCGAGTTGTATATGCGCTGCACGCTCACCTCCGTGCAGTGGCGATACGCATCGCGCACGAGCGGAGTGACGTGGTCGATGAGCGAGCCCTGCAGCGTGCCGGCGAGTATCTCCTGTTCGTGCTGCACGAATGCCTTTGCACACTCGCTTTCGAGCAGTCCGATGGCGCAGGCACGCATATACACAATCTTCTCGTTGTTGTCGGTGATGCCCTCCTCCTCGATGCGGTCGAGAATATTCTTACGCGACTCGTCGCCGAAGAAGCCCAACAGCAGACCGCTCGCCTCGCCGTAGGAGAGGATGCGCAGCTTGTGAGCATCCTCTATGTCCATTATCTCGTAGCAGATATCGTCGGCAGCCTCAACAAGATACACCAACGGATGGCGTGCGTAGCGCAGCGGTTCGCCCTCAGCCGAGAGGCGCAGCATACCGAGGTCGTCGGCGATGCGCTGAAACGCCTCCTGCTCGAAGCAGAAGAAGCCGAACTTGCCTTTCTTGCCGGCACACTCACTCGAATACGGGTACTTCACGATGGAGGCAAGCGTGGAGTAGGTCATCACGAAACCGCCGTCGCGTCGTCCGTGGAAGCGGTGCGTGAGCAGTCGGAAGGCGTTGGCGTTACCCTCGAAATGCGTCAGGTCCTCCCACATCTGCGCCGACACACGAGGCTTCAACGCCAATCCGCGACCCTCGCGAAAGAACGCCTGTATAGCCTTCTCGCCAGAGTGTCCGAACGGCGGATTGCCCATGTCGTGCGCCAGACACGCCGTGCTCACGATGGTGCCCAGCTCCTCGAAGAGCGTACCCACGAGTTCGGGGTGCACACGCTTCAGCGCACGCGCCACGTCATTGCCCAACGACATGCCCACGCTCGCCACTTCGAGCGAATGAGTGAGGCGGTTGTGAACGAAGATGCTGCCTGGCAGCGGAAACACCTGTGTCTTGTTCTGCATACGACGGAACGGAGCCGAGAAGATAAGGCGGTCGTAGTCGCGCTTGAACTCCGAACGGTCGTCGTGACGCTCGGGGTGACGCAACTCCTGTCCGAGTCGCTTGTTCGATATGAGTTGTTGCCAATTCATTGCCATAATCGTTTTGTTTTGTTTATAGCACAAAATTAAAACTAATATTCCAAATAGACAAGAAGATTGTTCACTCTGCTACCTATTTCCACTTTTTTAATACTCTAAAAAGGCGTAATCTCATTATAATTAAGTACTTTTGCAATTTGAAACATTACGTAACGTAAACCACAACAGAACACATGATGGTAAAAATAAAGATAGTGAACCGTGGCTCGCAGCAGCTTCCTGCTTACGCCACACCGCAGAGCGCAGGCATGGACTTGCGCGCCAACATCGTAGAACCCATCACGCTGCAACCTATGGAGCGTCGCATCATACCCACTGGCCTGCACATCGCGCTGCCCGAGGGCTACGAGGCGCAGGTGCGCCCACGCTCAGGCTTGGCTCTGAAGCACGGCATCACCGTGCTCAACTCGCCTGGCACTATCGATGCCGACTATCGTGGCGAATTGGGCGTGCTGCTCATCAACCTCTCCACCGAGCCCTTCGTGATTGAAGCCGGTGAGCGCATCGCACAGATGGTCATAGCACGCCACGAGCAGGGTGAGTTCTGCCTCGTTGAGGAGCTCGACGAGACGGAGCGCGGCGAGGGTGGCTACGGACACACCGGAGTGAAATAAAAACATCGAAACATGAAGAAATACATACTCGTTGCGATAGCTGTGGCAGCCATTGCCCCTCTCTTCGCAATAGGCGGAGCACGCACGGCCACATCAGTCGACATGAAGTGCGACACGATGACCATCTCTGCCGACTCGCTACTGAAGGAGACATCGCTATTCGACCGCCTGTACCTCGACGCAGTGTGCCGACAGATTGCGGGCGACTCCACAGCGTCAGCACTGTTAGAGCGATGCCACGAGATGCGCCCCGACGCTGCCGAGGTGTACTACTCGTTAGCACACTCGTACCTAAAGCAGGGCAACGACTCGCTCGCAAGAGTGAACATGCGCCGAGCTGCCGAGCTGCAACCCGACAACGACAACTACCTTGAGAACGTGGCGGAGACATACATCGACCAACGCGAGTACGACCGCGCCATCGAAGCCTATGAACAGCTCTACGCACACCACCGCGACCGCAGCGACGTGCTCGAGCTATTGGTGCGACTGTACAACGCAAAGAAAGACTACCCCAAGATGCTCTCCACCATCGACCGCATGGAGCAAGCCGACGGACCAAGCGAGGAGATATCACTCATGCGCATGGGCATCTACGAGCAGCAGGGCGACAAGAAGAACGCCTACCGCATACTCCACGCGCTCACCAACGACCACCCCAACGAGCCGTCGTACAAGGTGATGCTCGGCAACTGGCTCATGCAGCACGACCGCAAGAGCGAAGCCTACAACTGGTTCAAGAGCGCGTTAGAGGACGACAAGCAGAACGAATTCGCACTGAACTCGCTCTACGACTACTACCGCAGCACGGGCGACGACACAAAGGCACGACAACTGCGCGACAACATACTGTTCAGTCCGCAGACCGACATAAAGACAAAGCTCTCGATGCTGCAGCAAGCGATACGCGAGAACGAGCAGGAGCAGGGTGGCGACTCAACGGTTGTGCTCGCACTGTTCGACAAGATAATGCTCGCCACACCACGCAACGCCGAGTTATCCAACCTTAAGGCGATGTATATGCGAGTGAAGAAGATGCCGCAGGACAGCATCAACGCCGCATACGCGTACACTCTCTCCTTCGAGCCCGACAACCTGTCGGCACGCCTCACACTGGCGCAGAACAAGTGGGAGGAGAAAAAGTGGGACGAAGTGGTCGACCTCTGCGACAAGGGCATACAGTACACGCCCGAGGAACTGACCTACTACTACTTCATGGCACTTGCATACATACAGCAGGATAAGGATCAGAAGGCTTACGAAGCGTGCAAACGCGGACTCAACGAGATTGACTTGAACAAAGCCGACGAGCCAGAACGCAACATGGCATCGGACATGTACGGCATAATAGGCGACATGAGCTACACCAACCAGAACTACGACGAGGCGTTCAGCGCATACGAGAAGGCGATAACCATATACCCTGACAACATACAGGTGCTGAACAACTACGCCTACTACCTCTCGCAGCAGAACACACAGCTCGACCACGCAGCCGAGATGAGCCTGCGAACACTCAAGGAGGAACCCACCAACGCCACTTACCTCGACACCTATGCCTGGATACTGTTCCTGCAGAAACGCTACGACGAGGCAAAGGCATACGTCGACCTCACACTGCAAAACAGCAAGAACCCCGACAAGGTACTCTTAGAGCACGCAGGCGACATCTACCTCATGGCAGGCGACAAGGAGAAAGCCGTCAGCTACTGGCAGCAAGCCATAGAAGCCGGAGGCAACAAGGCATCGCTCGAACGCAAGATAAAGACACGCAAGCTGAAGTAGCAACACAAGTGCTGCCACAGCGTGCATAACCCGAACAACATAGCAAAACAATATCAACAAGATGAAACATATACTTAGATACACACCGATAGCTGCAGCCCTGCTGCTCATCACCTCCTGTGCGAGCAAGAAAGCCATCACCGACGGCACACAACTGCCAACACAGACCTCTAAGACAGACAAGAACGCCGAGAAGGAGGCTGCAAGACAGTCGCTACAGTTCGTGCAGCGCATCGCCAACAACAATGTGGCAACCGAGAACATCCTCACAAGTGGCGACTTCACACTGCAGTTGGGCAGTAAGGAGATTACAGTGCCAGCCAAACTGAGTATGCGCAAGGACGAGTGCATACGCATACAACTGCTCGTACCAATACTGCGCAGCGAGGTGGCACGCATAGAGTTCACACCCAACTACGTGCTGCTCCTCGACCGCTACCACAAGGAGTATGTCAAAGCCTCTTACTCCGAAGTGAGCTTCCTCGCCAACAACGGACTCTCGTTCTACAGCTTGCAAGCACTCTTCTGGAACCAGCTCACAGCACCTGGCGCAAAAACCATCACCGAGGCTGACCTGAAGAAATTCGTAGCCGACGTGGCAGCGGGCAACTCACGAGTACCCGTGACGCTCAAGGCTGGCAACATCACCTACAAGTGGAGCGTGGACGCAGCAACAGCACTCATCAAGGGTGCCGACATAACATACAAAAGTGCCACACACGGCACCTCGTCGCTCACGTGGACATACAACGACTTCAACACCGTAGGACAGAAGAAGTTCCCTACAACACAGCTGTTCGGCTTCAGCACCAACTACGGCGGAAGCAACCACGCTGCGCAGGTGACGCTACAGATGGCATCACCTAAGACCTCTACCAACTGGGACACAAAGACAGAGGTATCATCGAAGTATCGCAAGGTGGAAGTAGACGAACTGCTCCGCAAGATAACATCGCTGCAATAAAAGCCGGCACAACACCGCAATAAACCCATCGTAAGATAATGAACAAGTTGCTACACATATTAATCGCCACACTCCTCATCGCAGCCACGCCCGACATGGCTATCGGTGCCGACGCACAACAGCAGAAGCGCACCACCACTGCGAAGAAAGCCACCACGCAGCGCAAGACAACAACCACTGCGAAGAAGAAAACCACTGCGAAGAAGAAAACCACAACTACGCAGCGCAAGAAGCGAGGCACAGCAAAGCAGAACAACACAAAGTACTCTACAGCCGAGATACGCGGACTGCAGAGCAAGCGTTCGGGCATACAGAAGGAGATAAAGAAGCAGGAAGAGGCTCTGCGCCTCAACAAGGCTGACGTAAAGAAACGCCTCAACGACCTGCTCATACTCAACAGCGAGATCGACCGCCACAAGCAGAACATCGACAACATACAACGCGACATCACACACCTCGACGGCAACATCGAGCTACTGAAGGCGCAGCTCGCCACACTGCAGCAGCAGCTGAAGGAGCGCAAGGCGAAATACGTGAAGTCGATGCGCTACATATCGCGAAAGCACACCATGCAAGACCGCCTCATGTTCATCTTCTCGGCGAAGAGCTTCACCGAGATGTACCGCCGTCTGCGCTTCGTGCGCGAATACGCTTCGTGGCAGAAAGCGCAGGGCGAGATGGTGAAGGCAAAGCAGGAGCAGGTGAACGAGAAGCAACAACAACTCGAACAGGTGCGCGGACAGAAGAACACCATGCTCGACAAGGGCAGAGTGGAGCACCGTGCCTTGGAAAATAAACAAACCGAACAGAAGACAATGGTCAACTCGCTACAGAAGCAGCAGAAGACCATTCAGGGCGTTATAGCACAACAGCGCAAGAATGCCGACGCACTCAACGCACAGATCGACCGACTCATAGCCATAGAGGTAGAGAAGGCACGCAAGCGCGCTGAGGAGGAGGCACGTCGCAAGGCAGCAGAGGCAGCCGCAGCAAAGAAGCGTCGCGAGGAAGAATTGGCACGCAAACGTGCCGAGGCAGAGCGAGCACGCGCCGAGAACGAACGCCGTCTGCGCGAGGCACGCGAAGCTGAGGAGCGCGCTAAGCAGCGTGCACGCGAGGCTACCGCACAGCAGAAGGAGCGCGCCGAACAACAGGCACGCGAAGCTGAAGCACAGCGCGAGGCTATAGAGCGCAAAGCAAAAGCCGACGAGCGACGCTCATCGAAAGAGTTGGCAGAGGCTAAGCGCGACGTAGAGCAGACCTACACCGTGTCGTCGGTAGACCGCATGATGTCGGGAGGCTTCGAGGCTAACCGCGGACGCCTACCGATAC
The DNA here is from genome assembly GCA_052272805.1 of Prevotella sp. Classification (GTDB taxonomy): domain Bacteria; phylum Bacteroidota; class Bacteroidia; order Bacteroidales; family Bacteroidaceae; genus Prevotella. Next base: position 7,080 of record DAVZJL010000034.1, on the reverse strand, counting down.
CGCTCACCGGCGGTTGTCGCATCGTGTCGCACTACGGACAGAACACCGTTGAGGGTCTGCGTGGCGTGACACTCGACAACAAAGGCATAAACATAAAGGGACAACCAGGCTGCCATGCACGCGCCGTGTACGACGGTGTGGTAAGTGCAGTGTACGGCTTCGGCGGACAATGGCTCGTCATGGTGCGCCACGGCGTGTACATCTCTGTATATTGCAACCTCACATCGGTGAGCGTGCATCGCGACCAGAAGGTGTCTACCGGCCAGGCACTCGGAGCAGTCGGAGGCGAAGGCATACTGCAGTTCCAGCTGCACAAGAACAGCACCCGACTCAACCCAGAGCCGTGGCTTAGACGATAAATCACTTTAAACCAAATAACATTATGAAAAATCAACACGAAACAAACAAGTCGCTAAGCCTCCTTAACATCATTGTTATTGTGTGCTACCTCTGCCTATTCGTAGGCACAACCATCAGCGTCCTCAACTTCTGGACGAATAGCGAGAACGAAGTACTCAATCAGCTGTGGGTGATACCAGCCTGCACACCATTGCTATTAGCCGCAATATGGTGGTTGGCACGCGAGGCGTTTGCCACAAGTGCCACCTATCTGCGTCGCTGCTTCGCCTGTATGACACTTGCCTATGTCATTACGTTCATTACGAGAATCGTACCTACCGACTACACGGAAGTGTCTGTACAAACCATGATAGTAATCATGGCATACGGCATCTCAGGCATCATCGCTTTCGTAGCATCTATAATGATAAGCGTTCGACTCATACGCCACTACACAGGCAGCAAGCACACGCTCGGCATCGTCATCATCGCCGGACTCGTAACAAACATCCTGTGTTCATTGGTGCAAGGTATCTACCCCATTGTTGCTGAAGCCGACGTACAGACTGTAAAGACCATCCTTTCTGTCTGCACCGTTGTCAGCACCGCCATCTTCGCCGTCACTATCTACTATCTACACACCATTGTAAAAGAGACAGAAGCTGCAAAACTCAGCACCACAACCGAAGAAACAGGCGAAACAGCATAGAAAACTCAGTAAATATTTGCTTACGTTGCAGAAAATTAGTAATTTTGCATCGTTCAGTGGAATGAGGGGCTCCGAGAGAGCTCCTCATTTTTATTTATAATTGAAATATATGATAAACAAAGACACCGTAAGAAGTATCGTAGAAGAGTGGCTTGACGGCAAGGAGTACTTCCTTGTTGACATCGAGATAAGCCCCGACGACCGTATCGTAGTAGAAATTGACCATGCCGACGGCGTGTGGATTGAAGACTGCGTAGAATTGAGCCGTTTCATCGAAGACCACCTCAGCCGCGACGAAGAGGACTATGAACTTGAAGTAGGCTCAGCCGGACTGGGACAGCCGTTCAAAGTGGCTCAGCAGTACCACTGCTTCGTAGGCAAGGACGTAGAAGTGCTCGACGCAGACGGAAAGAAGTACAAAGGCGTACTCAAAGCCGTAGAGGGCAACGACTTCACTGTGACGGTGCAGGAGAAGCAGAAAGTGGAAGGCAAGAAGCGCCCACAACTCGTGGAGACCGACTACACCTTCCAGATGGACAAAGTGAAATATACAAAATACTTAATAAATTTCAAATAAGCTATGGCAGCAGTAAAAAAAGACGACGTGGTGAGCATGTTCGACTCTTTCAAGGAGTTTAAAGAGACAAAGAACATCGACCGCACCACATTGGTAAGCGTGTTGGAGGAGAGCTTCCGCAACGTTCTCGCAAAGATCTTCGGAAGCGATGAGAACTTCGACGTTATCGTGAACCCAGACAAAGGCGACTTCGAGATTTACCGCAACCGTGTGGTAGTGGCTGATGGCGAGGTAGAAGACGAGAACAAGCAGGTGTCGCTCACCGAGGCACGCAAGATAGAGCCCGACTACGAGGTGGGCGAGGACGTTTCAGAACGTGTCGACTTCGCAAAGTTCGGTCGCCGCGCCATCCTCAACTTGCGCCAAACCCTTGCTTCGAAGATTCTGGAGCTCGAGCACGACTCGCTCTACAACAAATATAAAGACCGCGTAGGTCAGGTAATCGCAGCCGAGGTGTACCAGGTATGGAAGCGCGAGGTGCTCGTGGTTGACGACGAGAACAACGAGCTCATCCTCCCGAAGGCAGAGCAGATTCCGGCAGACGTATATCGCAAGGGCGAGACAATACGCGCCGTCATCGAGCGCGTTGACAACGAGAACAACAACCCGAAGATTATCCTCTCACGCACCAGTCCGATGTTCCTCCAGCGCCTTCTTGAGGCAGAGGTGCCCGAGATAGCAGAAGGTCTCATCGCCATCCGTCGCATTGCACGCATCCCTGGCGAGCGCGCCAAGATAGCAGTAGAGAGCTTCGACGACCGCATCGACCCAGTAGGCGCATGTGTAGGCGTAAAGGGTAGCCGTGTGCACGGCATCGTACGCGAGCTCTGCAACGAGAACATCGACGTAATCTGCTACACCGGCAACACAAAACTCTTCATCCAGCGTGCGCTCTCACCAGCTAAGGTGTCGAGCATCAAGATTGACGAGGAGAACAAGAAGGCAGAGGTATATCTGAAACCAGAGGAAGTGAGCCTCGCCATCGGTCGCAGCGGCTTGAACATCAAGCTCGCATCGCTGCTCACAGAGTACACCATCGACGTGTTCCGCGAAGTGTCGGAGGAGGACGCTGACGAGGATATCTACCTCGACGAGTTCGCTGACGAAATCGACCAGTGGGTTATCGATGCCATCAAGAGCATCGGTCTCGACACAGCAAAGGCAGTGCTCAACGCTCCGCGCGATATGCTCGTTGAGAAGGCAGACCTCGAAGAGGAGACTGTCGACAACGTGCTGAAGGTGTTGCGCGCCGAGTTCGAGTAAACAAGATACATATAAGGGAGTCTCAAAACCGCATGGTTTTTGAAGCTCCCTTAGCGAGTATCTAAACACTAACATATTTATAATCATAATTATTAAGGAAAGGGAAAGACGTAAAGCGGGTAGCTTTCTCCACGCTACGCCCCGAAAAAGGGCACGAGGCAGAAGCAGAGGTAGGCAGACGTTTTACTTTTTTACTCCTTTACTCTTTTACTTTTAAAACATCAAAATATGAGCATCAGGTTAAACAAAGCATTACGAGAGTTGAACATCGGACTCCAGACGGCAGTGGAGTTCCTTGAGAAGAGAAGTGACCTTGGAGAAGTAAAAGCAGAGCCCAGCTTCAAGCTGAGCGACGCACAGTACGACGCACTCGCTGGAGCCTTCCAGCAGGACAAGGAGGTTCGTTCTCAAGCCGAGAAGCTCTTGCAGAAGAAGCCGAAAGAGAAGAAACGCAGCGAGGAGACACAGGCTGAGCCACTCCTCAAGTCGTCTACTCAGCAGCAGTACAAGCCGCTGGGCAAAATAGATCTTGACAGTCTGAACAAGAAGCCAGCGCAGACAAAGCCAGCAACACCTGAGACTCATAAAGAGCCGCAGGCGAAGACTAATGCCGTAAGTCAGAAGCCGGCAACAAACGAAGCACCACAGAAAGCAAGCACAGAGGCTAACGTGGACAATCACAACAAAAATCAGAACACTGTGGGTCAGAACAAAGAGCACAAACAAGAAAAGAAGCAGGAGGTAAAGACTGCTGCAAGCAACACTGCAAGCACCCCGAAGAAGGTGGAGGCTACAAACAATCAGGCTGAGACAGCAAAGACAGAAACAGACATCTTCACAACCAAGAGCGAGAAGAAGATGCTCAACGCACCAAAGGTGAACGTGTTGGGCAAGATTGACCTCTCTACTCTCAACCAGAGCACCCGTCCGAAGAAGAAGTCGAAGGAGGAGAAGCGCAAGGAGCGTGAGGACAAGGCTCAGCAGCAGCGCGGCGACAAGAAGAAGCGCGAACGCATCAACAAGGTGCGCGTGGACATCAACGCTGCATCGAACCAGCCCAACGGAGGCAATGGTGGCAAGCAGAACGGTGGCGGCAATGCCGGCACAAGCAACAAGAACAAGAAGAAGAACCGCAACCGCGGCGGACAGCAGAAGCCCGCTGAGGTGAACGACGAGGACGTAGCACGCCAGGTAAAGGAGACACTCGCACGCCTCACAAGCAAGCAGAACCTGAACAAGAAGGGCGCGAAGTATCGTAAGGAGAAGCGCGAGGCTGCTCAGGAGAAGATTAACGAGGAGCTGCGCGAGGAGAAGAAGGAGAGCAAGACACTGAAGCTGACCGAGTTCGTTACTGTATCGGAGCTCGCTACGATGATGAACGTGAGCGTGAACCAGGTGATTGGTACGCTCATGAGCGTGGGCATCATGGTGTCTATAAACCAGCGTCTCGACGCCGAGACCATCAACCTCGTAGCTGAGGAGTTCGACTTCAAGACAGAATACGTAAGTGCAGAAGTGCAGGAGGCTATCACTGAGGTGGAGGACGACGAGAGCGACCTCGTTCCGCGTGCTCCGATCGTAACCGTGATGGGCCACGTAGACCATGGTAAGACCTCTTTGCTCGACTATATACGCAAGACAAACGTCATCGCCGGCGAGGCTGGCGGCATCACACAGCACATCGGTGCCTACAACGTGCAGTTGGAGGACGGACGTAAGATTACGTTCCTCGACACTCCGGGTCACGAGGCGTTCACCGCTATGCGTGCTCGCGGTGCTCAGGTGACGGACATCGCCATCATCATCATCGCTGCCGACGACGCTGTGATGCCTACCACCAAGGAGGCTATCGCACACGCTCAGGCTGCCAACGTGCCGATGGTGTTCGCTATCAACAAGATTGACAAGCCGGGTGCTAACCCCGACCGCGTTCGCGAGGAACTGGCAGGCATGAACCTCCTCGTCGAGGAATGGGGCGGCAAGTACCAGTGTCAGGAGATAAGCGCCAAGAAGGGCGTAGGCATCAGCGACCTCATGGAGAAGGTGCTCCTCGAAGCCGAGATGCTCGACCTCAAGGCCAACCCTAACCGCAAGGCAACGGGCTCTATCATCGAGTCGTCGCTCGACAAGGGTCGTGGCTACGTGTCGACAGTGCTCGTAAGCAACGGTACGCTGCGCGTGGGCGACAACATCATCGCCGGCACATCATGGGGACGCATCAAAGCCATGTTCAACGAGCGCAACCAGCGCATACAGTCGGCAGGTCCGGCTGAACCGGCTATCATCCTCGGCTTGAACGGTGCGCCGACAGCCGGCGACTCGTTCCACGTGCTCGACACCGAGCAAGAGACACGCGACATCGCCAACAAGCGTCTGCAGCTGCAGCGCGAGCAGGGCTTGCGCACACAGAAGCGTCTCACCCTCTCGGATATCTCTCACCGCATCGCCCTCGGCTCGTTCAAGGAGCTTAACATCATCGTCAAGGGTGACACCGACGGCTCTATCGAGGCTCTCTCCGACTCGTTCATCAAGATGTCTACAGAGAAGATCAAGGTGGACGTTATCTACAAGGCAGTAGGTCAGATCTCGGAGAGCGACGTTACGCTCGCCGATGCTTCCGACGCTATCATCGTGGGCTTTCAGGTGCGCCCGTCTGCCGCAGCACGCAAGCTGGCTGAGCAGGAAGGCGTTGAAATCAACACCTACTCTGTCATCTACGACGCTATCGACGACGTTAAGTCGGCAATGATCGGTATGCTCGACAAGGTGAAGAAGGAGGTTATCACCGGTCAGGTGGAAGTGCGCGAGGTGTACAAGATTTCGAAGGTGGGCACCGTTGCCGGCTGCTACGTAACAGAAGGCAAGGTGCACCGTGCCGACCGTGCTCGCGTCATCCGCGACGGTATCGTGGTACACACCGCCGACATCGCAGCCCTCAAGCGCTACAAGGACGACGTTAAAGAGGTGGCTACCAACTTCGAGTGCGGTATCTCGCTCGTCAACTTCAACGACATACAGCAGGGCGACGTGCTCGAGACCTTCACCGAGATTGAGGTTAAACAGACACTGTAATACAGGAATTAGTTATAATCATAGATATAATGAAATTACTTGAACACATTGTTGCTCGTGCAAAGAGCAACAAACAACGCATCGTGCTCCCTGAAGCAACAGAGGAGCGCACACTGAAGGCTGCCGACCGCGTCCTCGCTGACGACCTGGCTGACCTCATCCTCATCGGCAACCCCGACGAGCTGAAGACTCTCGCCGCAAAGTGGGATCTTCACAACATCGACAAGGCTACTATCGTAGACCCGTTGAACAACCCGAAGGCAGAGGAGTACGCAGAGCTCCTCGCCGAGCTTCGCAAGAAGAAGGGCATGACTATCGAGCAGGCTCGCGAACTCGTGAAGAACCCGCTCTACCTCGGCTGCATGATTATCAAGACCGAGGGTGCTGACGGCCAGATCTCTGGTGCGCTGAGCACCACCGGCGACACTCTCCGCCCTGCGCTGCAGATTATCAAGTGCGCTCCCGGCGTGACCTGCGTGAGCGGCGCAATGCTCATGCTCACCCACGAGCACCAGTACGGCGACGACGGCATCATCGTCATGGGCGACGTAGCCGTTACACCGGTTCCGACAGCAGAGCAGCTGGCTCAGATTGCTGTTTGCACAGCACAGACAGCACGCTCGGTGGCTGGCATCCAGGACCCACGCGTAGCTATGCTGAGTTTCTCTACAAAGGGCTCTGCAAAACACGAGGTGGTAGACAAGGTGGTTGAGGCTACACGCCTCGCTCACGAGCTGGCTCCCGAGCTGAAGCTCGACGGCGAACTGCAGGCTGACGCAGCCCTCGTTCCGGCTGTTGGCGAGAAGAAGGCTCCGGGCTCTCCTATCGCCGGTCACGCCAACGTTCTCGTTGTGCCGTGCCTTGAGGTGGGCAACATCTCGTACAAGCTCGTTCAGCGTCTGGGCGACGCCCTCGCTATCGGTCCAATCCTTCAGGGTATCGCACGCCCGGTGAACGACCTCTCGCGCGGTTGCTCTATCGAGGACATCTACTACATGGTGGCTATCACAGCTTGCCAGGCAATGGACGCTAAGTAACAACGCGGCGCATTGTTACAATTTTGAGTTTTGAATTTTGAGTTGTCGGCTTCGCCGATTTTGAATTATTCAATTTTGAATTC
>DAVZJL010000033.1:19762-26105 GCA_052272805.1 Prevotella sp. | reverse complement strand
GGTTAACTTGGTTGGTGCAGTTGAGACAACTGCACCCCCTGCAAGAAGTGTACCAACAAAGTAAGAAGTGCACCCTCTAAGATACCCTGAGAATACATTTCTGTAGTAGGCTGCGTGGGTATGGCAAGATGCCATACCCTCCTATGCAGCTTAATACTGTATCATCTGCAGTACGTCGGCAATCTTCTCGATGCCCTCCTGCAGCGGTTTCTTCACCATCTGCTTGATGAACATATTTAGCTCAGCCTTGATGGTGAGCTTCATCTTCGATGTTGTAGATGTGACGGGCAGAATCTGAATCCAGAAGTTGAACGGTATGGGGCTCTGCTCGCTCTCGAACTTGATGCACTTCGGCTCGTCGCGGTCTACGATGCGCAGGCGGATTGACCCTACCGGCGGCACGTTGACAGAAAGCGAGTCGGAGTCGAACGTCATGTCCTTTATCTTCTCCGCCTGCTGGCGCGCCTCCTCGGGCATCGTGTCCTTCATCAGCTCGTAGCGCTCCTTCAGAGCCTGTAGGTTGCTGAGGTCGCTGAGCTTGTTGTAGACATTCTGCTGCGGATAGTTAATCTGTCGTATTGTACTTTCGAATGTTGTCATGTGTGTTTCTTCGAAAAATGTTGAGGTGTTGAGGTGGTGGAATGGTGATGTGGTGATGTGGTGACAATAGCAACGTTTTCGTTAAGCCAAATGAGCAGAACCGAGCTTGCTCGAGTTATGCCATGGCGAGAAAACGAAGGATGAAATCCAACATCTAATCTCAACACCTCAACATCTCAACACCTCACCATAATATTACTTCTTCCAGTTAGCCGGGTCTTTGCGCCACTCGTGCAGCAGCTCCACGTCCTCGTTCTTGATGTAACCAGTCTCAAGAGCCTGCTCTACGACGTGGTCGTAGTCGGTGAGAGTCTCGAGGCGCACGTCAGCCTCGGCGAAAGCCTGAGCTGCAACGGGGAAGCCGTAGGTGTACGATGCCACCATGCCCACTACCTGGTAGCCTGCCTCGCGCAGAGCAGCAACAGCCTTCAGCGAGCTGCCACCGGTAGAGATGAGGTCTTCAACAACCACTACCTTGGCACCAGCCGGCAGTTCGCCCTCGATGAGGTTCTGCATACCGTGGTCCTTAGCCTTAGAGCGCACGTAGACGTATGGGAAGTTGAGCTCGTCGGCAACCAGCGCGCCCTGAGCGATAGCACCGGTAGCTACGCCTGCCACTGCCTCTGCCTCGGGGAAGTGCTCGAGGATGGTGTGTACGAGTTCGAGCTTAACGTATGAGCGCAACCAAGGGAACGAAAGGGTCTTGCGGTTGTCGCAGTAGAACGGAGATTTCCAACCTGATGCCCATGTGAACGGATCGTTGGGCTGAAGCTTGATTGCCTTTACTTCGAGAAGCTTAGAGGCGAAGTCTTTTTTGAGTGTACTCATTGCTATAATGTTTAATTATTAATTATTAATTTTTAATTGTTACCTTTCAGATATTGAATTGAGGTGTTTAGTCTTGGGTATTCAATAATGCAAATGTAGATAAAATTATCGAAAAACCGACGTATTATGCCCCACAATTTGTAAAATTCAATAACTTTGCAATCAATTCAACATTCAACATTGAATAATTCATAACTCAACATTGAATAATTCATAATTCAACATTGTATAATTCATAATTCCACATTGTATAATTCAAAATCGGCGTAGCCGACAACTCAACATTCAACATTCCACATTCAACACTCAACATATGCTCCACACTCTTTCCACTTCCATCCCTTCACCCCGTCAGTTCACCTATCCGTTCTGCTACGACGTAGATCCGCTTGCCGAGGCTGCGGCGCAGGAGTTGCAGCACTATATCGCCACGACAGGTCTGATGAGTGCGGAGAAGGGTTGCGGAAAGATGTTCGGTGTGCTCGTTGTGGAGTATGAAGACGAGGAGGGTGCATTACAGCGCGGATTTCTCGCTGCCTATTCGGGTCTGCTCGGAGGCAGGAACGATTGGCAATACTTCGTGCCGCCAGTGTTCGACGCGCAGCAGCCCGACGGACATTTCAAACGCACGGAGCGCGAGATTAGTGCCATCAACCGTGAGATTAGTGCCATCGAACACGACCCGCAGTATTTGCAAAGCGTGGCGCAGCACGAGGAGATGACGAAACGATTGCAGGCTGAAGTGGAAGCGTTCAAGGTGGAGGTGGACGCTGCGAAGGCACGCCGCGACGCACGCCGCAAGAGTGGCGAGCCGCTGAGCGAGGAGGAGCAGGCGGAGATGATACGCGAGAGCCAGTTTATGAAGGCTGAGCTGCGCCGCCGTCGCAAGGCGATGGAGCAAGCCAACTCCACATTCCACATTCCACAATCCACACTCCTAAAGTCGCTTCAGCTTCAGCGCAAGCAGATGAGCGATGAGCTGCAGCGTTGGCTCTTCGCGGCTTATCGTATGCTCAACGCCGAGGGCGAGGAGCGCGACCTCATCGACATCTTCCGCGAGTACACACACGCCATGCCCCCAGCCGGAGCCGGCGACTGCTGTGCACCGAAGCTCCTGCAATACGCCTATCAGCACCGCTTGCGCCCCGTCTGCATGGCGGAGTTCTGGTGGGGCGAGTCGCCTGCGTCGGAGATAAGACACCATCTGCACTACTATCCGGCGTGTCGCTCGAAGTGTCTGCCAATACTTACGCACATGCTCAAGGGGCTGGACGTAGCCCCTAATCCGCTCGCGCAGAAGCGGCACACCGCCGAGCCGCGCGTGCTGTACGCGGACGAGTATATAATGGTGGTTGACAAGCCGGCAGGTATGCTGTCGGTGCCTGGAAAGGCAGAAGCGAAGTCGGAGTGCTCCTGCGAGTATGCGAACATTAGCGTAGAAGAATACTTTGCGAACCTAGAGTTACCAACGAATTCTCAATTCACAACTGAACAATTCAAAATCGGCGAAGCCGACAATTCAAAACTCAAAATTCAAAACTCAAAATTCCTCAAAGCCGCTCACCGTCTCGATATGGACACGAGCGGACTGCTTGTGCTCGCCCGCACCGAGCAGGCGTATGTAGAGTTGCAGCGTCAGTTCGCCAGTCGCGAGACCATGAAGCGCTACGAGGCTGTGCTCAGCGGTGTGCCGGAGCATATTGTAGGAGGCTATGGCATTCCTGCCGTAGCCATTGCAAATAGTTGTAGCCATTTGTGTTTTTATGGCCAAGGGCTACGGCAAGAATGCCGTAGCCTCCTACGACTTGAACCGTTTGCTATTCAATTTGCCAAGTATTCATCGGGCTGCATCTCCCTGCCCCTCATCGCCGACATCAACGACCGTCCGCGCCAGCGTGTGGACATGGAGCACGGCAAGCCAGCACTAACATTATATAATATAGTAGAGGTGAGGGCAGCGGATGCGAATACTGCCGTGGCGTACAAAACAAAAAAGGTGGACAAGGGCATAACTCTTGTTCACCTGTATCCTAAAACCGGTCGCACGCATCAACTCCGGGTGCATTGCGCCCATCCGTTAGGGCTCGCCTGTCCTATTCTTGGCGACCCCCTCTACGGCACAGAGCGCGCCGACCGTATGTACCTTCACGCCGCCGAACTCACGTTCCGTCACCCCATCACGGGCGAACCGATGCACTTCCTTTCGCCCAGCGGCTTCTGATTGTCGTTTCTATCGTTAAGATATAAACCTTTCACTGCTGTCCATGAAAATCCGTTAACATTTGCTCAAACACCTTGTAAATAAAGAGGAATAGCAAATATCGTTCATCGTGTTGCAGAATTGTAACATTGAAACAAATAAATACTGCGATGAACGATTTTTTGAGTCTTTATGCTTGATATATATCTATCTTTGCGGCATCAATCTTTCGCTAACCGTTGCCGCAGACCTCATGGCGACATTCTTGCAGATTGACAATAAGCAAAAAGCCAAACAAGTGTAAATGCAATAAATAAAAACCTAAAAAAAGAACAGAATGAGACAACTTAAGAAAATCGTTCTCGGAACCATGCTTTCGATGGTATGCACCGTGGCTTCAGCACAGTCGCTCACGGTGAAGGGCATCGTGAAGCTGCCAGACGGAGAAACCGTGATAGGTGCTACCGTCACCGAGAAAGGTACGCAAAACACTACCGTCACCGACCTCGACGGCAACTTCTCGCTTGCAGTGAAGGAGGGTGCAGAGCTCGTAATTTCGTATGTAGGATTCAACACCGTGACCATGCCTGCAAAGGCGCAGATGAGTGTAACTCTCAGCGAGGATGCAAAGCTTATAGAAGAGGTGGTGGTGACAGGCTATACCACGCAGCGTAAGGCCGACCTTACAGGCGCAGTGTCGGTGGTGAGCGTCGCAGACCTGCAGAAACAGAATGAAAACAACCCCATGAAAGCTCTCCAAGGTCGTGTCCCCGGCATGAACATTACTGCTGATGGCTCTCCATCGGGCTCCGCCACTGTGCGCATCCGCGGCATCGGTACACTCAACAACAACGACCCTCTCTACATCATCGACGGCGTGCCGACCAAGGCTGGCATGCACGAGCTGAACGGAAACGACATTGAGTCTATCCAGATTCTGAAGGATGCAGCCTCTGCCTCAATCTACGGATCGCGTGCTGCAAACGGTGTCATCATCATCACTACAAAGAAAGGAAAGGTAGGCAAACTGAAGGTAGACCTCGACGCATCGGTCGCAGCGTCTATGTACAGCCACAAGATGGATGTGCTCAACGCCAAAGAGTTCGGACAAGTGATGTGGCAGGGATATGTAAACGACGGTCTCGACCCTAACACCAACGGATTAGGATACCACTACGACTGGTGCTACAACGCCCAAGGACAGGCTGTGCTCAACGGCATCACAATGAAAAAGTATCTCGACGACGCTGGCACAACACCTGCTGCCGACACCGACTGGTATGACAAGACCACACGCACAGGCGTGATACAAAACTACAATGTGAGCGTGAGCAACGGTTCGCAGAAGGGATCGTCGTTCTTCTCACTGGGCTATTACAAGAATCTTGGCATCATCAAGACCAGCGACTTCGAGCGTCTGTCGGCACGTTTTAATACTGAATACAAACTCCTCAACGATAAACTCACCATCGGAGAGCACTTCACGCTGAATCGAACGACAGAGGTTGCGGCACCCGGAGGATTCTTACAAAACGTGCTGCAGTTCAACCCCTCACTGCCAGTCTACACTACCGACGGCAGCTACGCAGGACCAGTGGGAGGCTACCCCGACCGCTACAACCCCGTGGCAGTGCTCGAACGCAATAAGGACAACCGCTACACTTACTGGCGTACGTTCGGCGACGCATACGTAAACCTCAACCTCTTCAAGGGCTTCAACCTGCGTTCTACGTTCGGTTTGGACTACTCGCAGAAGCGACAGCGCTTCTTTACATATCCCGTGACAGAGGGTAACGTGGCAAACAAGACCAATGCTGTGGAGGCAAAGCAGGAACATTGGACTAAGTGGATGTGGAACGCAGTGGCAACCTACAACCTCGAGATGGGACAACATCGGCTCGACGCAATGGCTGGTATGGAGCTTAACCGCGAAGATGACGTCTACTTCTCGGGCAGAAAAGAAGACTACATCATTCTCAGCCCAGACTATATGTGGCCCGACGCAGGCACAGGCACAGCGCAGGCATACGGTTCGGGCGAGGGCTACTCGCTTGTCAGCTTCTTCGGTAAGCTCAACTACAACTTCGCCGACCGATACATGGCATCGCTGACAGTGCGTCGCGACGGCTCATCACGCTTCGGTAAGGGCAATCGCTACGCCACATTCCCTTCTGCTTCGGCAGGATGGCGCATCAATAACGAGAAGTTTATGCGTGCCACTAACTCGTGGCTCGACGACTTGAAGCTGCGCGCGTCGTGGGGACAGACCGGTAATCAGGAAATCTCTAACCTCGCACGCTACACAGTGTATGTAAGCAACTACGGCGTGAACGAAAGCGGTGGACAGAGCTACGGCACTTCTTACGACATCGGTGGCACCAACGGCGGACAGACGCTGGCGTCGGGTTTCAAGCGCAACCAGCTGGGTAACGACAATATCAAGTGGGAAACGACAACGCAGACAAACCTCGGCGTTGACTACGCGCTGTTCAACAACTCGCTCTACGGCTCCTTCGACTGGTACTTTAAGAAGACTAAAGACATTCTCGTACAGATGGCAGGTATCGCTGCAATGGGCGAGGGCTCGTCGCAGTGGATCAACGCTGGCGAGATGGAGAACAAGGGATTTGAATTTAATATAGGCTACCGCAAGACCACAGCATGGGGTCTGCGCTACGACATCAACGCCAATATAGGCACTTATCGCAACAAAAT
>DAVZJL010000033.1:0-19662 GCA_052272805.1 Prevotella sp. | reverse complement strand
GACTTTACATACGGCTTCAACATCTATCTGGAGTATAAAAACTTCGACATTACAGCCTTCTTCCAAGGTGTGCAGGGCGTAGACATCATCTCTGACCTTAAGAAAGAGACCGACATCTGGGCAGGATTGAACATCGGTTACTTGAACAAGGGAAGCCGACTGCTCAACGCGTGGAGCCCGACAAATCCTAACAGCAACATCCCAGCAGTGACTCTGTCTGACAACAACAACGAGAAGCGTGTGTCAAGCTACTGGGTTGAGAATGGCTCTTACCTCAAACTGCGCACCGTGCAGCTGGGTTACAACGTGCCGAAGGCATTTGTACAAAAGCTCGCGATGGAGCGCCTGCGCTTCTATCTCAGTGCACAGAACGTCTTTACGATCAAGAGTAGAAGCTTTACGGGTGTAGACCCAGAGAATCCCAACTACGGTTATCCGATACCATTGAACATCACTTTCGGACTGAACGTAACGTTTTAAAGGTAAAAAGAGAAAAGAAAAACGCTGTTTTAAGATAAACTTTAAAAAGTAAAAGACAATGAAAACCAACATATTCAGCCGCATAGCCCTCGCCACCGTGCTCACAGCCGGAGCCTTGTCGCTGGGCAGCTGCGACGATTTTCTTGACCATCAGAAGCCGCAGGGCACACTGGACGAGACCCAGGTGAAAGACCCCAGCCGCATCGACAACCTGGTCATATCGGCTTATGCCATCTATATGTCTGCCGAAGACATCAACTCTTCGTTCTCAATGTGGAACTTTGATGTGCGCTCCGACGACGCCTACAAGGGCGGAAACGGAACCAGCGACGGCGACGTGTTCCACCAATTGGAAATCTCACAGGGCATACTCACCACCAACTGGAACATCAGCGACATGTGGACGCGCCTCTACAACTGCATCTCACGTGTCAACACCGCGCTGGCACAGCTCGAACAACTCGACACCAAGTCGTATCAGCAGAAGGACGAGCGCATCGGCGAGATGAAGTTCTTGCGTGCTTACGGACACTTCCTCTTGAAGCGATTGTATAAGAACATTCCCTTTGTGATGAACCCCAACCTGAGTGTGGAAGACTATAACAACATCTCAAACACCGAGTACACCAACGACGAGGGATGGGGACTTATCATCAAAGATCTTGAAGATGCATACAAGGTGTTGCCCGTAAAGCAGAAAGAAGTGGGCCGACCCTCAAAGGCTGCAGCCGCTGCTTTCCTCACCAAAGCATATCTTTATAAGGCTTACCGACAGGACAACGCACAGAGCAATGAGGTAACTTCTATCTCTGCCGACGACCTGAAGAAAGTGGTAGAGTATAGCGAACCCAGCATCTATCAGGCTGGAGGATTCGACCTCGAGGCAGACTTCCACAACAATTTCCGTCCCGAACCGCAGTACGAGAACGGCGTGGAGAGCATCTGGGCGATACAATACTCGATGAACGACGGCACCAAACTCGGCAACCTCAACTGGAGTTACGGTCTTATTGTGCCTAACATTGCTGGCGTGACAGACGGTGGCTGCGACTTCTACAAGCCGTCGCAAAACATGGTCAACGCCTTCCGCACCAACGCAGAGGGACTGCCTTACATCGACACTTTCAACGACAAAGACTATAACAAGGCGTCAGACTATGCCGACCCACGTCTCTTCCTAACCGTTGGAATGCCCGGACTGCCCTATGAGTTCAACTCCAACTACATGATGGACGAGACCGACACGTGGAGCCGTTCGCACGGACTTTATGGCTACTACGTCACTTTGAAGCAGAACGTAGACCCCGACTGCGGATTCCTTATCAAGGGCTCGTGGTGGGGAACGCCCGAAAACCGCATCGTGTTGCGCTATGCCGACGTGCTGTTGGAGCGTGCAGAAGCTCTCGTGCAGCTTAACGACGGACGCATAGACGAGGCCATCGGTCTGGTAAACAAGCTCCGCACACGTGCAAAACAGAGCTTGAACGCCATCTCAAACTATGAGACCGACTACGGAGTGCGCATTAACATCGCCACCTACAAGGGTTCTTACGACCAGGCACAGGCTCTGAAGATTGTGAAGATGGAGCGCCGTGTGGAGATGGGAATGGAGTGTGAGCGCTTCTTCGACCTCGTGCGTTGGGGTGAAGCGGCAGATGTGTTGAACAAATACTATGCTGAAGAGGCTGGCGACTGCTCTATATATAAGGATGCTAAGTTTACGAAGAACAAGAATGAGTACCTCCCCATTCCGTTCAGCCAGATTTCAGCATCAAACGGACACTATACACAGAACATCGGAAACTGGTAAGAGTTTAGGAGTTTAGAACAATGGAGTGGGGACGGAAGCCCCACTCCGACAACAAAAACATCATACAACAATGAAAACAACAAGCAAGTTTGCACATTATATTTTTGCGGCGTTGGCAGTGCTCGTGATGGCATTTACCACGACGGCATGCTCTGACGACAACACGTCGGACCTGCAACTCGACGGCGACTGCAACATAAAGGCGCTGGCACTCGACCAGTATGAGGGCACCATAGATGCCGCTTCGCGCACCGTAGTGGTGCGTGTGCCAGAGACATACGACACTAAAGAGATGGCTGTCAGCAAGCTCGAACTGAGCGACGGTGCTACTGCCGACATTGCGACAGGCGTCAAAATGAACATGACGGTGGCCCACTCCATTCGCGTGACCAATGCCGACGTCTATCTCGACTGGACCGTTAAGGCTGTGCGCGACGAGGCCAAGATGTTGTCGTTCAAGCTCAACGGCACATACGTGGGAAGCATTGACGAGGCTGCAAAGACCATCACCGTGTTTGTGCCTGCCGATGTCGACGTCACCAAACTGGTGCCGAGCATGACTGTGAGCGACAACGCCACCGTCACACCGCAGAACAATGCCACCGTCGACTTTACCCATCCTGTAGAGTTTATGGTCGAGAACAACACCGCAAAGGCTGTCTACACCGTCACCGTGACAGTCATAGGCAAGCCCTCGGCAGTGTTTGTGGGCTTGGCACAAGACATGAGCGCTCTCAACGCTGAAGAGGCAGACGCCTGCAAGTGGATGTTGCAGAACGTGCCCAACTCGCTATATGTGTCGTTCGACGCCATACAGAATGGCTCGGTAGACCTATCGGAGTGTAAGCTCATATGGTGGCATTTCCACAAGGATGGAGGCGTAGACGGAGCCCCAGCCTTTGAGAAGGCAGCACCCGAAGCTATCAATGCCGCTGCCAAGCTGCGCGACTTCTACAACAACGGTGGCTCATTCCTCCTCACACGCTACGCTACCAATCTGCCCGCCTACATCGGTGCACAGAAAGACGGACGCGTGCCCAACAACTGTTGGGGTGGCAACGAGGACAGCCCTGAAATCACAGGCGGTCCCTGGAGCTTCTTCAAGAACGGTAACGACAGCCACGCCATCTACCAGAATCTTGTCGGAGGTGAGGATAGCAACGCTGTGCTGACCTGCGACACGGGCTACGGCATCACCAACTCTACCGCCCAGTGGCACATAGGTAGCGACTGGGGTGGCTATGCCGACTACGCCACATGGCGCAACGCGACGGGCGCCAAGGACTTGGGATATGGCGGCGACGGTGCCATCGTGGTGTGGGAGTTCCCTGCCAGCGAGGGCAAGGGTGGCATCGTGTGCATTGGCTCTGGATGCTATGACTGGCACACCACCGTCGACCTCAGTAGCGACCGCTACCACAAGAACGTGGAGACCATGACTCTGAACGCAATCAATTATCTAATGAATAAGTAAACAAGTAGACGAGAAACGAGTGACAAGGAGATAAGCAGGATCTTTTTCGCTCTTACCCTTGTCTCTCGTTATCTTTCCAAAACAACAATAGCAATGAAAACAATGTTATATTCATTCCTCATGGCAGCAGCGGTAGCAACACCGCTCGTGGGTTGTAGCGACGACGATGCCCACATGGAGCAGCGCGACTGGAACACCACCACGCTTTTTGCAGCCTCTGATGCTGCCGCACAAGACATTTACTACAAGCCTCTGAGCGGTTATGTGGGCGACCCCATGCCCTTCTACGACCCTGTGGCAAAGGACTTCAAGATACTCTATCTGCAAGACTACCGCCCCAATCCCGTGGGCACCTATCACCCCATCTGGGGCGTGAGCACCACCGATGCCGCCTCTTACACATCGCTGGGCGAACTCATACCCTGCGGCGGCATCAACGAGCAAGACGCCGCACTCGGCACAGGTTCTACCATCTACAACGAGAGCGACAAGCTATACTACACCTTCTACACCGCTCATAAGTATGAGCTTGCTGCTGGCGACAGCCGCGAGATGGTGATGATGGCTACCAGCCCCGACTTCAAGACGTGGACCAAAAGTCGCACATTCTATCTCCGTGGTGCCGACTACGGCTACGAGATGCACGACTTCCGCGACCCATTCGTGTTCCGTGGCGACGACAATCTCTACCACATGCTGGTGTCTTGCAAGAAAGGCGGCAAGGGTGTGCTGGCAGAGTGGACCTCGTCAGACCTCAAGGCGTGGGACCATAAGGGAGTGTTTATGAGCTGCATGTGGGATCGATTCTACGAGTGTCCCGACGTGTTTAAGATGGGCGACTGGTGGTATCTGGTCTACAGCGAGTTGCACAGTGCCGTTCGTAAGGTGCAGTACTTTAAGGGCCGCACCCTCGACGAGCTTAAGGCGTGTACCCAAAACGACGCCGGACTGTGGCCCGACGCGCACGAGGGATACCTCGACTCGCGCGGACTCTACGCCGCAAAGACCGCTTCCGACGGCACCAACCGCTACATCTGGGGATGGTGTGCCACACGCAGTGGTAAAGACAACACCAAGGCTATAGACTGGGCTGGCAACCTTGTGGCACATAAGCTGATTCAGCATGACGACGGCACTCTGACGCTGGGTGAGGTGCCCGCCATTGCTGCCAAGTTTGCAAACGCTGCCGCTCCAGCCATTGCCGCCAAGAGCACAACCGAGGGTGGCAGCGTAGAGGGCAACGCTTCAAACCTCAAGCTCAGCGGCAACGCATGGGCGCTGTTCCCCCGTCTGGCTTACCAAAACCGCATAGAGTTCACCGTCAAGACCGCTGGCAATCGCGACAAGTTCGGCATTTCGTTCGTGCGTGGCACCGATGCCGACGTGTTCTACTCGCTCATCGTCAACGACGAGAGCGACGACAACCGCAAGGTGAACTTCGAACAGCAGGGCGAGAAGGGCTGCGGATTCCTTGCCGACAACGACGGTTACGTGTTCCAGCGTCCTGCCGACAATACCTACCACATTGTGATCACCACCGACAACAGCGTCTGCACGATGTACATCAACGACCAGGTGTGCTACACCAACCGCATCTACGGCATACAGCGCAACTGCTGGAGCATCAACTCTTACAGCGGTGCCATAGAGGTGAGCGGCTTGAAGGTGGCAGGACTATAATGCGCTGTAGTGCCACTATGACGGTGTCGTGACGTGAGGCACACAGCATGTGCCACAGCACGATTGCTGCAATATATAGAAAAAATGTTGTATAGAACGATATTTGCAAGTTCATGCAACATTTTTTTTATCTGCAATCCTCTTATATAACTAAATTTGCAGCAGAAAACAGAGGCAGACAGTTGCAAACAGAGGCTTGCATGCCATAGCATTGAAAACTAAAAACTGATACATTAAACAAAATAACAAAAAACCATACAACATGAAAAAAATTACACTCACAGCCCTTGCACTCATGGCATCGGCAGCATCATTTGCACAGACAACTTTGTGGAACGGAGAGGACAAAGAACTTGGAACAGACGGCGGATTTTGGGACCGCTGCAAACCAGAAGTAGTAGAAAACCCCACAAAAGACGCTGTAAACAGCTCGGACAAGTGTCTGAAGTTTACAATCACTGGCACAGATTGGAGGAACGGCGACGTGGCGATGAACATTGCTGCCGGCAACCAGTTTGCAAGCAAGCGTCTGTCGCTTAAGATAAAGAAAGAAGGTAGCTCAAACGTGAGGGTGGAGCTGACCTGCGGGAATGACGCCGACAAAGTGTATAAGAAGGTGGCAGCATGGTATGACGGTGACGGAAAGTGGCGCACGCTATACTTCGACTTCTCTACAAACGGCGAATTTAGCAATCCTTTCGAGATAGCTATATATCCCACAACCGACAATGTTGAAGGAGAGAAGGTGGTTTACATCGACGATGTGCAGATCGAAGACCTCCCCACTGTGGGTGGCGTGACACTCGACAACGTGGCAGACGGCTCGCTCAAAGGCAACATCAAGCTCGCTGGCACATGGCTCAAGGGTGAATGTCAGAACGCGGACGGCGAGTGGCAGAAGGTGGAATACAACGATTTTGCAAAAGTCAACGCAAAGTTGCTTGACACAGTAACATCGGTCGACATGCGCGGCACGGTTACAAAGGATGTTGACGTAAATCAGTTCTTCAAAAACCCCAACACCATTGTTTATGCCGATGTGCCTTACGACCACGCCAACGTGGTGGTTGGTGGCAACGCAGCAAACGTAGAACTGACCGATGCCAACGCCTTTGCCATTCCCGAAAACTTCACAGCAGCGTCTGTAACGTTGACACGCACACTGCGTGAGGGCATCAACAGTTTCGTATTGCCGTTCAGTGTAAAGCCCGACGAACTGGGTGCAACAGAGCTCGCAACATACTACAACAAGTCGGAGGGCAACAAAGTGACCTTCGTAAAGAAGGACATAGCAACAGGTGTTGAGGCTAATGTGCCGTTCATAACATGCAACGTGGCTCCCGACAAGGCTGGCGAAAACAAGGACCTGACCTTTACCAACAAGGAATTTGTGCTTACTCCTACCACCTTTGCCGAAGCATTTAAGGGTGTTTACACTCCGCAGAAGGCTAACGGACTGTATGGCATCGACAACAATGGCAATCTGCATAAGGGTGGTGAGACTGCCACCATCAATGCGTTCCACGCCTTCTACCAGCCTGCCCCCGGTCAGGAAGTTGCCGCTGCAATAGACTACTTCACAAGCGAGACAACAGGCATCAGCACCGTGACAACAACCCCGTCTGCCGCTGCAACGGCTGTCTACGATCTCAGTGGACGCCGCGTGGCTGACAGCCTCGCTGCTGGCCGACTTGCCAAGGGCATCTATGTGGTTGGTGGCAAGAAGGTGGCTGTGAAGTAAACAGTAGCTCTGGCAAACAGCAAAACATAAGACACTGACCAAATAAAAACTGACATTGAAAATGAAAAAGGAATATATAACGCCACAAACTCTCGTGATGTGCGTTGAGCCAATGGTTCCAATAGCTGCATCTGGCGACTCTGCATCTGACGACTTCAATGTGACAATAATAGAGGATGAAGATGGCTACAACGGAGTGTTCTACAGCCCGATTAAGCCCAACAGCCTGTGGGAAGACGACGAAGAGTAGTATCTGCAGAGTAGCAGACACGAAAAAGCCTAATGAGTACAACTTAATGTTAGAGTAAAGCACGCCGGGCGGGGCACGCAACCGCAATAGGCCACTCCCTGCCCGGCTTCTTTCTCAACCCCCATCACCCCCACACCCTACAACCCCCATCATCATCACCCCAACCCATACATCCCACAACGACACGACAACGTGCTTCAAATTTGACAATAAGCGAAAAAACATATGGCGTAAGCCGTAGTGTTGCGTAGCGCAAGTTGAAAATACTCGTAATGTAAACAATAAATATTCATAACATAAATGTACAACAAAACCATTCTACATACAGCTGCTGCACTGTTTCTGCTCGTAGCGACAGCATCAGCAACGGCACAAGAAAAGGTGGAGGTTAAGAACATGAACTTCTTAAGCTCAAACCATTGCATCTACCGCATCAGCAAACCGTCTAACTACCTTCTCCTGCCTGTTCAGGAGAAAGCAGAGATGTGTAACGTCAAGGTCGTAGACAACAACAATCAGGTGAAGACTCTGAACGTAAGACTGGCGGCCAACCACATAGACTACTATGTACCGCTCTCCCTTAAGCCCTACAGCGGAAGCAAAGGGCTCGCGCTCGACATACATGTCAATGGCACATATCGCAACGACGGCGACCTGTCGGGATTTACTTGCTGGAAGAATATGCAGCTCGCTGACTCGTTCGACATCACAAACCGCGAGCAGTACCGACCCATCTACCACCACACTCCTACGTGGGGATGGATGAACGACCCCAACGGCATGTTCTATAAAGACGGCGTCTGGCACCTCTTCTTCCAACACAACCCCTACGGTTCGCAGTGGGAGAACATGACATGGGGACACTCCACGTCTACCGACCTTGTGAACTGGACTTTTGAGGGCGACCCCATCGAGCCTGATATGTGGGGCACTGTGTTCAGCGGATCGGCTGTGGTAGACCATGACGGCACCGCAGGATTCGGAAAAGGGGCTGTAGTGGCAATGTACACGTCGGCTGGCGAAAACCAGACGCAGAGCATAGCATACAGCAACGACAACGGAAAGACATTCACAAAATATGCTGCCAACCCTGTGGTGACAAGCAACACGCCTGACTTCCGCGACCCACACGTGTTCTGGAACGAAGACATCAAGCGCTGGAACATGATTCTGGCAGAGGGGCAACACATGAATATCTACTCGTCGGCAGACCTTAAAGACTGGAAGCTTGAGAGCCAGTTTGGTGCCGAATATGGCAACCACGGCGGCGTATGGGAGTGTCCTGACCTCATGAAAATGAAGGTTCGCGGCACCGATGAGTACAAATGGATGCTCATCTGCAACATAAACCCCGGCGGACCGTTCGGTGGCTCTGCAACACAGTACTTCGTTGGACAGTTCGACGGACACAAATTTACATGCGAGTCGGCACCCGAGGTGACAAAATGGATGGACTATGGCAAAGACCATTACGCCACTGTGACCTTCGACAACGCCCCCGACGGACGTCATGTCGCCATAGCGTGGATGAGCAACTGGCAGTATGCCAATTTGGTGCCTACCATGCAGTATCGCTCTGCCAACTCCGTGCCACGCGACCTCGACCTCTACGAGTATGAGGGACAGACCTACTGCGGTGTCACACCGTCGCCCGAGCTGGCGGCAGCGCGTCCTAAGAAGGCTGTGAAGACGCTCTCGGAGGCGTGTGAGATGGTTGTCACGCTCAAGGGCGGAGCCACCATCACGCTGTCAAACGACAAGGGTGAGCAGGTGGTGCTAACCTACGACGAGAAGAGTCGCACCTTTGCCATGGATCGCACGAAGAGTGGTCTGAAAGACTTTAGCGACGAGTTTGCTGCTATCACCGTTGCTCCCGTCCACGGTAAGCTGTCGCAACTGCGCCTGTTTATCGACCGTTGCAGCATCGAGGCGTTTGCTTCCGACGGCACAATGGCAATGTCTAACCTCGTGTTCCCGACCAAACCTTACAACAGGGTTACGGTGAAGGGCAAAGCAAAATATGTGGTATATAATCTCAAGAAGTAAGTCTGGTGCTGAATCAAGGTCGATAGTATTCACGTGTGACTTGCTCATTGAACAGAAAGAGGAAGAGTCTACTGGAGGATAATACCAGTAGCTCTTCCTCAATTTTTATGGGTAACTATCAAATTGTTACTTTTTGAAATGTTAAAGGAAACTCATGGACAGTAGTGTATCATTTGTATAGTATTCATCTTTACTATCACAAGCCGTGAGGCTTATGATAGTAAGAAGAGAAATTGTGATACAGTAGAGTTTTCTTTTTATTCTGCGCTGAACATGTACGACAAACCAAAGGTGTATTTGTTCTGTATAGTTTTAAAGTCGCCCTGCGAACTGTACGACTTGTGGTTGTTCAAACCCTTGCCATACTGGAAGTTAAGTTGGAAGTTGCCTAAGCGCAAGCCTGCGCCAACCTCCATAGCCATGTTGAACTTCTTTGGGAAACCGTCCTCGTCATAGAAGTCGGTATAATCCTCAATATTCTCGTCTTTAGCCGAATAGGCTCCGTGGATGACATAGTTGAAGCCTAAGCCTCCGTGCACTGACACTGCCACCTTTCTGCCGAAAGGAATACGATAGTACAGATGGGTTGGTACATAGACACAATGCTCCATGAACATGTCATAGTCGTAATCCTTGCTTGTCGACACATATAGCTCGTAGAATAAACCAGTGTAAAGACCTAAACCAAACTTGAAGCACGGCTGGAAGTGCAGACCTGCTTGTACACCCTTCAGAGTCTTTCCCTTTCCGTCTGGCCATACACCGTTCTCCTTCAGTTTCTGTCCTTCGCCCGTTGTTACAAGCTGCTTGTACACATAACTCAAAGAGAAGCCTGCGGGCGCAATGGCGTACTCGCGCTGCCACGGCCATACCACATCGTTCTTAGCACTCAGCTTAAATACCTTGGTCTGCTCGGGCTTGTTAACATTGATAAACTTCTCCTTCGACTTGCCATTGTATGATACTCTGAACGAGTGAGTGCCATAAGGGAGGTTCACTTTGTAGCTTGGTTCACTGGTGTATTTATCCTTGTTGTCTACAACGAGCTCAGCGTACACTGATTTTCCTGCATATCTTGTAAGAACCTGCACATTACCCTTCTTGATTGGGTATAGCTTTATTTCGGTCTGCGAAGACACGTCGATGGTCTGTTCGTCAATCTGCGTGTCGTTATAACCCTTTGAACCCTTGTGGACAGCCTTAAAGGTGTGCGGACCTACGAGCACCTCATAGCCATGTATCGGTGCCTGTCCAATAAGTTGGTTGTCAATGTAGATTGTGGTGTTGTCTTCCGAACTAACGATATTGAGTTTGCGACGTTCACGGAAGTCGAAATCGTCGAAAAAGGTGTGACCCTCTTCCACGTCAATCTTTACCTCTTTCGACTTTGAGCCGTACATCAGTTTCAGGTCGTGCTTGCCAAAACGCTGCTCTGCGATCTCGCATGGAGTCTTGCCATGGTGGTTGCCGTCAAGATACACGTCAGCACCATCAGGTAGTGAGTGTACAACAATTGTAGTAGTGCGATTGTTCACAAGTGTTACATCGTACATACCCTTCTCTTTCAGCTTGGGTAGCGAAAGACGAGTACTCTTGCCGTATGTCGGATGACTCATCTCCAACCACATGTTTGTACCCTTTGAGAGGGGAACAATCCATTCTTGCTCGTTCTCCAAAAATTGAGTGTCGTGTACACTTGCGTTGGCAGAACCAATCACCTTCAGCTTTGCCATCTCTGAGACAGACATACCCGTCACCTTAATGCGCACGATAGCACCAATCTCGCCATTCATGTCTGTCCATGTCTTCTCGGTGATAAAGTGTGCTGTGAGATTGCCCAACTGTCCTGATGCGTCGTGGAAGTCGTTGCTGAACACCATCTGTGCCTTGCTCTGTGTGTTGGTCTGTGCATACATAGCTGTATGCATTACGCATACTAACACAAATAAGAATAATCGTTTAATCATAGCTTTATTTTGACTGTTATTTGTTAAATCGTGAAATGAACTCCTGTAGCGACATCATATTGTTCTTGTCGGGCTGCCACAGACGTACGTGTATTATAGGTAGCTTTCCGCGTGTGTCGAACACCATTGTGAGATAGCCGTCGTCCGAATAGCCAGTCGACTCGTAGCGCTGCTTTATTTCGATGCCAAACGCTGCACCCTTGTTTATGCCGTTAATGGCAGGGAGGTCAATCATCCTTGTCACGTTGTCCTCGAACTGTAAGTGGACGTATTCGCGACTGCTGAATATCTTTTGCAGGCGATTGATGTATTCAGATTTTGAAAGTTGGCTATAGGCAATGTCTTTTGGTCCGTCAAGGTCGAGCGTCTTGTTGTGGTCAAATGTTCTCTCGGCGTTGTTAAGCTTCTTCAGTATAGTGCCGGTGATGATGAGCGCATCGTCAGAGAAAATGCTATTGATGTAGTCGACACGTTTCAAAGCGAAGGCTGTCTGGTAGTCTTCCATGAAGTTGAGGATAGCCCAACGCGACACTTCTGGCCATGATGCAGCTGCGTTCATAATGTCGTTTTCGGCACGTTGTGTCAGTGCGAATGCTACAGACTCAATCTTTCTTGACTCAGGATTGAATCTGTAAACCAATTTCTCCATAAATGTCTTGCCGTTGCGGAACTGTCGTTTGATGTTGGTAGCTCTTCCTATTATGTAGCCATCGGCGATGATGAAGTTGTGGCTTTGGGCTTTGCCCACAAGGGTCACCTTGCCATTCTTTGCCATAAGGTTGGTGAAGAGCGTGTAGCCTTCAGGTGTGAAATAGCTGAAAACTGACTTAGGGTCGTTTGTTGATATGGCTGATTCTACAGCGAGTACAGCCTTTTGTAGATCGTCGGTGTTTTCAGCGTTCTGCATGGTTATAGAACGTTTGTCGTTTGTGGGTTGAGCCGCAAGTATCTCGGCTGATGCAGGCACGGGTGCTGCGGCTTTCTTCTTGCTGTTGTTTTTTATTGCGATGGCTACAGAAGAGTTGATGTTTGGGAGAATACCGGCGTTGAATGCGCCTGCTATGTCCGAGTCGGTGGGGTCTACCTCGTTGCGGAAACGTAGCTCGTATGTGAGATGTAGCTTTCCGTCGGCAGGTATCGATGCCATTGATGCTTCGCCGATGCCGTCGCGTGCTACAATCGGACCAACAATGCTTTGACCATCGTTATATTTGAAGTTCAGTGACGACACGGGTTTACCGTTGTAAGTGAAGCTAAGAATAAGGTTTTTGCCGTCTTGAATGTCGTCGACGCTTGCGTTAATCATCGCAAGTACCGATTTTATCTTTATTGGTAACAAGGAGGTAGCTTCGCCCTTCTTGTCGTTAAACTCGATTTCTACAGGTTCGGGTGTTGTCTTTGCTAAAACCAAAGCCCAGTAGTAGTTTCGGAGAGCTTCATCAATCATCATACGACTCTCGGCTGTCTTGCCTGCGTCTACCATGTTGATGATGTGGTTTGCGCGC
This sequence comes from Prevotella sp., assembly GCA_052272805.1. GTDB lineage: Bacteria > Bacteroidota > Bacteroidia > Bacteroidales > Bacteroidaceae > Prevotella. The sequence continues at coordinate 6,709 of DAVZJL010000033.1, read as the reverse complement.
TTCTCGAACATCTTCTTCACTTCGCTGCGAGGCATGAAGCAGAACACTTTTGCGTTTGGTTCTTCCTCCAATACGCGCATCTGTACATTCGTGAACTTTGCTGAGCTTACCGACTGAAGTACTGCCTTCTGTACGCTGTTGTCGTTGCTCTCTTCGTCGTAAGAGGAGTTGTAGACAGAAACGGATATCTGCACACTCATTTGGCGTAGTGCTTCTCCTTCGGCATCACTCATTGTTGTGCCACTACCTTCACCCCAAATGTAATTCGAATTCTTCTTAATCTCGTCTATTGATTGGGCGTGACTGTACATCGTAAAAAAAACAAGGAGGGCTAATGTAAGAGCTCGCTTAAATAGTTTCATGTTGCTTTTCTTTGAATATTTTTATTGTTTCGTTATAGTTAATTCCTGCTTTATAAGACAAATATTAGAAAATCTGTGCAAAAGTATAAAATAATATTGTTTAACCAAAACTTTATTAAAAGAATTTAATTTAATATGTGCTTGTTATAAGTGGTGGTTACGCAGACATCTGCATTGGTCAACGCGGATGCTAAATGTTTTGTTGGGCAGCAATAAAAAGCCATTGCATCAGTCGGTGCAATGGCTTTTAGTATAGTATAATGTATCTGAAAGAGTGCCGAAGGATGAAACACAGCGTGTTCTTGGTGTTATCCCTTCAGCTTCTTCTTGCTTCTCATGTATGTGCGCTGTCCGTAGATGGCGATAACGACGAAGCAGATGAACGGCAGTACGAACGAGATGTTCACGGCTGGCATTCCGAAGAGCTCACCACGATCGATGATGGAAGCCTGGAGCGGAGGCAGAACGCTACCGCCGAGGATGGACATGATGAGACCTGCTGCACCAAACTTCGCATCGTCGCCCAAACCTGTAAGGGCAATGCCGTAGATGGTTGGGAACATGAGCGACATACATGCGCTTACGCCTACAAGGCAGTACAGACCGTAGATGTTGTGCATGAAAATCACACCACATACGAGTGCACCGCCTGCAATGGCGAGTATCATAAGCAGCTGTCCGGTGTTGATATAACGAAGGAGGAACGTGCAGATGAAGCGCGAGCAGCAGAAGATGACCATCGCGATGATGTTGTACTGCTGCGACATCACTTCGGCTGCCTGCTCCGTCATGCCTTCAGCCATGAGGATTGGCGTGCCGTACTGGATGATGAAGGTCCAGCACATGATCTGTACGCCGACGTAGAAGAACTGCGCTATGACACCCTCTCGGTAGTGGGGCAGCGAGAAGATGCGACGCAGCGTGGGCACGAAGTTGATGTCGTGGTTCTTGTCGCCGTTGTGAGGCATCTTCTTGATGAGGATGAGCATGAACATGGCGAAGATAACGATGCCAATGGCAAGGTATGGAGCAATCAGAACACTCAGGTCGCTCTCCTTCACCGCTTCAAACTCTGCGTCGTTGAGTTGTGCACGTGCTGCCGTATCGAGCGGATTGAGCTTAGCTTGGATGAAGTTCATAGCCACGAACATGCCTAGCAATGAGCCCATTGGGTTGAACGACTGCGCAAGGTTGAGTCGGCGTGTTGCCGTCTCCTCTGTTCCCATCGACAGGATGTACGGGTTCGACGATGTCTCGAGGAACGACAGTCCGCAGGTCATTATGAAGTAAGCGGCGAGGAACGGATAGTATTCGCCCGTCGTCTTTGCCGGATAGAACAGCAGCGCGCCGAGCGCATAGAGTCCGAGTCCGACGAGAACGCCTGCCTTGTAGCTGTAGCGGCGTATGAACATGGCTGCGGGGAACGCCATGGCGAAGTAGCCGCCGTAGAACGCCATCTGAACGAGTGCGCCGTCTGTCGCCGACATACGGAAAATCTTAGAGAATGCCTTCACCATCGGATTGGTGATGTCGTTGGCGAAGCCCCACAGGGCGAAACACGACGTGATGAGGATGAACGGGACGATGTAGCTCACGCCGTCCTTTGATAGAATGGATTGTTTCATTTGCTTTGTTTAGATTTCAATTTTACGCATCTCTGCCACCGATTTCACTTCGCCCTTGGCGAGTGCCTGGCAGAGTATGTTGCCTATGGCTGTTGCCTCTACGGGTCCTGCCTCCACGGGCACGCCGAGTGCTTCTTCTGTAAGACGGTTGAGTAGCTTGTTCTGCGATCCGCCGCCGATGATGTGTAGCTTCTGTATCGGCTTGGGTAGCATCGAGTTGAGATGTGCCGTTGCCTCGGCATACTTTGCTGCGAGCGACTGCAGTACGACGCGTGTTGTGGCACCCTTCGACTGCGGCACTTCGAGCGCGTGCTCCGCGCAATAGTTGCAGATGGCAGCCTGCATCGACTTGGGGTTCTGAAACTCCTTTGCGTCTACCGGTATCACGGTCTTTATCTCGGCTTCTGCGGCAGCAGCGAGCAGCGTGTCGTACTGCTGTTCGTCGCCTTCTTCCTTCCATTCTGCCATGAGACGCTGCAGGAACCACAGTCCGGTGATGTTCTGCAGGAACGTAATCTTGCCGCCTATGCCACCTTCGTTGGTGAACTCGGCGCGGCGAGCTTCCTCGGTGAGTATCGGCTGGTCGAGCTCTACGCCCAGCAACGACCATGTGCCGGAGCTGATGAACGCCACGGGGCTTTCGCTGTCCTTAGCCGGAACCGCCGCTACGGCACTTGCCGTGTCGTGCGAGCCGACTGCTATGACATCCACTTCGCCCAGTCCGGTCTCCTCGGCTATGTCCTTGCGCAGTTTTCCGCGCACGGTGCCTGGCATAACGATAGGGCAGAAGAGGTGGCGCGGCAGCTGGAGACGGTCTATAAGTTCCCAGTCCCAGTCGCGTGTCGTAGCGTTGAGCATCTCGGATGTTGAGGCTATGGTGTACTCGGTGTTGGCCTCGCCGGTGAGGAAGTAGGAGAAGAGGTCGGGCGTAAAGAGCATCTTGTCGGCTATCTGCAGCTGCGGCGAGTTGGCTTTCTTGAGACTCAGGAGCTGGAACAGCGTGTTTATCTCCATCACCTGCGTGCCGTTCACGCTATAGTGAGCTGTGCGGTCGGTGTCGGCGAAGAACTCGTCAGCCATGCCCTGTGTGCGTGCGTCGCGGTAGCAGACGGGGTTGCCGATGAGGTCGCCGTTGCGGTCGATGAGTCCGAAGTCTACGCCCCATGTGTCCACGGCGATGCCCGACACCTTCAGTCCGAGCTGTGCCGCCTTGCGCAGTCCGGTCTTCATGTCTTCGAAGAGGGCAGGGAAGTCCCAGTAGACGTGTTCGCCAAGGCGCACCTGTCGATTCTGAAAGCGGTGTACAAGCTGCATGGTGAGCTGCTTCTTTCCGCCTTCGGTTGTAATAGTTCCGGCGACGACTCGTCCTGAGCCGCCGCCGAAGTCGATAGCTAAATAGGTCATGTGTGAGGTTTTATCCCTTCTTTCCCAACACGTAGCTTTCAAGGTCGTCGATCTCCTCGTTGGTCAGCGTGTTGTATTTGCCACCGCTGAGCACGATGATGCGACATGCCATCTCGAAGAACATTGCACGCTCGAATACTTCGTCGAAGGTCTTGCCGCAAACCACCTGGCCATGCTTCAGCATGAGAGCCGAGTTGTGGTCTTTGAGCGCAGCCTTAACAGCCTCGGCAAGCTCTGGTGAGCCTGGGCGGAAGTATGGGATGACCGGTATCTCGCGACCAACGTGGCACGGCACCTCAGCCGTTACGTTGAAGTCCTTCGGTGTCTCTGTCATGCACGACACAACGGTAGCGTACTTCGACTGGAAGTGGAGCACTACGTCGCAGTCGGGACGCTCGCGGAGCACGCCGAGGTGGAAGCCGCTCTCCATTGAAGGCTTCACGCCGTTGAGCACTTCGCCGTCGCTGACGCGGCAGATAGCCACCTTCTCTTTCGGAAGTGTCGGCACCCATGAGCCTGTGCCTGAAACGAGCGCTTCGTCGCCGATGCGCCATGAGATGTTGCCACTTGAGCACAATGTCAAGCCTGCATCGCCTACGCGGTGAGCCTGACGCAGAAATTCCTGTATCTGATAATCCTGTATCATGTTTTTTTCTTTGAAAAAGTTGAGAGTTGTAAGTTGAGAGTTGAGAGTTGAGAGTTGAGAGTTGAAAGTTGTAAGTTGAGAGTTGAGAATTGAGAGTTTAGAATTGAGAGATATGATTTCCTTAATTGGTAAAATTCAACTGCATATAACAGTAAAACATATCATAACTTTCAACTTTCAACTTTCAACTCTCAACTTTCAACTTTCAACTTTCAATTATAAATTATTTGTAAATCGGTCCGTAGTTCTTGCAAGCGCGGAAGTCTGCGCCTTCCTTATCCATGCCGAATGCATTCCATGAAGCCGGGCGGAAGATTTTCTCGTCCTCCACGTTGTGCATACAAACCGGTATGCGGAGCATAGAGCAGAGCGTGATGAGGTCGGCACCTACGTGTCCGTAAGTGATTGCACCGTGGTTAGCACCCCAGTTGTTCATCACAGAGTAAACGTCCTTGAACGGAGCCTTGTCTGTGAGGCGCGGAGCGAACCATGTGGTAGGCCATGTCGGGTCGGTGCGCTTGTCGAGAACAGCGTGTATCTCTGGGTCAACGTCTACGGTCCATCCCTCAGCGAGCTGCAGAACCGGACCGAGTCCCTTCACGAGGTTCAGACGAACCATTGTTACGGGCATACCGCCGCGTGTGAGGAAGTTTGAAGAGAAACCACCGCCGCGGAAGTAGTCGCGGTTAGCCGGATACCATGTGGTAGCCTGGAGGCAAGCGTCTACGTCCTTCTCGTTCATCTCCCAGAAGTGCTTCATCACTGGTTTGCCCTCTGCGTCAGTAGCTGCGCCAGAGCCGTCGAGTGTTGTTGCACCCGAGTTGATGAGGTGGATGATACCGTTAGCTGCCATACCGGTAAGCTCCTTGCCGGTTACGCGCTTCACAGCCTCGGGGCTCCAGTATGTGCGCACGTCAGAGAAGATCTGTGCTCTGCCCGTGAGCAGGTGGTTGAAGAGCATAGCCACGCCGTTGCCGGCATCGTTCTCCGTAGCCAATGTGATAGGTTCGCGCAGACCGTTCCAGTCGAATGAGGTGTTCATAAGGGCCTCCGGGTAGTCGCCGTTCGGATAGAAGTCGGTCCACTGACGCTGTCCCTGGAAACCGCCTGCTATGGCGTTGTGTCCGATAGCCTCTTCCTTGTAGCCGAGCTCTGCAAGGCGTGGGTTGCCGTGCATGAGGTCCTTCATGATCATCATCATCTTCACGATGAACTCCCAGTCCTGGTCCTTCTGCTCGCGTGTCTTTGCCTTCTCCGGACGGTTTGCGATGTCCTCGCCCTCGTTTGTCATGCAGTGCTCGCGTGTCCACTCCATGGCCTTCTCAAACTCTACGTGGTCGTAGATGCCTTCTGTCATGCGGCGGATGATTTCGGTGAGGTCAACGCTCTCGTTGCGCATACCGAGGTACTCCTGGAAGAAGTTCGGGTCAACGATAGAGCCTGCGATACCCATACATGCCGAACCCATAGAGAGGTACGACTTGCCGCGCATTGTAGCCACTGCCTGAGCAGCGCGTGCGAAGCGCAGAAGCTTCTCAGCCACGTCAGCCGGGATAGAGTCGTCGGCGAGGTCCTGCACGTCGTGTCCGTAGATGCCGAACGCGGGCAGACCCTTCTGTGCGTGAGCAGCGAGCACGGCTGCCAGATATACTGCGCCCGGACGTTCTGTGCCGTTGAAGCCCCATACAGCCTTCGGCCAGTGCGGGTTCATGTCCATTGTCTCAGCACCATAGCACCAGCATGATGTGACGGTGATGGTAGAGCCAACGCCCTCGCGCTCAAACTTCTCGGCGCAGGCAGCACTCTCTCCGACGCGTCCTATTGTAGTGTCAGCGATGACACACTCCACGGGTGAGCCGTCACCGTTGCGTAAGTTTTCTGTGATAAGCTTTGCAACCGAACGTGCAAGGTTCATTGTTTTCTCTTCAAGACTCTCGCGAACGCCACCCTGACGACCATCGATGGTGGGGCGAATACCAATTTTGGGATACTTGTTCATAGATTTGTTTTCTTTAGGTTTTATGTGAATGTTTTGTTTTCTTCGGTTTTTAGTGCGCATGATAGCACACAAGTAGTGCAAATTTACGGCAAAAAAATGATATGAGCAAATAGCTCTACATATTTATTATTGTGCTGTGTTATTTCATGTATTACATGCGGATGTTCGTATCGACCGATGCGGATGCTCGCATCGACCGACGCGGATGCTCGTATCGACCGACGCGGATGCTCGTATCGACCGCCGCGGATGCTCGTATCGACCGACGCGGATGATTTTTGTTGATGTTTCGCAGTGTCAAACCTTTACTTTCGCAGTACCAAACCTTTACTTTCGCAGTGTCAAACCTTTACTTTCGCAGTGTCAAACCTTTACTCTCGTGTTGCCAAACCGTTGCTATTGCGGCTCAAAACCTCCCTTTTTACATTTCACACTCTCTTTTTCTTGCAATATCTTCCTCTGTTTTCCTCGATCAGTAGCGCTTTCCTGTTGTGTGCATCCTCTGGTTGCTGTCCTTAAAACAGTCTATCTCGCCCATAATAATATAATGTGTGCGTCCACAATGTTGTGTTTTAATTGCAAACAACTGTTAAAACGGGCGTAATTTTTCAACTTTTCTCTTCAAAAGTTTTGGTGGTTTACAAAAAAGCTATACCTTTGCATCCGCTTTCGA
>DAVZJL010000032.1:0-26832 GCA_052272805.1 Prevotella sp. | reverse complement strand
GTATAAATTTTCTATAGAATCAAAGAAACTTCCCCCTGGGTTTATCGGGTGAGCCCAAGAATGCCGTAGCCTCCTACTGTTAGCTTTCCGCTACGCGCCGCTTTAGCACGTCGTTGACATCAAAAAAAAAAGGCGCAACTCCCTTGCGGGAATTGCGTCTATATGCATATCGGCTCATGCTGTCTGCTTCAAGAAGCAGACGGAGAGCTAACGAGTGCGTTGATTAAGCCTCCGGGTTGTTGAACGGAGTAGCTGTGCGTGGCTGCTGTGCCTCCGGCAGATTAATCTTGCCAAAGTTCTGCTCGTACTTCTGAATGTTGTCGTTGAGAGCCATGAGGAGACGCTTAGCGTGCTCCGGAGCCATTACGACGCGGCTGCGTACCTGCGGCTGCTGCATACCTGGGAGCATACAAGTGAAGTCGAGGATAAAGTCGCTTGATGAGTGTGTGATGAGTGCGAGGTTAGCGTAAACGCCTACGCCGATTTCTGGCTTCAGTTCGATCTGAAGACCCTGGGGCTGCTGGTTCTTGTTCTCTTCCATTTTTGTTATTTTGTTTAAGTTATTAATTATGTGTTTTCCTTTTGTATCTGCAAAGATAATGCTTTCAGTTGGCTCGTGCAAATTATTTATTAGAAATATGCTTTTGTGCTTGCCAAATCTCTATACTGTTAATGATGTTCTGCCACAGGATATAACAGCCGGGACCTACTGCCGACAGGGGCGAGAGATAGGTACAGGCTATCCATATAGCGAAGGCGGTGTTCTTCTGCCCGAGTCCTTGACCGGCGTTCACCGTCTCGCCAAACTTGCTGCCTATGGCGCGTCCGCAAGCGAACTGAAAAACGCATAGCAGGAGCGAGCCTATGGCGATGAGAAGCAGAAATGCGAGTGTGGTTTCGGCGTGGAAGATGTTCTTCATCGTAGTGCCGGAGACGATGAGCAACGAGCATCCCCATAGGTAGTATGAGAGGTCTTTTACGCTGACGATACACTGACAGAGGCTCTTGGCATGGTGCTTCACGACGTAGGCGAGCAACATAGGCACGACGAGCACCGTGAACACCTTATATAATATAAGGGCGAAGGCGGCGAGGAAGTGTATCTCGCGTCCGCTGTCGAGGAGCGGGAAGCAGACCGGTATCATCAGTGCCGTTATGAAGTTGGAGAGGAAGGTGTAGGTGGTCATCTCTTCGAGGTTGCCTCCGAGCTTCTGCGTTACGACTGGAGCTGCCGATGCACACGGACTGATGATGCACGTGAGTAGTGCTTCTGCAAGGATGAGCAGGTTGCCTCTCAGCCCGAAAGCGAGCACAGTTGCCATCACTGCACCCACACAAAGCAGTTGGAACACGCCAACCCACCAGTGCCACGCTACGGGGCGTAACTTACGAAAGTCGACCTTGCAGAACGTGACAAATAGCACGAGGAACATAAACATCGGCAGCATAGCATCGAACACGGGTGTGGCAGCTGTTGCAAAGCTGTCGAGCTGGGGCACGAGCGCAAATATTATATACACCACGCAGCCGGTTCCGATTGCCACGGGTAGCGTCCAGTCTTTCAGTAAGCGTATGAGTTGCATAGTCATTATGTTATATAAAGACAAAAGTAGCGAAAATATATCATATAGTGGCAGTTATTCGCATTAATTTAGTAATTTTGTACGTATGAACGTAAAAATCGACAACTCATGGCGCGAGCATATTGGTGCGGAGTTTGAGAAGCCTTACTTCTCTGCGCTCACCGACTTTGTGCGCCACGAATATACCACCGCGACGTGCTATCCGCCTGGGTCGCTCATCTTCAACGCCTTCAACCTCTGTCCGTTTGACCGTGTGAAGGTGGTGATAATAGGTCAAGACCCATACCACGAGCCCGGTCAGGCGCAGGGATTGAGTTTCTCCGTGCCCGAAGGCGTGCCTTTTCCGCCGTCGCTACAAAATATCTTCAAGGAGATACAGTTCGACCTCGGCAAACCAATGCCACCGACGGGCGACCTCACGCGCTGGGCAGAGCAGGGTGTGCTGTTGCTCAACGCCACGCTCACAGTGCGTGCGCATCAGGCAGCGAGCCATCAGCGTCATGGCTGGGAACAGTTCACTGATGCTGCGATACGTACGCTGAACGCCGAACGCGAGAACCTTGTATTCATCCTTTGGGGTGGCTATGCTCGTTCTAAGGCGCAGCTCATCGACCGCTCGCGCCACCTCGTGCTCGAGTCGGTACATCCCTCACCGCTGTCTGCCAACCGTGGCGGATGGTTCGGCAACCACCACTTCTCGCAGTGCAACGCCTATCTGCGCGAGCATGGCGAGCAGGAGATTGACTGGTAACCAGGGGGTGCACCCTCTTGAAAGTAGCATCTGTGAAAATCTGTGCAATCCGTGGGAGAATATACAGCAAGAAGGTTCTGTGTATTCCGTGAATTCCGTGGGAGAACATACTGCAAGAAGAGTGCAATCCGTGGGAGAATATACAGCAAATAGAAATAATCATTAAGAAATAAAACAAAAATATGATACTCGACATTGAGAATATACTCGTCTCGTCCGACATCATCACCGAGCAGTTCTGCTGCGACCTCGACGCCTGCAAGGGCATCTGCTGCGTAGAGGGCGACGCCGGCGCACCCGTCACTCTCGAAGAGATTGGTGGCATCGAAGACGCGCTCGACACCGTATGGGGCGATATGTCGGCTCAGGCACAAGCCGTGGTCGACAAGCAAGGTGTGGCGTACACCGACCGCGAGGGCGACCTCGTGACAAGCATCGTGGGCGGCAAGGACTGCGTCTTTACGTGCTACGAGGGCGACTGCTGCCTATGTGCCTTGGAGCGTGCGCACCGCGCTGGCAAGACCTCGTTCATCAAGCCTATCTCCTGCGCCCTCTACCCCATCCGCGAGAAACGCTTCGCCAACGGCATCGTGGCCCTCAACTACAACCAATGGGATGTGTGCAAGGACGCTGTAAAGAAGGGTCGCGAGCTGCAATTGCCCGTCTACAAGTTCCTCGAAGGACCACTCACCCGACGCTTCGGCAAGGAGTGGTACGCTGCGCTATGCGAGATGGCTGAACACTTCGACGAGTTTTGCGAGTAACGCTGTCGCCCACCCTATCCACTGATAGCAATACGAAACATACAATTACATACAATTAATACTATACAAACAATCACCAAAATGTCAAAGAAACTAATTGCGCTTATTACCACCGTCGTGGTAATGCTTGCCGTTGCCTCACCAGCCACAGCACAGCGCATAAATGTAAAGACGAACGCATTGTATTGGACAGCTGCGTCTCCCAACCTTGGGGTTGAGTTCAGAGTCAACCGCCACATAACATTTAATATTGAAACTACTTACCATCGTTTCAAAGGCGGCAAGTACGACACTCGGGGATTTGCATTAACCCCAGAAGTACGCTATTGGTTCAGTGCTCGTCCGCAAGCAGGTCACTTCTTGGGCATCACAGCAGTTGCTGCCAATTACGACTTTAAGCTGAAGCAAAAACGTCACGACGGCGATCTCTTCGGTGGTGGTATCACCTATGGCTACAGCTTCGTACTTAGTCGCCACTGGAGCCTTGAGACTACGCTTGGCATTGGTGCCGTGTATCGTCAAGAGAAGTACTCGCGTGACGAAGAGGAGCGTGCCGCTCTTGACAAGCCGAACGTAAGCACCGTCAACTTCGCACCAATCAAGGCTGCTGTCAGCTTTGTGTACATTATTAAATAGTAGGAGATGGGAACCATTATTAAATAAACAGATATGAAAAGCATTATATCACAATACATCACCCTACACGTCAAACGACTGCTCATAGTGCTCGTTGCCGTTATCAGCTTCTCACTCGAAGCCGAGGCTCAGGGCGTGATACGCTTCACGGGTCGCGTGGTGTCTAAGCAAACCGGCGAACCGCTCATTGGCGTGAACATCACCGACATCAAACTACGCCGCGCTCTCGCCGTCACCGACGAGGACGGACGCTTCTCCATGAATACGCAGATTGGCGCACAGCTGCGCTTCTCTATGATTGGCGCGAAACCCGAGATACTGAAGGTGAAGAACGACAAGTTTACAGAGGTGAAGCTCAACGAAGACGACGTTACTCTCAGCGAGGTGGTGGTAAAGACAAAGCGCATCACCGACCGCATCATGCCCGAACCAACCGACATTGAGGTGAAGGGCAACTGGCTCTATGTGCGCACTCGTGTGCGTGTGCCGAAGGAGATGTTCCGCAGCAACAGACGTCTCGTGGTGCAACCTATATTAAATAATGTGACGGACAAGCAGCTCACCCTCTTGCGTCCGATGGTGTACGACGGCAAAAAGTATAACATCACACAAGATCGACTCTACAACTACGACATTAAGAACAGCGACAATGGCGACCCACTCGCTAAGTACATAACGGTAAAGAGTCGCACGCTGCGCGAGAATGGTCGCGACAACGACATCATCGGCTACACCGATTCTATATATGTCGAGAATCTGAAAGCCGACTACTCTTGCGACGTGTACATGGCTATAGAGGACTACACACACATACTCTACCGCGACACCACTATCATTGCTCGTGGCACGGTTAACCCTCTGCGATGGCTCGACTGCTCCATCATGGGCAGTACGCTTAACGACGAGGCTTACTACCCCACACCCGAGAAGCAGATGCGCAACAGCAAGGGTAGCATCAACTTGAAGTTTCTCATCGGCAAGTCGACGCTGAACACCGACGACCCACAGAACCGCGCTGAGATAGAGAAGCTGCGCCGCCAGATTGATGCCATACGTGCCGACAAGGATGCGACACTACTGTCGTTTGAGCTTGAGGGTATATCGTCGCCAGACGGTCGCCTCTCGCGCAACCAGACCCTCGCACGCCAACGTATGGAGTTCGCCTTAGGACATATACGCAGCCAACTACCCAACGACCTTCGCAACGACATGGAGTTCGGCACGAAGTCGTCAGTAGCTACATGGAGCGACGTGGTAACACTGCTACGTCGCGACTCGCTCTTCAGCGAGGCTGATAAGGTGCAAGGCATCATCAACCGCTATGCCGACCCCAACGTACAGAGCGGACGTATGCGCCGCCTGCCATTCTACAACAGTGTGCTCGAAGCACGCTATCTGCCTCAGCTGCGCCAGGTGAACTACACCATGAACTATGCCATATTCCGCCAACTCACGACCGACGAAATTCGCCAGTTATATGCCGACGATTATCATAAGCTCTCACGCTACGAATTCTTCACGCTCTACCGCAACGAGTCCGACCCAAAGAAGCGCGAGACCGTCCTGCGTCAAGCGTTGGAGATGTTCCCCTCGTTCATGATTGCAGCCAACGACCTCGCAGCACTGCTCATCGAGCGTGGCGAGCCCGACCCCGAGTTGTTGGAGAAATTCGCAGGCGAGAAGGCACCGGTGGCTGTCAACACCAACCACGCCATCGCATTACTCAAAGACCAGCAGTATGGCGAGGCAGACGAGATAATGAGCTACGTACCCAAGACCGATGCCACACGTCTGCTACACGCCGTGAACGGTGCGTTCAACGGACGTTACGAGGACAACTACTCAGTCATTGCTGCTACGAGCAAGCGCAACAACCTGCTCATGCTGCTCGCCATGAAACGCAACAGCGAAGCACTGAAGCTTAGTCGTGAGTTGCCCGACGACGACGCACTCACCCACTATCTGCGCGCCGTATGTCTAAACCGTGCTGAGGATGCTGTCGGAGCATACGATGAGCTGAAGCGTGCTTTCGAGATGGATCCATCACTGAAGAATATAGCGCACGTCGATGGTGATGTCAACGATTTATTGGTAGAACAACACAATAAGGAGGGGCTAAAATAATATGAATAATATGATACAAACGGCAATGATAGCACTCATTGCCACTGCTTATACCACGACAGCACACGCACAGATAGACGGTGGAGCTCTCGAATACATGCTTCAACGCCCGCGTGTGGCAAAACAATGGCAGCACAAGAAGCCTTTCGACCATCTGTTCGTCGACGGAGGCATGGGAACGAGCGTCATGGGAGCGCGAAAGCCTGAGTTCGGTTTGAGTGGAGGATTCTCCATCGGCGATTGGATTACACCTGAACATGGCGTACGCTTAAATATAAACACCGGCGAGTGGAGCACACGAGGAGTGAAGTCGAAGTACACCACCCTCGGACTCGACTATCTGCTCAACATCACTGCGATAGCACAGAGCGGACGCTACTACACGCCGAAACGTTTCGAGGTGTACGGCATAGCGGGCGCAGCTCTCGCCATGGCACACAACGCCGGACCAGCCGATTATGGCATCGACATACACCTCGGTCTACGCGGACAACTTGCTTTGTCTCGCAATGTATATGCATACCTCGAACCGCGCTTCGGCTTGATAGAGGATCAAATCTCGCAGGTGAACAACTGGCATGGATGGCGACCGTTCACTACCCTCACCATGGGCTTCGGCTATCGTCTCCCCGTTGTGCGCAAACATTACGCTGCACCCGACAAGACCAAACACAGCTTCGCCGACGGCATCTTCGTGAGCGGACTGGTGGGTGCTACGTTCCTTTCTAATGCACACAACGCATCGTGGGGCGATTATGCAGGCGTTCGCCCTATGGCGAGTGTGGGCAAATGGTTCGACCCGTACAACGCAGTGCGCCTCTCACTCAGTGCCGTCACCATGCGCCCTACTGACCAAAAGCGCACCAAGGCACTCAGTTCGCAGGTGGAGTACATGCTCAATCTGAGCAATGTGCTCACCGGTGCTTACCCCGAACGCACCTTCTGGCTTAATCTGTTGGGAGGTGTCAGCTTCAACCGCTCCAACTGTCAGCCTTACGGACTGAAGAATAGCTGGGGTGTGAGCGGTGGTCTACAAGGCAATGTGCGCATCTCGCGTGGTCTCTCCTTTGTCATCGAGCCACGTGTAGACATCTACAACAAGCACTTCATACAACAGAATGGTCACTTCAAACCATACAACGTGATGCCGTCGTTGCTCACTGGCTTCGTCTATACTTATCACGACAGATACGCCATCGAGCGCCGTGCTAATGGCGACCGCGGCACAAAGAAGGTGTCTATCAGCATCGCTGGCGGTTTGGCATCTACGTCTACGAAGATGAAGCAGAGCGACTACTGGATGCCGACAGCGCGTCTGAGCTATACGCAGTGGTTGCGCTCAGCAAATGGTCTGCGCTTCAGTCTTGACGGCACAATGCGCCGTTATACTGCTGAGGGTCGCTACGCTAAGGCGGTGGCTGACTTCGACTGGATTGCCGACCTCACCGCTATGAACTATGGTACAGAAAACCGCGCGTGGTTATCGCTGCGCTCAGTGGTGGGCTTTGCTATCGGTGCCGACTACGGAGCACATAAGGCATACTTCGCTCCTGACGTACACGCAGGTGGTCAGGCTCGCATCCGCCTCTCGTCTACCACAGGCTTGTTCGTAGAACCTACCATGGCTTATGAGCTGTCCGATCGTTTCAATGGCAAGAACTGGGGACGTGTTACGCCGCGTGTGCTCGTTGGTATCGACTATGTGCTGAACCGCGAGAAGCACACAAGCGAACTGAACGAAGCTCCGGAGCAGAAGAACGTTGTGGACGTGAGTGGCGGAACGGGCTTCTACTCGGGCAACTTCGGCAAGGTGAGCGGAACGAAGAAGCTGACTTACAACGTGCGTGCCGGATATGGTCGCTGGTTGAACGGTGTGCATGGTGTGTATGGCAGCGTGAGCGAGACGTTCCTGAAGCGCGATACGGAGCACACTAACCACATCACCACCATCGCTGCCGACTACATGATGAACATACGCAACGCTATCACTGGCGAACAGAACGATGACCGTCTCTTCCAACTTACCGGTTTGGCTGGTGTCCAGATGGGCATCAGTTCGGGCGAGGGTAGGAAGACTAAGGTGGTGCCTGGTGTGAACGTTGCTCTACAGGCTGGTTGGCGTTTAAGCCGCCACTTCGAGATATACGCTGAGCCGTCTGCCGTTGTACACGGAAAAGGCATAGAAGAAAACACAAATAGTCCTGCTCACGGCGAGCTTAAGTTCAGCATCGGAACGAAGTTCCACTTCTAAGCGATATTAGGGTGTGTCATAACTCGCGAGTTATGACACACTTTTTTTGTATCCATCCGTTGCAGAGACTAATAGAATGTTACCTTAAACCCAAATCGGTCATTAGAAAAAATCTTGTCATTTTCTAATGACCGATTTGGGTTAATGTTTACGTTGTTGTATGTTGATATTTACGTTGTTGTATGTTGATATTTACGTTGTTGTATGCTGATGTTTACGTTATTGTATGTTGATGTTTACATTGTTGTATGTTGATGTTTTGGAGCGTCTGTGCTGAGGTTCTGTCATTGTGCTCCGTCCGCCGTCCAATCAGATTGCGTCCGCTGTCCAATCAGATTGCGTCCGCCGTCCAATCAGATTGCGTCCGCCGTCCGACCAGATTGCGTCCGCCGTCCAATCAGATTGCGTCCGCTGCCCGATCTGATTGCGTCCGCCACACGATGACTAACTGTAGGAGGCTACGGCATTCTTGCCGTAGCCATCGCAAATAGTTGTTGTTGCCGCTAATGGCTACGGCAGGAATGCCGTAGCCTCCTACTTTTCTAATCGAAAAAAATATAGGCAATTGGCGTACGCCGTTCAATAATTATTCATATCTTTGCGATTGGTTATGACGATTGCAAAAGCCATCAACCGTTTATCTACAAACTATTAAACGAACACCTTATGAAACAGAACAATTCTAAACGCAAAGCACTCATCCCGAGCGGCATCTGGTGCATAACCACAGTAGTAGTACTCTTCGGCTATTTAGGCATGGTGATGGGTGTGCCGAACATGCTCAACACTATCATGCGCACAGCGCACGACCTGCTGCTCAACACAGTTTTCTACCTGATGAGTATCTGCGTGATAACAGGTGCCATAGGCAAGGTGTTCGTGGAGTTCGGTGTGGTGACGCTGCTCGAACGCACGCTGCGACCGCTGATGCGACCCATCTTCAACCTGCCGGGCGTGACATCGTTAGGTGCGGTTATGACTTTCCTTTCAGACAACCCAGCAATCATCTCGCTTGCGCACGACAAACGCTTCGCAAGCTACTTCAAGAAATATCAGTTCATCTCGCTCACCAACTTCGGTACAGCGTTCGGTATGGGTCTGCTCGTCATCGTGTTCATGGCGAGTCAGGGCTACTATGCCGCGCCGTTCATCGGTCTGCTCGGTGCCTGCTTCGGCTGCGTCTGCTCCACGCGACTCATGCAGCACTTCGTGCTGAAAGCCTATCCGCAGTATGCCACGGAGGACGCGGTGTCGAAGGAGGACATAGAGGAGGAAGAGAAGGAGGAAAGCGAGAGCGAAGAGAAGACCGTGTTCATACGCCTGCTCAACGCCATGCTCGACGGCGGACGCAGCGGCGTGGAGGTGGGCATAGCCATCATACCGGGCGTGCTCATCATCTCTACGTTCGTGATGATATTCACGTTCGGTGCGGCTGCCGACGGCTCATACACGGGTGCTGCCTACCAGGGTGTGGAGCTGCTGCCGTGGCTGGCAAACAAGATTGACTTCGTGTTCGAGTGGCTCTTCGGTTTCCACGACCCGCATCTCGTAGCGTTCCCCATCACGGCACTCGGTGCGGTGGGCGCAGCCCTCAGCCTGATACCCAACTTCATATCTCACGGCTGGATTGACGGCAACGCCATCGCTGTGTTCACCGCCATAGGCATGTGCTGGAGCGGATTCCTCAGCACCCACACCGCCATGCTCGACTCGCTCGGCTATCGCGACCTCACACCGAAGGCTATCCTCGCCCACTTCTGCGGCGGACTCGTCGCTGCCATCACCGCCCACTGGATGTTCTTCCTCTACTCGCTGGCGGTGGGATAGAAAATGCAAAAAACGCTCTTAAAGGTAGATAGTGTCTACCTTTAAGAGCGAAAACTTGCAAAAACAGATAATATTCTAAGCAACAAAATATTGGATATTTACTCTTCGCTGCTTTACAAATAGGTTCTATTGAATGATAATTCCTATGTATATTTTTATATTATTCTAGCAAAATTATTTTAGCCGTTTGATTATCCATATCAGGCATAGTCATACCAACGGGGGCTCCGATGTAGGTTGGGTCTGTAACTATGTATCTTTGACCATTCAATTGTATGTAATCGCCATTAACAGAATCGGTGAAACGTACAGCTGCGGCAAGGTGACCTGGATAAAATACCAAAATACACTCCAAACCAAGAAGATCACGCACAAGACGAGTAAAGAGAATTGAACGGTCTTCACAGTCGCAATATGGGTAATAGAGAGTTTCTTCTGCAAAGAATGCACGATCACCACCCCATACGTTATCGTCATACTCGTACTCAAAACCAGTCTGCACCCAATTGAGCAAGACGTTGACTGCATCTATCTGAGACATTCCGTTCAACATCGACTTAAATTGTGGATATAGCAGATTTGTAATATCCTTTGCCATTGGGGTGTTTGCATACATGGCCCAACGAGTCATAACATTCTCGTCTAACATCGAAGTCGGATAAGTGTTGTAGAAGGAAACTATATTTTGGTTGACCTTAATAGTTGCAGAAACATTTGAATAACGCTTTGAACTTATAGTCCTTGCTCCACCATATCTGATATCGAAATCCTGAACTTCAGGGATAAGCAATGACATTGCTACTTCATTAGGAAACGATGCGCCACAAATTTGTACGCGTTCTTTAATCTCCTCGTCTTTGTGAAGGAATGGGTAGAAGTTTGTTTCATCCACCTTATAATAGGATTGACCGAATATATGATGCTTAGACCCTACTAGCAAATGAAGTTTTGTCCCTTCTATTGCCATACGCATTTGATAGCCTGACTGACAATATAACCATGCTGTCATAAGAGTTGCTAAATTGCATCGACCGCCAAAATATTGTTCGCTAAAATCTCGTATCATTTGCAAATAAGCCCAATCACATAACCTACGAGTGCGTCTAACTTTCAAACAATCTATCAACAGATTATCGTATTCACCACTAGAAAACACCTCCCATGTTGACGCTATATTTTCTTTTACATGAACATCTTTATCGATGGCATTATTTGTATTCAAAATTGGTACACGTACCCTTTCTTTTGTACCGAAGAAAACAAATTCTATATGGTTGTCTACAGGTTGCGGTTGCTCATCGATTGGCTCAATAGGTTCTGGTTGTGGTGATCCATCAATTATGGGTTTGATAACTTCTTCGATAGGAACTGGTTTGGAATCCACTGATTTGTCTTTGTCTAGTTTCACAACAGGAGGAGTTTCCTCATCTTTTGGCTTAGGAGTGGGTTTCTCATTCTTGGTCACTTTCCATGGATGACGTACAAACGCTGCGTATTCTTTATTGATTTTTTGTCTAAATGACTCAAAGTCCCTATGGATAGAATGTCTGAAAGACTCAAAGTCACCGTCTTCATTCATAAAATCGTCATTTATATCTTGGGCATGGCATAAGCCACAATTTAAAACCATGCCCAATAAGATTGTTAAATACCTCTTCATGTACAACTACTACTGTTTAACAGAATTGAGCACTTCATCTACGATTTCGCCTAATTCCTCGTCACCTTCTTGTTCGAGTTCTTCGCGCATTTTCTGTAGCAGTTTGCGCTTAATTTCCATTTTATCAAATGCAACCTGAACCTGCACTTGACAATTGTAGTTAGGAAGTAAACGATAGATACTTACAGGGGTCTGAGTATTATTCAATGTTATATCCACAATAGCCTTAGAACGCTTATGGAACTTATTAACGGTTGTCGCAGAAACCATGTTATTCTGTTGATTCTCTTTCTTTAACTCCATTGCTGATGCTATTTTTGTCTCTAACTGAGCAGCAATCTTGGATTGAGCATCATAAAGAGCTAGATCTGATGCAGTACTTTCATCTCCAGCAGTTGCGATACTTGTCCACATGATATAGCGATTGACAGTCATTCCCTCATAGCCAGCAATATCATCAACCATAGGTGTATTTTTCAGCATTCTAGCACGACAGAACTGTACATCCATTGGGTCATCACCGGCCTTGACTGTCCATCCATTCCTTTTCATCTCTTTTGCCTGTTTCTTATCCTCTGATGTTGGTTTAAAATCGAGAATCTCCTTAGTCATCTTGTCTTGCTGTTTTTTGGTCCTGAGCAAGTCTGCATAGCTTTGAGCCATACAATTAGTGGATGCAACAAACAATGCCGCCATTAAAACTATTACTTTTCTCATAATTGTAAAATATTTAATATTAATTACTTAAATTGATCTATTCATTATAGAAATCTCCAGCGTTATACAACTTGCTCATGTCAACTTCGTTGGGTTGCCAAGTGCGAATTCGTATCAGAGGAGCGTTGTGATCTGTCATATCAATCAGAAGAAAGAGAAATCCTTTGTCTGCATATCGAGAAGATTTATACTCTTGACCGATTTGAATGGCGTAGAGTTCTTGACTCTCATATTTTTCTAACCATTGTATGTCATTATTAGTAAAACGGATGTTTATAAACTCATTACGGGCAAATGTACGTCTGAGATTTTCAAGATATTCATCTTTTGTGTATCGATTATATCTAATACTTGCGTTACCCTCATCTGATATTCTGACAACCCGATTATCGACAGGCAACGTCATATTATGTTTGACCACATTACCAACGATAATCACGGCATCATCTGCAAAAATGTCACGAATATAGTCATAACGTTTCAGACAATAGGCTGTTTTGTAGTTTTCCATAAACTCCATCAGCAATTCACGAGTCTCATCTTTCCACCCTGGAGCGTACTTACAGAGTATGTCGTACTCTGCAATTTGTCCTAGACCAAATGCAACATTGTTTATTTTCTTATTTTCATCGAAAAAAAATACAACATCTTCAACGAATGTCTTCTTTGTTCCTGCTTTGAATGAAAAAGACATCTGAAGTCCTCTAGCAACAACGCAACCATTAACACCTTTGAAGAAGCTTATGTTTGGAGTACCAACGATGCGTCCTGTGCCATAGGCAATGAGTTTGTTGAATATCTCAAGTCCTTCAACAGTAAAAACCGATGCTGAATTTGAATAGTTTCGTGTACGGATAGATTCTACAACCTTTGCCAGCACATCTGCATATTGCTGTTGATTATCTGCCTGTTGCGAGACGGTTGGATTAAGGCGAACTCCTGTTTGTAAATTATTTGTAGAAGATGTACTATTGGCACTCTGCTTCTTTTCACTCTGTACGACTGCTGAGTTTATACCTCCCTTATCATTTATTGTTATTGCAGACTTTGAGAAGTTTCTTTTGGTAATAATATCCAATACACTCTGCATCTCCGCATCGCCTCGTGCTTGTCCTTTATACTCATATTCAATATTAATATGGTATGTATCTGTTTCAAAATTAGGAATCATCTCCAACATACCACGCCCATCTTTTGCAGAACCATGGCATTCAGAACGTCCATCAGAATACGTAAACTCCACACTTGACAATGGCTTTTCTTCATAAGTGAACAGTAAGTCAACAAACTCATCTTCTCGTTTGTCAAACTTTACCGATATACCACTCAGGATGTCATTGATTTTCATCGGAATCCAATTGACAAGAATATGACCATCATTATCTTTGACTTCATCTGGAAACTGTACACTTCTCACCAACGAATAAGCCCAATAGTAATATTGTAATGCCATATCCAACTTTGTTTTTGCAAGTGCTTCATCTGCAAGAGACATCATATCTTTTGCCTTGGCAATACGATTTTCAAAGATACGATTTAGTTCCGATTTCATCATAAATCGACGAACCGTAACATTCGGCTCACTGCCAAGTACGAATTTCTCTGTATTAGTCAAGGTTGCTTGTGCATAGGTATTAACACACCGAACTACCTGAGATTTATGGTCAATATCGCCATTTGTGTTCGTTTCATCTGTCAGCATACGAAAATCACTCGATACATGCGTAGCTATCTTACCAACTAAATCAGCAATAGCAGCTTTGTCAGCTTCAGCCTCTGTTGATGCATGACCAGAACCATAGTAGTATTCACCCGAAGACTGAATGTAATCCCAGTTTTGGGCATACACCAAAATAGGGAACATCAAAGATGCAAGTAAAACAACAAATTGTAACTTTGAAAAGGATATCATAACTTGATTATTGGTTGAAATATGATTTATAATACGCGTAATTAGGAAACTTTAAAAAGGATTTACAACTAGAATACTGAGTCTTTATATAATTATCTATTCCTTTGAAACCTTGTGTAAAGAGAATTTCATCTCTGCTTAAGCCTTCATATTTGTGATGTAGTGGAGCAATAGACAAAGATGTTGTACGTATAAATTCCTTAAATCTCGGTTTAAACACGACCTCACTTTTTATAAGAGTATCGCAGAAATGGTTAAACATAGTCTTTATTTTGGCCTCAACATAGTTGTATTTCAACATTAATGCCTCTTCCAGACCATATTTATGTCTTACATATATCTGTTTAATGTATATGAAATCCCGTTTATAATACCATGAATCATACTCAAATTTGCCATATTGATATATATAACAATACATATAAAAATCAAACAATACAATCCTCAAATCTTCGTCTGTCCTTTTTTGGCATAAATAATCGATCAGTTCGAATTCTATGCGTTTTGTACTAATATACAATAAACTATCAACAAACTTCCTGCCAATGTTTGCTGTAACCATATCCAATATCTTATCTACAAAAATATTCATTGCTATAGTTATTGTATTCGTTGTTTTATATATGAACTTTTATTTACTATTTTACAGGACGGACTGTATGACCATAATATCTTTCCTGTAACAGCATGCCCGTAATATATTGGCTATCAAGTGGTGTGAATATAAAATGATATGCTATGCCGGAGTTGGAATTTTGGGTGTTATAAAGATCGCTAGTCCAATAACATGCATTGTTTGAGTATTCACCAGGAAATACGAATTGTTTATACGTGAATGAATCCGCAGCAGGAAGTATGATTTCTTTGCCATTTAATTTACTTTCACCAACAAAAGCATAAATGTCATTAATAATCTTCAAACTCCAGCTACAGTTATCAACCATCTCTTTAAACTGTTCATTATCAGGCAAGTGCCAATCTCTTTTCCAAACCATATGGGCAACATCATCCTCTGCGTCCATTTTTGTTTTGTTGTCTGTAAAGTAGTTCAATCCAGTCTCTCCATGACATACGTATTTCGTATACTTTTTAGGTTCCCCCCACTTATAATTATCACTCCAATATTTGTTTTTTGTTTCTATTTCTGCCCATGCATAAAAATTGCCAAATTCTTCAGGAGCAGTGGCTCCTACGTTACAAGTAGCCCAAAGAGTCCCGCTTGGTAGTCCTAAATCAACATAATCATGATGATCATAGACTTCCCAACCTTCATGATTAGAGATTGTTGGAATATTTAAATATCCACTACTTCCAAAACCATTTAAGAAGTCTTCATTCATTACCATACAGAAATCGTTGTGTGAATCAGATACACACAATTCTTCATCTTTCTCATTCTGTGCGACATAAATATACGTAGTTGTTCCTGTTGGTAGCACAGTAAGTTCAATAGACTTGATAGGTAAACTATTCAAAGTGCCATTTTTAGAATTATACTTAAACATGGATAAACCAGTAATAGAAATTTTCGTTCCACTATTGCCAACAAATCTTAATCTACTTGATGCTGGTTTTAGATGGGCAACACATGTCAACTCTTTGGCACTATTATACAGATAGAGTCCTTCTTCATCACAGTAAAGGCTTGTTTCTGGTTGAAGATTCACGTAGTCTCCTTCTTCAGATGTTTCACCATCAAAATACCAAACTTGCAGAGAAGACTCTTTGTCAGTTGGTAGTTCACCTTTGTAAGTAACAGTCCAATAATTATTAGCTGTATTATATATTGCTTTACCCTGTATGTAAGAGTTTTCTGTTTTGAAACGAAGATACAAAACATCCCCATCTTTCCAATCTTCAGAAATAGCGGCCCTTGTATCATTAGAATTATCGAAAGTTGGCTTATTAAAAAAGACTTTCATAATTTGTACATGAACATCAGAATTATCTATGTCAGACTTATGACATACTTCTACTAACTCATTTGCACATGACGACAGACATGCAATTAACAATACACTCAGACTATATGTTATAATTTTTTTGATATTCATATTCATTTTTATTTGTTAGGGTTCCAATCATTATCTTCTTCAAAATCTTCTCTTGTAAAATTACCACCTTCTGCATATTGATATACAGGAATACTAATGTGATAAGGTTCTGAATCTGTTATATCTATTAATTTCAGAGTAACAAGTCCATTCCTACTTACATTTGTATTATTGGGAGATGCATAAATAGAGAATATGTTTCCATTTCGATTCACGGCAAACCAAGAATCTGAACTACTTACCTCAACGCTTCCATCTGTATCAATAATTACATTGTCAGAGTTTCCTCCTTTTTTGTAGAAATATATAGATTTCGTATTAACACGTAAGTATCGACCTGCTTGATTAACAAGAATTTTTACAGGTTGAGTGTATTGAGTGTCAAAAACCACCTCTCCGTTCCTTTCATTAATAGACGGATTATCAGATATGATTAAAGTCACATTTATGTCACCTATGCCTTGCTTCTCAGAAAGAGTGACCCATGATAAATCACATTGTGCAGTCCAAATATCATCAGACGAAACATAAATCTGATGAGACCCACCTTTCGAAGATATTTCATTTGATTCTGTTGGATTAACTATCAGATATTTACCTTTTTGATTTACGATAACGGATTTGGTTATGTTTCCTACAGTAACTTCTATTGCGCCGTTTCGCTCTACATCGCATTTATTTTCTGTTACACTAATATTCATAATTCCACCTTTACCAGATTTCGGTGATAACGTTATCCAATCAGCGTTGGGTGTTGCAGTCCAATTTGCGTCAGTAGGTATTTCTACATCTTGATTGGAAGCTGATGCATTAAATTGAACACATTTTATAAGGTCATTAAAGTATTTTCCTTTCTGAATAACCCTACAAGTAACAGCTAATCCTAAATCTTTATTGCCGACAGAAATATTACCAATTCTTTCCGCCATGTTTAGATTTTCGGATGGTGTTACTGTCAGTTCTGTTACACTGCCATTTCCAGAATTTGGCGAAATTGTAAGCCAATCTGGAGAAGATAGAACTGTCCAATCGACATTTGTGTTCAATTTAAGATTAAATGAATGGCTTAATGATGTTATTTCTTTTTCTTTATCAATATCTATATAATATCCTTGCTGATATATTTCAATTGTTCTTAGAACGCGACCTCCAATTATAATGTCTACCAAACCAGTTCTTTCATTGGTAGTAGAGTTTGGAGTAACCATAATTGTAATCTCTGACGCACCTGAGTTTCCTGTTTTAGGTGATACTTCAATCCAAGAGTTTGATGTACTAACAGACCAACTAACATCTGATATTAATTGTACATTATGATGACCTCCCTCTTGATTAAAATCTATACGAGTTACATCTGTCACTGGTATTCCGGGGGCTAATTGATGAATCTCAATTACTTCGGTTATTGCACCATTTATAAAAATTGATGCAGTACGAGACTCAGGTATTAGGTTTTCTTTTACTGATATTTCTATAGAAGATTTGTCTTCAGATATAGCAAAAGAAACCCAATCATTAGAACAAGAGATTGTCCAATTGATATTCGATTCAATGAGAATTGTCGATGATGAAGAAGATGCAGAAAATGTCAACTTGTTAACAGAAAGATTTATAAATGGTTTGGCCGATTCTTGAGAAATAGTTATTGCCTTATTATATGAATATGTTGGATCTGTTGAATCGAAATAGAAAACACTGGAACGCCCGGAATCACCAGATGTATTTTTTAATGCCGTAACACAGATGTTTGCATTTGCATTTCCAGAACTCTGTGACATTGCAACCCAATCTGCCTGCCCAGAAAACTCCCAAGGTGTATTCTCTGATTCAATTTTAAGTTCTTTTTGCAGATTTTTGTCTGCCTCAAATGACAAATTGGTGGTTGGTGTATATAAATAATGTACAGATAGTGACGGAACATAATCATTACCGAATGAATTATTATCAACACAACCTACAAGCCCCAATGACATTAGCGTTATAAATAATATAATATGTATCTTTCTCATAATGAAATTGTTTTAAAAGAAGAAATATAATCCTATACGACAGTTAAATCCATCGGACCAGCCTTTTATCTTTGACGATATTTCTGACAAGGATTTGTACTTGTCAGACTTTGAAACAGCAAAGTTATATTCAGGCGCTAGGCTCAATCCCATAAATGATGTAACAGCATAATCCAAACGTGTTCCAACAGAAGTAGAAAGTGCATAAGCTTTTGATGTCTCGCCACCCTCGCTACTGTGGATTGATAACAAGTCCATACCACCTTGAGGAGTGATACGCATTCTGTTACCGATAATAAATCCGTAACCGACTTTACCTCCTATAATCATAGGTTTGTATTGTGACAATACAGGACGATTTTGACCCTCATCAGCGATACAATTCCAGTATATATCTTCGCTTTTCGAGAAACCCATCATAAATATCGCTTCAACGTTTACATTATATACATATCCTCCCAATGTCGCACCAACCCCCATACAAGAACCAGCTTGGAGTGTCAGCATAGCATAGCCACTATTCTTTTGAAAAAATTGGCGCGACATATTGAAACTAATGTTCGGTTGCGAGCTATCAAAATGCATTTGTTTTTCGTAATCATGATATTTTGACTTAACAGCTTTCACAACATAATATCCCGATGCAAATTCCCCAGTATAAGGTGTTGTACCAACACTTTTTCCATCAATATACAAGGATACACCAGAGGGACGTGAGGAAATTAGCATATTTGCAATATCTCCAAGAGTTGCTTCTATTGTTTCGGTTTTGCCTTCAGAGACAGTAATATTTCTTGTTTCTGTCTTGTGATTGACAAGCAACATTGATACTTCATGAGGACCGATTAGGACATCTTTTATAATACGAGGTGTTTGCCCATAGTCTTTTCCATCAATAACAATAGAAGCACCTGTAGGAGAAGTCGAAATAGACAAAGAACCCGTAATTGGAGTGGGGGGATTTATATCTATTATCTCATTTTTTTCTTCTTCTACAGAAATTCTCTGTTGTGCATCCCGATAGTATTGTTTTTTTGTAGTAACGATATAGTCACCAGAAACAAGAGTACCTTTCCATAAGGAAGTACCTTTCTTTTCATTATTTAGGTATATTTCTGCACCATCAACTGTTTTTAATGTAATTTCCGCAAAATTAGGTTGTAGTTTAACTATTTCTGTATGTGTCTCATCTGAATTATTGAGAGTCATTATATCTTCTTTGGTATGATACATGTTACCTTCTGACATCACTTTATAAGTGTACTTGCCAAAAGTTAATGCTTTAGAAACAGTTCCGTTTGCATCTGTAATTCCTAACAATTCTTCTGTAGCACCCTTCTTTTGGCTTTTTACCATCACTGTTGCACCTTTGATTGCAGGGTCTGTCTTGAACATAACCATCTGCATGTTTACATCATACACTATGTTCTGTTGAATACGGTCAAACGTAAGTTGTAAATTATAGACACAGCCTGCGTCTACAGTTAAACCAAGATCCACTTTGGATAATGTTACATATCCGGAACGACTAATTGTCACCGTCTTAGCATTCTTCTGAACATATACCCATAGTGCATTATCATGTTGCTCAACAATGCTTTTTAGATTACCAAAATTGAAATTGAAACCACTAAGATCATCATTAGGATTATTAGATGTTACTTTGATAATAGCATAATTGTTACCGCTACCATCAACTTTGGTATATTCTCCATATTTCGCTGCTGTATCAAACTGATCTTGCTTGATACTTGCGATAGAAAAACGTAGCTTTTGTTGTGCTGCTATAAAAGGACAACACAGCAATAGTAACAACAGAATTAAAAGAACAGTTTTCTGTTTCATTTGCAGTAAAGAAATTATCAATCAAGTAGGATAAGTTCTCCAATTATCCAATTACAACATCATTCTTTACGACAAAAAAAAAGCGTGGAGAACCTACCTGTTGTTCATCCCGCTACTCTAAGGCTCTCGCATTGCCCATCTAGGTAGAATGAACAACGTCAGAGCCCACGCCGTATGAGGTCTCACTTAGCAACATGTAACATACACATACGAAACAGATTGCACCCAATTAGGTACAATTATCCCTTTGTATGTACAAGTGCGGTTGTGAAAAATCACACCCGAGGACATCTACCGTTGCTTCATCTATGACCTAGATTTGAATTTGCGAGATTCAGAGCAGCCAAAGATAAGCGCCAAGTAAACGCCTTTTTAATATGTCGTCGTCCTGTATTGCCCACCCAACCTCTTCTGACAAGGAATCCTTGTCAAAAGCTCGGCGTGTGCTCATAGGACGAGAGGAATGAATCCAAGAGAACACCTACGAAGGTGTATACTCATAAGAACACAATATTCCCAATTGCAAAGATAGATTTTTTTTATAAAACAAAAGAAAAAAAATGAAAGAAAGTGCCAAATATGGCTTAAAAAAGTAGTAACATGCAGACAAAGGAATATTAACACTCAACTTCGATTACAATTTATTTGCTTGTTAGAGTTTTTTAGTAGTAATTGAGAAAACAACATAAACTATATTTTTCAGTCTTAAATATGTAAAACTATAAGTTTATAAATCAACCTCAAAGTCTAAATCCGAAACTTGAGTAAATGACAATCCCCTCGCTCAGCATAGCCGAACGAGGGGATTGCTATATGTTATCAGTTATTTACGACGAGCTATAAATGGCAATCAGCGTCTGTGCGGTCCGCTCTTTATCAAGGTTTGCTCAACAAGATGTTTCATGAGGTCGCCCAACGGCAGTTCGACAGTCACATTTTTTGAAACCTTGAACGCAGGAGTGATGATTGGTACGGTCTGCATTTTGTGCTCGAACGGATTATAGCGGCGCTCCACACCGAGGTTAACATAGAAGCGGTTGCTGCTAACGGTCATGTATCCGCCGTAACTTGTCGTCGGCACGAACGGAAATGCCGCCATGCTGAAGAATGGGTTCGTGTTGTAATAGGTTCCGAAAATGGTGAGCGCAAGGTTAGGATTGAAACAGTACGAAATCTGACCCGACACGCCGTACTGCGAGAAGACGTGTCCGTGGTAGAGGTAGCGGTTGGCTTCGAGGGTGCCCTGCATAGTCATTGCGCCCAGGCTGTACTGCACGCCACCGCTCACCGACTGCACGTCCATCAGTCCGATGTAGTTGCAATATGCTCCCGTAGCGGTAAGCCTTAGGTTCTTCAACACCTCCATCGACGTAGCTCCAGAACGGCTCGCATCATAGCCGTAGGCAAGCGGCTGCGCTGCAGAGAACGACAGCGGCACTATCGGCGTAGCAAGAAGTTCTGAGGACGATAGTGCCTTCATCATCAGAATGTCAGAATAGGTCGGCGTTATCGGGCGGTGTTCCGCACTCGGAGCAAGTTGGTGAAGCTCCTCATTCGGCAACGGCATCTGCAGCCCCGACACTTCCTGCGCCGTTGCTCCCTGCCCTACTGCCAATAGGAACAATAAAAAAGCTATCAGTTTCCTCATGTCACTCCACCGTTATGTTAGTTATTGCAAAGTTAAAGAAAAATCTTTGTCTAACTATAATTTGTTAGTATCTTTGTGGAAATTTTCTCGAAATAGCTAAACCTAAAATATTATGGCAAACGAAGTGAAAAGATACCTGCACGACGGCTTGGAACTGCCTTTTGAGGATTGGAGCAAGACGCTTCACTCCTTCAACGACTTGGCTTCAATCGTTCAGACTACTCATGATGCAGCACAATCGTCCGCTGTAAAAGCAATCAATCGTATGCAGACGATGCGCAACTGGCTCATAGGCTATTACATCGTTGAGTTTGAACAGCACGGCAAGGATAGGGCTGAGTATGGAACGCAACTACTGAAGAAGTTGGAGGAAAGGGTGAATAGGAAGGGACTCAATGTAACCCTGCTTCAAATGTCGCGAAACTTTTATAAGTTGTATCCACAAATGGTCAATCTATTTGTTCCGAATCAGAATTATTCGACAGCGTCGAATAATTCCGGAAGCAGTATTCAGCTTAAAAGTAATTCATCTAATAATGAGACAAACCTAATTTGTGCGACAGTGTCGCATAAATTTCAAACGTCACCAGAGTTGATGATTTCACGCCTATCATTTTCTCACTTACGTGAGATTATGGCTCTTGACGACCCTCTCGCCCGCTACTTCTATGAGCAGGAGTGCATCAAGTGCACGTGGTCGGTTCGTGAGCTTCGCCGTCAGATAAGCACGAACCTATATATTAGGGCTGGCATCAGCACCAATCCCGAGAAGTTGCTTTCGCTCCCTTCTGTTCAAGGCCACGATACTGCAGAGTTGCAGATACGCCAGCCGTTCACGTTCGAGTTTCTTGGACTGAAAGCGCAGGATATTGTCGATGAGCATGACATGGAGGATGCGCTTATTAGCCACTTGCAAGAGTTCATCCTCGAACTCGGCAAGGGCTTCTGCTTCGAGGCTCGCCAAAAGCGCATCATCATTGACGACGAGTATTACTATCCCGACCTTGTGTTCTACAACCGCATTTTGCATTGCGGCGTAATCATAGAGCTGAAGAACGAGGAATTTTCTTACGAGAACTTCGGACAGCTCAACGCATACGTCTCGCATTATCGCGAGAACGAAATGCGACCTGGTGACAACCCACCAATCGGCATCTTGCTCTGTACTCGAAAGGGCAAGAAGATGGTGGAGTACGCGCTCGCTGGCATGGATAACAACCTCTTCGTTTCGACCTATATGCTGCAACTGCCCGACAAAAAGACGCTTGAGGAGTTTTTGTTGAAGCAACTGAAGGAAGAACATTGAGT
Organism: Prevotella sp.; assembly: GCA_052272805.1. Classification (GTDB taxonomy): domain Bacteria; phylum Bacteroidota; class Bacteroidia; order Bacteroidales; family Bacteroidaceae; genus Prevotella. Next base: position 3,743 of record DAVZJL010000032.1, on the reverse strand, counting down.
TGCTATATGTTATCAGTTATTTACGACGAGCTATAAACCCAAATCCTAATGATTTGGGATAAAACGATTTACTCACTATATACCTGGTATATGGCTGATAGATTTGCCCTTACGGAGCAAAATCTACCAGCCTTTATACTGTTTATAATCTGAGAGTTACGGTGATTCTGGCAGATATGACAGATTTTTTTACAAACAAAATTTTTCTACTCCACTACCACCTCGTCGAGGAAGAACCAGGCAGGGTAGCCTACGCCGTAATGCCATGAGGGGCAGAGACCGAGCGTCTTGACGACGACGCGGATATAGCGGGCTTGGACGGGAGCGGAGAGAGTGACGGTTGTGGGCACGAACTTAACGCTTATGTCGCGGTCTTCGGGGAACTCGTGCGTGCCGAGGAGACGGTAGTTCTTGTTGTCGTCGCTGGCGTAGTAGGAAACACTCTTTGGCTGCAGAATCCACTGTCCGAGCTGGTGGAGGAAGTCGGTGGTTATCTTGTTCACCTGCTTCTGCTCACCCATGTCGAGCACGAAGTCGGCATCCTCACCCTGCCAGCCTACCCAACTCTCCACGAACGTAGTGCCGCCGTAGAGTCCGTCGGTGAGTGCCTTGTCGGCTATAGGCTGATAGCGTTCTTGCGGCGGTATGTTCCATATCACCTTCGCTCCGGCAGCCTTGTTCTTCGTGCCGTTAGGCAGGAAGCGCTGACGGTAGAGACGGCAGTAGTCCTCTACCTTGTTGTTGCGCTCGTTGAGCGTTGGCACGCCGTACTGGGCGCAGATTGTGCCGAACGTGTCGAGCGACTTCTCCACGGCAGCCTTGTCGCCGCCGCTCTCGGTGCGTGCAATCTCGAGTTCGCTGTAGCGCAGCGGCAGTCGGGCTATGCGCACATGCGCCAGCATCGCCGAGTCGGCAGCCACAGCCTTCTCAGCCTCATCGAACAGTTCGTTGTAAGCCTTGCGGAGGTTGGCGTTGAGCATTCCGTTCTTATGCGTAATGGGCGAGTCGTATATCCACAGCGGTGTGCCCGATGCGAGCAGTGCGCCGGTAAGCATCTGCTGATAGCGGTAGAGATAGGGAGCGGCTGCGCCGTAGTAGCCGCGCATGAAGCGCTGCATGAGCGAGTCGGCGTCGAGCTCCGGGTTCCACATCAGCTTGCCGAGCATGTAGGCGCGAAGCTCGGCGAAGTCGGTGCCGAGCGTTCCGTTCACCTGCTCGAAGAGCATCGTGGCGTGGTTACGCTTGAAGAGCTGTATGTTCTTCTTCAGGATGTGGAAGTTGGGGAACGGTGCCACTACGTTGTCGAAGTTGATGCCGTAGTCCCACACGAAGATATTGTTGGAAATCTTCGCCCAGCCTTCGAGTGCCCGCACGAAGTCGCGTCCCGACTCGTTGTCGGTGAGTGGCACCTCGCGCTTGGTGTCGATGTCGCAGAGCATGATGTTCACGTTGGGCAGCGGCTTCACGTGCTTCGGTGGGTGCATGGTAAAGAGGTAGGCAAGCGTAGAAAACTGCTTGTCGGGGAAGCGTTCAGCCAGTCGGTTGAGGAAGCGCACGTAACAGCCGGCAGGCGAACCCTCGTACTCGTTCACCTTGCGGCACTCGGGGCACTGGCAGTAGGTGTCGTTGCCGTCGTTCTGGCTTACGGATATCATGTTCTGCGCAGGGTTAGCCTTGAATATAGAGTCGATGCGGTGGGCTACTATCTCGAATATGTCGGGATTGGTGAGGCACCACTGGCTGTGGTTGCCGGGGCGACGCTCGCCGTTGATGAACGAGTAGTATTCGGGGTGCGACTTGCCGTAGACCGACGACGGCAGCAGTCGGTCGAACGTGTGCACCCACATGTCGGCGGCGAACATCTCGCGGTGTTCCTGCAGGCGCATCCAGTCGCGGTAGGTGCTGTCGTTGTTAGAGTAGCTGAACGTCTGGCGGAAGCGGAACGCCGGACTCTCCGCCACGTGCATCTGCGGTATGCGCACGTCGGCAGAAGGCGTGAGCGTGTAGAAATTCTTTGCAAGATAGTCTACCCCGAGCTGCTTCTCGAGCAGCGACACAACGCCGTATATGGCGCCCTTACCACCCGCCGTCTTTATGGCGAGTGTGCCGCGCGAGCAGTCGATTACGTATCCGTCGTCGGTGGCTTCGTTGGTCGACTCTCCAATCACAACGCAGTTCTTAGAGCGGCGACCATTGGCAACGATAGGCAGTTCGCCACCCGATGTCTCGCGCACAAAGCGCTGCAGCAGTTGCGCCGCCTTACGGTTAATGTCGTTGTCCTCGGCAAGCACGATGCGTGCCTGCGCCTTGCCCTTGCTCACGAGGCACACCTGCGCCGACACCGCACACGGAGCCGCAAGGCACGCCACGAGAAGCATCTTTCTTAATGTCTTAATCATATTGATGAATGTTGTAATAAATTGGTCTTAAAGTAGTGTACGTACAAAGTTATAAAAAGTTACGCAAAAACATTTGGCAGTTATCAATATTTGCACTACATTTGCAGCAGATAATCATAATTCTATCACAAAACAATAATTATTTTAGCAAAAAAATGAACAGAATGACAAAGAATTTAGTTGCTTTTTTAACGTGATAGAATTATGAACAATATGCAGAACAACACTGACGAGAATTTTAACGAGGATTTCGAACGACTCATGAAGCAGTTCTTGAGCGAAAAATACAAGGATGTCAAACTCGACGACATGCAGACTGAGGACGATGAGGATCCTTTTCCGGAAGATGAAGATGTAGATGAAGATGCAGATGAATACGAAGCCGAGGACAACACTCCGACAGAGAAGGCTGACGACATCTGCACCGACGTTACGTTACCTGGCGACGTGATAGAGCAGAACCAGAACGTAAGAGTAAAGGTGGAGATACTGCGCCCCATAGACAATCCGCAGGAGGAGCTGCAGAAGCTGGTGGGCTGCGGCAACATCAAGAAGCGCATTGACGAACTGGTGGCGCTGACCTCATACAACCGTATGCTTCACGAACAGTTCCCCGAACTGAAGCAGCACCGGGTTTCGCTGCACAGCCTATTCCTCGGCAACCCCGGCACGGGCAAGACCACGGTGTGCAAGATATTCGGGTCGCTGCTGCACAAGGCGGGAGCACTCTCGAAGGGACACGTCGTGGTGTGCGACCGCGGCACCTTCATCGGCACGCTTTGGGGCGACGAGGAAAGGGCTATGAGGCAGGTGGTGCAGATGGCGCAAGGCGGCGTCCTGATGATTGACGAGGCTTACCTGCTCAACGGAAAGCACGAGGGCGACCCAGGAAAGCTCATCATCCAACTGCTGATGAACCTGCTCGCCGACGAAAGCCAGCGCGACATCGCCGTGATACTCTGCGGATATAAGGAACCGGTGAACGAACTGCTCGAGACCAACCCCGGACTGCAGTCGCGCTTCCCCAACCGCTTCGAGTTCGACGACTTCAACGTCGACGAACTGCTCGAGATAACCAGTCGCCGCATTGAGGAGTACAGCTACCGATTCAGCGGCGAGGCATGGGAGAAATACACCGGCATGGTGTCACTCGCATTCAAATCGCGCGACGTCACAACGTGGGGCAACGCACGCTTCATAACCAACCAGCTGGAACGCATCTACATTCAGCACGCCACACGATGCGTGAAGCAGCCGCCGAAGAACCACAACGACCTCCTCCTGATTACGCCGGAGGACATTGTGCCCATAGAGATGCCACGCAGAAAAAACAGAATAGGCTTC
>DAVZJL010000031.1:329-27014 GCA_052272805.1 Prevotella sp. | reverse complement strand
CGCCTCTCTGCCAGTGCGGAGCAGGGCGAAAGCATATACGCCTACTTCAACCTGAAGAACCTCAACGGCGTGCCGCGCGACTGCTATCTGCGCGTGCAGCTGCTCGACGAGGCGAAGCAGGTGGTGCTGAACACACGTGTCGACCAGCTGACAGAGATTGAGGGCTTCACCGAGATGGAGATACCCGTTAAACTCTCGATACCCACCGACCTCGCCCCTGCACGCTACGAGGTGAAGCTCGAGGCGACACGCGACCAGGAGGAGACCGACTTCTACCCTATCAACAACATACATGACAAGGATGTAGCTTACATCGAAGTGGTGAAGGCTGAGGAGAAACCGCTCATGGCAAAGGTGGAGGTGTTCTTCAGCGACAACTCGGAGCAGAAGGTAGAGTCGGGCATACTCGATATGTCGCAGACCGCACTGTTCAAGATTGGCGTACTGCTACGCACTAACGAGAAACTCTCGTACGAGGGTCACGTGAAGATGGTATGCGAGGACGTGGAGAGCGGCGAGACGGTGGCTGTCAACGGCATCGACGACGACGTAACCGTGTCTTCTGCCTTCGACATTCCGCTCTACAGCTACTGGCTGCGCAAGAGCAGTGTGCCGTTCGAGGACGGACATATATATAAGGTGATGATAATGGGCGCAAAGAACGGCGAAGACATGGAGCTGAAGGTAGCCGACGCACCTGATACGTACATCAAGCGCGAGGGCGACGTGCTCACGCTCACCCACGACATAGCAACCAGCGCCCCGTCGGCTGCGGTTTCTACCGTAAGCGTGAAGCGTGAGGGCTCGCAGATTGTTGTCTCGGGCGAAGGCATCAAGAGCGTAAGCCTCTACAACCTGAGCGGCGAGCTTGTCACCATCTCACCATCTCAACATCTCAACACCTCAACTCTCAAGCCCGGCGTGTACGTGCTGCGCATAGAAACAGACAAGCAGACACACGTCTACAAATTCATCCTCTAAGACTATTGCAAAATCAACACAGCTCTTAGGGCTAAGCATAGGAGGCTACGGCATTCTTGCCGTAGCCTTTTGTTTTTATCCCAAATCATTAGAGATTTGGGGTTATTATATTATACCTGCTCAACACCTCACCATCTCAACATCTCAACACCATATAATACGTTGGTGCACTTGAGACAAGTGCACCCCCTTAGAGGCGACTCGCCAACACCTCACCACATCACCACATCAACATCTCAACACCTCACCTTCTCACAACCGAAAATACGATACATTTTAGCAAAGTAAAAGCATTCGTTTTGTGCATTTTACCGAAATAGAAAAACCCATTTTATGCATTTTACCGAAATAGAAACACCTATTTTATGCATTTTACCGAAATAAAGACAGCGTAAAATACTATAAATCAATTAAATTATGTATATTTGTAACGTATGTAAAAATCAGCTACATAATAACATTTTAAAACACAATGATAGAAAGCATAATAATAGTAATAGTAGCAGCCATCATAATTGGCGTAGTAGTGTACTCTTACAGCAAGAGAATATCAGAACTGAAAGAGGTGCATAACCAACAAACAGAAGAGCTGAAAGAAGCGCACAGCAAGCAAATTGCCGAACTGAAAGAGGCGCACGAGGCGCAGCTCAAGCAAGCGAAGGAGACACAAGAGGCGCAGCTCAAGCAGGCAAAGGAGACACAAGAGGCGCAGCTCAAGCAGGCAAAGGAGGCGCAGGAGAAGCAGATAGAAGCACTCCGCGAGATGAACCGCGAGCAGATGCAGAGCCAGATGAAGCTCATCCGCGAGCAGATGCAGACCACATCGGAGGAAATTCTGAAGCGACGTCAGGAGGAGTTGGGCGAACGCAACAAGGAGCAGGTATCGAAGATAATCGATCCGCTGACGCAGAGTCTGAAGAGTATGAAGGAGGCTTTCGACAAGTCGAAGGAGCAGCAGAACGACGCACTCACGCGCCTTGATGCCACGATAAAGGTGAACATGGAGAAGAGCGCAGCCTTAGGCGAGACTGCCGATCGACTGACACGTGCACTAACGGGTGAGGTGAAGGTGCAGGGCAACTTCGGCGAGCTGAAGCTGAAACAACTGCTTGAAGACCTCGAACTGAAAGAGGGCGAGCAGTTTGACACGCAGGAGACGCTGCGCGACAAGGCTGGCAAGCAGGCAAAGGGCGACGATGGCCGTGGACTCGTGCCCGACTTCATCCTCCACTTCCCGAACAACCGCCACGTGGTGGTCGACTCGAAGATGTCGCTCACCGACTACGAGCGATACATGAACGCCGAGGACGGCACACCTGAGAAGTCGGAGTATCTGAAAGCACACGTGGCAAGCGTGCGTGCGCAGGTGAAGCGACTGGCACGCAAGGAGTACACGAAGTATCTGCCCGACGGATATAACCGCCTCAACTTCGCCATCATGTACGTGCCTATAGAGGGCGCATTGAACCTTGCGCTGCTCAACGACAGCACGCTATGGCGCGAGGCTTACGACGAGGGCGTGATGATTCTCGGTCCGCAGACCATGTACATGAACCTACGTGTATTAGAGATGATGTGGACACAGGTGCGACAGCTGAGCAATCAGCAGGCGATGATGGACGCAGCGAACGTCGTAGTGGAGCGCGTGCAGGACTTCGGTATGCGCTTCATCGACGTGGAAACGAGCATGAACAACACAATGGAGAAAATGACGAAGCTGAAGGTGTCGACAGCCGAAAGCGGCAGAAGCATCATCACCGCTGCAAAGAGTCTGCTGAAAGCCGGAGCAAAGGAGAACAAGAAGAAGAAGTCGCTCGACGAAATGGACAATACGGTGTTCATCGAAAGCAACGAATAAAAAAAGTCCTCGGAAAATTTTCCGAGGACTTTTTTTTATAATTGAGAGTTGAGAGTTGAAAAATGAGAGTTATGATTACTCTTTTAATACTGTATAAGCAATCATGAACTGCAATACATATCATAATTCTCAATTCTCAACTCTCAATTCTCAACAAATTATTAGAGCGCGTCGATTACGCTGCAGATATCACCGAAGATGCGTGGCAACTCGCCGAGTCCGTTGATGTGGTGATGAATGCCTTCAGCCTTGTACCACTCGATGAGCGGAGCGGTCTGGTTGTGATAAACGTCGAGGCGCTTCTTGATAGTCTCTGCGTTGTCGTCAGAGCGACCGCTCTCCTGACCGCGCTTCACGAGACGAGTCATCAGCTCGTCCTCCGGCACGTCGAGCTCAATCATAGCAGCCACCTTGTGTCCGCGCTCTGCGAGCATCTTCTTCAGAGCCTCAGCCTGCGGGATAGTACGTGGAAAACCGTCGAAGATTACGCCCTTGTGCTCCTTGCCGAAGCTATCATACACACTTGCGAGGATGTCGATCATCAACTCGTCGGGGATGAGTTGTCCGTTGTCAATGAAGCCCTTGGCTGTCTTGCCAAGTTCTGTTCCGTTCTTAATCTCGCTGCGGAGAACGTCGCCTGTAGAGATATGGTTGAAGCCATACTTCTCAATCATCAAGTCGCTCTGGGTGCCCTTGCCTGAACCAGGAGCACCGAAAATTACGATGTTTTTCATTTGAATTCTTTATTATGTAATGTTATTGTTGACTTATTATTAGAGTTTCCGAATAATTCAAAACTCAAAACTCAAAACTCAAAATTCAAAATTCCTACTCCACCAATGTGTAGATGTCGCGCAGGTTGCGTGCCTGCTGGTCGTAGTCGAGTCCGTAGCCGAGGATGAAGTCGTTAGGAATCTCAATAGCTACATACTCTATATCGAGTGGCACCTTCAAGCACTCCGGTTTCAGCAGCAGTGTGCAGATATGTACCGACTCCGGCTCTTTCTCCTTGAGCTGGTCGAGCAGAGTCTGCATGGTGAGTCCCGACTCGATGATGTCCTCAACGATGATTACCGTTCTGCCCTTTATCTCCTCGCTCAAACCGATGAGCTGCTTCACCTTACCGGTAGACGCAGTGCCCTCGTACGACGACATCTTCACGAACGAAATCTCGCACGGCACATTAATCATACGCATGAGGTCGGCAGCGAACACGAATGATCCATTGAGCATGGCGAGCAGCAACGGGTTCTTGTCTGCCATGTCCTTGTTGATACGATCGGCTACCGCCTTTACCTTTTGAAGAATTTCTGCTTCGGGGATTGATACCTTGAAGGTCTTGTCCTTTATTTTTATCACGCTCATAGGGTACAATATTTATAATTAGGTGCAAAGTTACTGAAAGTCTTGCACATAAAAAAACTGCTTGCAGATTTTTTTTGTCGAGACGCATCGTAACTTATCAAAAGTTTGCAGTAACTTTAAAAAAATTACGCTGCACCTCAACAATAAAAATATGCGAGCATATTTTGTATTGTCTTCGGTTTGCAGTAACTTTGCACGCATGAAACAAAATCAAGCATCTTTGAGCAGCAAGCAGTATGCTGTGCCGTTCATCCTCATCACCTCACTCTTCTTCATGTGGGGTTTCGCACGCGCTATTCTCGATGTTCTCAACAAGCATTTCCAGAATGCGCTCGACATCAGTATCACACAGTCGGCTCTCATACAGGTGACCACCTATCTTGGTTACTTCCTCATGGCTATCCCCGCCGGACTGTTCATTAACCGCCAGGGCTACCGCCGTGGCGTGGTAAGCGGACTGCTCCTGTTCGGATTGGGCTCATTGGCGTTCATCCCCTGCTCGATGTTGGGCACGTTCTACGCCTATCTTGTGGCACTGTTCATCATCGGTTGCGGACTCGTATTCCTTGAGACATCGGCTAACCCATACGTCACGGAGCTTGGTCCCAAAGAGACAGCCACATCACGCCTGAACTTCTCGCAGTCGTTCAACGGCGTGGGCTCCATGTTCGCCACACTCGTTGTGGGCAGCTTCCTCTTTCAGGGTGCTGACGGCAGCGCAGGCGGCGATGCCGTGATACCTTACACCATCATGGGCGCGTTCGTACTGCTCATCGCTGTGGTCTTCGCACGCGTACAACTGCCTGAGATAGTGCACGAGAACGACGGCGACACCAAGCAGGGCGCGCACAACCTGAAGATGCTCTTCCGCAACCGCTGGTTCGTGTTCGGACTGCTCGCGCTGCTTGCCTACGAGGTGGCAGAGATATCCATCAACTCCTACTTTATCAACTTCGTGACGGGTCAGGGTTGGATGAAGGCAGCCACAGGCTCCACTATCCTCACCATCGGCTTGGGCGTATTCATGCTGGCACGCTTCATCGGCGCGGCTGTGATGAGCAGCATCGCTGCCGAGAAGTATCTCGCCGTGTGTGCCCTCGGCACCGTGGTGTGCATAACCATTCTGCTGCTCGACCTAGGTCGCGACATATCGGTGCTGGCACTCATAGCCAACTACTTCTTCGAGGCTATCATGTTCCCCACAATCTTCGCCATGACCTTGCGCGGACTCGGCGGACTCACCAAGAGTGCTTCGTCGATACTGATGATGACCCCAGTAGGCGGTTGCGGATTTCTCTTGATGGGCATCATCGCCGACTCTACCGACAACTTCACGCTGCCGTTCTTCATACCGCTTGCAGGCTTCGCATTCGTGCTTGTGTACGCTCTGCGATATATAGCTAAGAAGTAACTTTTGATAAGTTACGATGCGTCTCGACAAAAAAAACTGCAAGCAGTTTTTTTATGTGCAAGACTTTCAGTAACTTTTGATAAGTTACGATGCGTCTCGACAAAAAAAAACTGCAAGCAGTTTTTTTATGTGCAAGACTTTCAGTAACTTTGCAAATTGTCAATCGATTGATTGATTGATAGTTGTCCTTATTAATAAATAAAGCATAAATACAGACAATGGCAGAATCTAATTTCGTAGACTATGTAAAGATATATTGTCGCTCGGGCAAGGGCGGCAGAGGCTCTATGCACCTCCGACACGTGAAGTACAACCCGAACGGCGGACCCGACGGTGGCGACGGCGGTCACGGCGGTAGCATCTACCTGCGTGGCAACCACAACTACTGGACACTGCTCCACCTGAAGTTTCAGCGCCACGTCTTCGCTGAGCACGGCGGCAACGGTGGTCGCGACAAATGTCACGGCAAAGACGGCAAGGACATATACATCGACGTGCCCTGCGGTACGGTGGTGTACAACGCCGAGACGGGTAAGTACGTGTGCGACGTGATGCACGACGGACAGGAGGTGCTGCTGCTCAAGGGCGGCAGAGGCGGACTCGGCAACTTCCAGTTTCGCTCAGCCACTAACCAGTGTCCGCGCTACGCACAGCCGGGCGAACCGATGGAGGAGATGACAATCATTCTCGAGCTGAAGCTGCTCGCCGACGTAGGTCTGGTGGGCCTGCCCAACGCAGGCAAGTCGACATTGCTCTCAGCCGTGTCGAGCGCACGCCCGAAGATTGCCAACTACCCGTTCACCACGCTCGAACCATCGCTCGGCATCGTCGACTACCGCGATCACAAGTCGTTCGTCATGGCAGACATCCCGGGCATCATCGAGGGAGCAAGCGAAGGCAAGGGACTCGGTCTGCGCTTCCTGCGCCACATCGAGCGCAACTCGTTGCTGCTCTTCATGGTGCCGGGCGACACCGACGACATCAAACGCGAGTACGAACTGCTGAAGAACGAGCTTGAGAAGTTCAACCCAGAGATGCTCGACAAGCACCGCGTACTCGCCGTGACGAAGTGCGACCTGCTCGACGAGGAGCTTATGGACATGCTGCGCGAGACGCTGCCCGACGACCTACCCGTGGTGTTCATCTCTTCTGTCAGCGGTTTAGGCATACAGGAGCTGAAGGACACCCTGTGGAAGGAACTCAACTCGGAGAGCAACAAGCTGCAGACCATCACCGCCGAGGACACCCTCGTACACCGCGACAAGGATATGACACGCTTCATGGCTGAGCTGGAAGCAGAGGGCGAGGACGAGATTATCTACATCGACGACGACGACATCGAGTACGTTGACGACGTGGAAGACCTCGACGACTTTGAATACGAAGAGGAGGCAGACAATGAGTAACTCTGCGCTGCGCCCTACATATTATAATATAGCCGATGGCGTGTGTGCATTCTCTACCACACGCCACGGCGGAACCAGCGAGGGCAACCACGCCTCGCTGAACATCAACCCCTACTGTGGCGACAAGCCCGAGCACGTGGCTGCGAACCGCACGCTGCTGGCAGCCGAACTCGGCATCAGCACCGACCGCCTCGTACTGCCCCACCAGACGCACGGCACCGAGACACGCATTATCGGACCCGAGTTCTGCGCCCTGCCCGAACGCATACGCCAAATGCTGCTCGAAGGTGTCGACGCGCTGCTCACCAACGTGGAGGGCGTGTGCATCGGAGTGTCGACAGCCGACTGTATCCCAGTGCTGCTCTACGACGAGGAGCACCGCGCTACGGCAGCCATACACGCCGGATGGCGCGGCACACAAGCACGCATCGTGAGCAAGGCGATTGACGAAATGAACGTGGCTTACAAGACCGACGCGAAGAAGCTGAAGGCTGTTATCGGTCCGGGCATTTCGCAGAAGAACTTCGAGGTGGGCGACGAGGTGTACGCCGCCTTTGAAGCTGCAGGCTTCGATATGGCAACACTCGCAAAGCAGGAGATTAAGCGCAACGCAGATGCCACCGACCCCTCCAAACTGTTTGAGAAGAAGTGGCACATCGACCTAATACTCGCCAACCGACAGCTGCTCGAATTCGCAGGTGTGGCTCCAGAGAACATCAACGAAAGCAACATCTGCACATACGACAACGTAGACAACTACTTCTCGGCACGCCGCCTTGGCACCGAGTCGGGACGCATCTACACGGGCATCATACTATAAACCCAAATAACTATAATGCGAATAAAGAAACTACTATTAGCCATAGCCACACTCACACTCGTGTCGGCAACCCCCGTCAAACAGCAGTTCACCGCTGCCGAACAGCAGCAGATAAGCATATCCACACCCGGACTCTTCAGTCGTTCTAACGCCTTCAACATCGACCTCGATGCACTGAAGCCGAACGAATACTCCTTCCCACTGCCCGTGGGCAAGGCGACGCTACGCAAGAACAACGTAGTGGAGATAACCACCAAGGACGGCGATGCCGTGAAGGCAATGTTCGAAGGCACAGTGCGCCTCTCGCGCAAACAGCCCGACACCGGTTACGTCATCGTGATACGCCACCGCAACGGACTCGAAACCGTCTACGCCAACAACGCCGAGAACGTGGTAGAGGTGGGACAACACGTGCGTGCCGGACAGACCATAGCCATCGTCGGACAACGCGGTGGCAAGTTCTACTGCGACTTTTCTATCATGATCGACGGCAAACGCATCAACCCCACCGCCGTTGTGGGCCTCGGCAGTCACCGACTCCACCGCCACATACTGCTCTGCGAGAAGCAGTACAACTACATAAACGTGTCGACCATTGGCGAGAAGGTAGACTTCGACGATAGCAAGAACTTCACCACCGAGGACGTCTTCACCAAACAATCGACCTACAAGTGGAACCTCGAAGAGATGAAGAAGGGCACATGGGCATACCCACTGCCTGACGCAAAGGTGATTAGCCCCTACGGAGGCAAACGCCGACACAGCGGAGTAGACCTAAAGACGAAGCCGAAGGACGAAATCGTGGCTGCCTTCGATGGCGTAGTAACACGCTCAGCAACCCACTACGGCTACGGCCTGTGCATCGTTATCAAGCACGCCAACGGACTCGAAACGCTCTACTCCCACCAACATAAGAACCTCGTGAAGGTGGGCGACAAGGTGAAAGCCGGACAGGTTATCGGTCTGACCGGACGCACCGGACGCGCCACAACCGAACACCTGCACTTTGAAACAATATTCAAAGGACGCCGCTTCAACCCCAACCTCATCTTCGAGCACAAATCGCGCGGACTGCAGAAGGCCACACTCATACTCACCAAGAACGGCGGTATAACGCAGAAGCGCAACTAAAAAAGCGGGCAGACAAAACCATCAGCACATCTGCCCAAAACAACCCTCAAATTACCACGGCGTGGCAATATTGTTTGCTTAGCATGTACAATGATGTTGCCGCAGCAGGCAAACAACCTTGCCACGCCGTGGTAATTTGAGGGATGTAAAACTGCTGTAAAACGAAAATCTCGAATACATCATTTTTAGTTATAGGATGTTAAAACAAGAAGTTTTTTCATCAAACATTTGGTGGTTACAAAAAAATGCTATACCTTTGCACTCGCTTTCAAGAACAAAGCAATTGTGAAGCAAGGGCGTTTAGCTCAGCTGGTTTAGAGCATCTGCCTTACAAGCAGAGGGTCGGCGGTTCGAATCCGTCAACGCCCACACAAAGCGAACAAGTTATACAACTTGTTCGCTTTTTTTGTTTACCTACTACGCATTAACACCACAAATCACATTATTTCACAAAAAAACTACACACAAATAAAAACTTATTTGTAATTTTGCACTCGTAATTACACATATTATATATAATAGCAATTATGAAACTTGATTTGCTGACAGCCATCTCGCCGATTGACGGCCGTTATCGTGGCAAGACCGAACGCCTTGCCGACTACTTCTCTGAGTATGCACTGATACGCTACCGCGTACGTGTGGAAATCGAATACTTCATCACGCTCTGCGAGTTGCCATTGCCGCAGCTTGCTTCGTTCGACCATCAGCTCTTCGAGCCGTTGCGCGACATCTACCGCAACTTTGGCGAAGAAGAAGCACAGCGCGTGAAGGATATCGAGAAAGTGACTAATCACGACGTGAAGGCTGTAGAGTACTTCATAAAGGAGGAATTCGACCGCATCGGCGGACTCGACGCTTACAAGGAGTTCATCCACTTCGGACTCACCTCGCAGGATATCAACAACACATCAGTACCCCTCTCTATAAAGGAGGCGTTGGAGCAGTTCTACTATCCGCTCTGTGAGGAGCTCATCGCACAGCTCCGCGAGTACGCAGAGGAGTGGGCAGCAGTGCCAATGCTCGCCAAGACCCACGGACAGCCAGCATCGCCCACACGCTTGGGCAAGGAGGTGATGGTGTTCGTATATCGCCTGGAGGAGCAGCTGCGCCAGCTGAAGGAGTGCCGCCTCACCGCTAAGTTCGGTGGAGCCACCGGCAACTACAACGCCCACCACGTAGCCTACCCCGAATATGACTGGAAGGCGTTTGGCAACCGCTTCGTGAGCGAGAAGCTCGGTCTGGAGCGCGAGCAGTTCACTACACAGATTTCCAACTACGACTGCCTCGGCTCGGTGTTCGACGCAATGCGCCGCATCAACACAATCATCATCGACCTCGACCGCGACTTCTGGATGTACATCTCAATGGAGTACTTCAAGCAGAAGATTAAGGCAGGCGAAGTAGGCTCATCGGCAATGCCACACAAGGTGAACCCAATCGACTTCGAGAACTCGGAGGGCAACCTCGGCATGGCAAACGCCGTGCTGCAGTTCCTCGCACAGAAGCTCCCCGTGAGCCGTCTGCAGCGCGACCTCACCGACTCTACCGTTCTGCGCAACGTAGGCGTACCATTCGGCCACGGCGCAATCGCAATAGAGAGCACACTCAAGGGCTTGCGCAAGCTCATCCTCAACGAGGAGAAGCTACAGGAAGACCTCAACAACACATGGGCAGTAGTGGCAGAGGCTATACAGACAATACTTCGTCGCGAGGCTTATCCGCACCCGTACGAAGCACTGAAAGCACTCACACGCACCAACAAGCACATGACCGAGGAGACCATCCACGAGTTCATACAGACACTCAACGTGAGCGACGCTGTGAAGGCGGAACTGATGGCTATCACACCGATGAACTACACTGGCATCTAATCAAGATACAACAAGATACAATTAGACAATAGCCGTGAGGCTATAATACATAAACAATAAAAACCAACAAGTAACTATGGATTCAGAAAACGTAAAGAATCAGGAACAGAACACAGCGGATCAGACTACTGGCAATAGCGAGAGCTACGGCCGTGCCGCAGGAAACTATCAGAAAGAGTATCGCAGCGTGACGGGACGTCGCCCGCGTATTCACACACAGCACTCGGCTTCAGCCTCATCACAGAGCGAAGACGGCGGCTTCCGTCCGGAAGGCTTCGGCGCAAGCCTCGGCTCACAGCAGCAGGGCGGATACCAGCCACGCCAGGGCGGCTACCAGCCACGCCAGCAGGGCGGTTACAACCGCGGTGGCTATCAGCAGCGTCCTCAGGGCGGCTATCGTCCACGCTACAACCAGGACGGCGAACAGCAGCAGGGCGGCTATCAGCCGCGTCAGCAGGGCTATCGCCCACGCTACAACCAGGACGGCGAACAGCAGCAGGGCGGCTATCAGCCACGTCAGCAGGGCTATCGTCCGCGCTACAACCAGGACGGCGAACAGCAGCAGGGCGGATACCAGCCACGTCAGCAAGGCGGCTATCAGCAGCGCGGCGGCTATGGTCAGCGTCAGCAGGGCGGCTATCAGCAGCGCAGCGGCTACGGTCAGCAGGGCGGCTATCAGCAGCGTGGTGGCTATGGTCAGCAGGGCGGCTATCAGCAGCGCGGTGGCTACAACCGCGGTGGCTACGGACAGCAGGGCGGCTACAATCAGGGCGGCTACCAGCAGCGTCAGCGCACACCGGGCTACGACCCCAACGCTAAGTACAGCATGAAAAAGCGCATTGAATACAAGGAGGAGAACTACGATCCGAACGAACCGCTTCGTCTGAACAAGTTCCTCGCCAACGCAGGTATCTGCTCGCGCCGTGAGGCAGACGAGTTCATCCAGGCAGGCGTGGTGACTGTGAACGGAGAGGTAGTAACCGAGCTCGGCACCAAGATCAAGCGCACAGACGAGATAAAATTCCACGACCAGCCCGTGAACCTCGAGAAGAAGGTGTACGTGCTGCTCAACAAACCAAAGGACTGCGTGACAACAAGCGACGACCCACAGCAGCGTAAGACCGTGATGGACCTCGTGAAGAACGTGTGCCCGGAGCGCATCTACCCCGTAGGCAGACTCGACCGCAACACAACCGGCGTGCTCCTGCTCACCAACGACGGCGACCTCGCTTCTAAGCTCACACACCCGAAGTTCCTGAAGAAGAAGGTGTACCACGTATTCCTCGACAAGAACGTAACAGCTCACGATATGCAGCAGATTGCTGAGGGTATCGAGCTGGAGGACGGCGAGATACATGCAGACGCTATCGAGTACGCAAGCGACACCGACAAGAGCCAGGTAGGCATCGAAATCCACAGCGGCAAGAACCGCATCGTGCGTCGTATCTTCGAGCACCTCGGCTACCGCGTCGTTAAGCTCGACCGCGTGCAGTTCGCAGGACTCACCAAGAAGAACCTCCGCCGTGGCGACTGGCGCTTCCTCACAGAGAAGGAAGTGGAGATGCTGCGCATGGGAGCATTCGAGTAAAACATAAACAAGTTGAAGTGGTGAGGTGTTGAGATGTTGACATCGCACCATTTCAACTTTCCAATTTAAACAATATAATGGAAAGAACAAAAGTTATTGACGCTCTCCGTAGCACCGCCTTCGGAAGCCAAATCAACGTAAAGGGTTGGGTGCGCACTCACCGCAGTTCGAAGGCTGTAGACTTCATCGCGCTCAACGACGGTTCTACTATCAAGAACATACAGATCGTGGTAGACCCCACCAAGTTCGATGCCGAGATGCTGAAGCAGATCACCACCGGTGCCTGCATCAGTGCCGTAGGTACGCTCGTAGAGAGCCAGGGTGCAGGTCAGACATCTGAGATACAGTGCGAGAGCCTCGAAGTGTACGGACTCTGCGGCAGCGACTACCCGATGCAGAAGAAGGGACAGTCGTTCGAGTACATGCGCCAGTACGCCCACCTGCGTCTGCGCACCAACACATTCGGTGCCGTGATGCGCATACGCCACAACATGGCTATGGCTATCCACACCTACTTCCACGAACACGGCTACTTCTACTTCAACACTCCGCTCATCACCGCAAGCGACTGCGAGGGTGCAGGTCAGATGTTCCAGGTTACGACCAAGAACCTCTACAACCTGAAGAAGACAGAGGACGGCAAGATTGATTACTCTGACGACTTCTTCGGCAAGCAGACATCGCTCACCGTGTCTGGACAGCTCGAGGGCGAGCTCGGAGCAACAGCACTCGGAGCCATCTACACCTTCGGTCCGACATTCCGCGCAGAGAACTCTAACACTCCGCGCCACCTGGCTGAGTTCTGGATGGTAGAACCAGAGGTAGCATTCCTCGACCTCGCCGGACTCATGGATCTCGAGGAGGACTTCATCAAGTACTGCATCCGTTGGGCACTCACCAACTGCAAGGACGACATCGAGTTCCTCAACAAGATGATCGACAAGAGCCTCATCGCACGTCTCGAAGGCGTACTCAACTCTGAGTTCGTTCGTCTGCCTTACACCGAGGGCATCCGCATCCTGCAGGAGGCTATACAGAACGGCAAGAAGTTCGAGTTCCCATGCGAGTGGGGCGACGACCTCGCTTCGGAGCACGAGCGCTACCTCGTGGAGGAGCACTTCAAGAAGCCGGTTATTATGACCAACTATCCGAAAGCTATCAAGGCGTTCTACATGAAGATAGACGCAGAGGAGAGCGGCTTCGGCGGCAAGAGCGGCGAGACCGTGCAGGGCACCGACGTTCTCTTCCCACAGATTGGCGAAATCATCGGCGGTTCGGTTCGTGAGGAGAGCTACGACAAGCTCATGAACGAGATTGACGAGCGCAACATCCCGATGAAGGATATGACATGGTACCTCGACACACGCAAGTACGGCTCATGTCCGCACGCAGGCTTCGGCCTCGGCTTCGAGCGTCTCATCCTCTTCGTAACGGGTATGCAGAACATCCGCGATGTTATCCCATTCCCACGCACTCCGAAGAGCGCAGAGTTCTAAACGACTTTATTAAAGACGCACTATAATAATGTGGGTGCAGCAGGCAAACACCTGTTGCACCTTTTTTTCATTTTGTCTGTAGCGATTAAGCATTTACCGATTTTTATGCTTATCTTTGCAGAGGATAGGCTACACCTCGGCAATTGAAGCAAGCTTCATTGCGCTCGGTTTGCACTATCTTTGCAAAACAATACAAAATACACAAATCAGTTTATGACCGATCTTGCAAGCTATTTCCCCATAACCGACCCCACCTTGATATTCTTTGTGGTGATGCTCATCATTCTGTTTGCCCCAATCATCATGGGCAAGCTGCGCATCCCGCATATCATTGGCATGGTGCTCGCCGGAGTAGCCATAGGCAAGTACGGCTTCAACATCCTCTCGCGCGACGACTCGTTTGAACTCTTTGGCAAGGTAGGACTCTACTACATCATGTTCCTCGCCTCGCTCGAGATGGATATGGAGGGCGTAAAGCGCAACAAAGGGCGGTTCTTAGGTTTCGGCGTGCTCACGTTCGCCTTTCCGCTCATCCTCACCTACTTCGCCAGCACCAAGCTGCTCGGCTACCCGGTGTTCGCCTCACTACTGTTAGGATGCCTTATGGCATCGAACACGCTCATCGCCTACCCCATCGTCGGTCGCTACGGTCTGCAGCGCAAGCCAAGCGTCACACTATCGGTAGGCTCCTCAATGATTTCGCTGCTCCTGGCACTCGTGACGCTCACCGCCATCGTCGCCTCTTATGGGGGCGAGACGAGCGTGTGGTTCTGGCTGCTCTTCGTGGGCAAGTTCGTGGGCTACTGCGCAGCCATGTTTCTGCTCATACCGCGCTTAACACGCTGCTTTCTCCGACGCTATAGCGATGCCGTCATGCAGTTCATCTTCGTCATGTCGATGCTCTTCATGAGTGCAGCAGCAAGCGAGGCGGTGGGACTGGAAGGCATTATCGGAGCGTTCGTAGCCGGCATCATTCTGAACCGCTACATACCGCACGTGTCGCCACTAATGAACCGCATCGAGTTCATCGGCAATGCGCTCTTCATACCCTACTTCCTCATCGGCGTAGGTATGCTCATCAACGTGCGACTGCTCTTCGAGAGCAGCACCATAATCATCGCCATGCTCGTCATCGCAGGCTTCGGAACGATCGGCAAAGCCATCGCAGCTTATAGCGCAGCCTCCATGTTCCGCCTGCCGAAGTCGTCGGGCAACATGATGTTCGGACTCACCTCGGCACACGCCGCCGGTGCCATCGCCATGCTTATGATCGGTATGCGCATAGAGCTGGAACCAGGCAAGCCACTCGTCACCGACGACATGCTGAACAGCGTGGTGCTGATGATTCTCGTGACGTGCATAATCTCAACAATGATGACCGAGCGTGCGGCACAACAGATCACGCTGCGCGACCGCGAGATGCCGAGCGACGAGAAGCCGACAGCCGAGGAGAAGATACTCATCCCGCTGAAGTACCCCGAATACGCGCAGCGACTCGTGAACATGGCGATGCTCATGCGTAACCCGAAGAACACCACGCAGCTCGTGGGCTTGAATGTGGTGTACGACGATGACGATATGCAGCACAACATGGAGCAGGGCAGCCGACTGCTCGAGCGCATGACACAGTATGCAGCCTCGGCAGATATGACCATGCAGACGCAGGTGCGAGTGGCAGCGAACATTGCCAACGGCATACGCCACGCCTTCAAGGAGTTCCGCGCTACGGACATTATAATAGGTATGCACATGCACCCAGAGGTGTCGCAGAAGTTCTGGGGCGCGTTCCACCAGAGCCTCTTCAACGGCCTCAACTCGCAGATCATAATGGCTCGTCTCAACCAACCGCTCCCCACGATACGTCGCATAAAGGTGGTAGTACCGTCGAGAGCACAGTTCGAGCCTGGCTTCTATCGTTGGCTCGAACGCCTGTCGCGCTTGGCGTGCAACATGGAGTGCCACACGGAGTTCCACGGACGTGGCGACACACTGCCACTAATAGCCGAATACATCAAGCACCACCACCCCACGATGCGCTGCTCGTTCACCGAGATGACCCACTGGAACGAGATGCCACGCATAGCGGAGAGCATACAGAAAGACCACCTCTTCGTAGTGGTTACGGCACGAAAGGGTACTGTGTCGTTCAAGAATGCGTTGGAGCATCTGCCCGAAGAGATAAAGCACCACTTCTCTGGCTCGAACATCATGATTATCTTCCCCGACCAGCACGGCGACGCAATGGACGAAATGACGTTCGCTCAGCCGCAGCACACCGAGGATCAGAGTGCATACGAGGCAATCGGAAAGTGGATTAAAAAGAAATTTTGAGTTTTGAGTTGAAAGACTAATCTCAACATCTCAACACCTCAACACCTCAACATCTCAACATCTCAACATCACAACATCATATGATCGACATAAAAGGAATAACCAAGAGCTTCGGCTCGCTGCAAGTGCTCAAGGGCATCGACTTGCATATAGACAAAGGAGAAGTAGTGAGCATTGTCGGCCCGAGCGGTGCCGGCAAGACAACACTGCTGCAGATAATGGGTACACTCGATAAGCCCGACAGCGGTGCAATCAGCGTTGACGGTGTCGACGTAATGCGCCTCTCGTCGAACAAGCTGAGCGACTTCCGCAACCAGCACATCGGTTTCGTCTTCCAGTTCCACCAGCTGCTGCCAGAGTTCACCGCCCTCGAGAACATCATGATACCCGCCTACATCGGTGGCAAAGGCACGGCGGAGGCGAAGAAACGCGCCCTCGAACTGCTCGACTTCATGGGACTCGCCGACCGCGCCAACCACAAACCCAACGAACTATCGGGTGGCGAGAAGCAGCGCGTGGCTGTGGCTCGCGCACTGGTGAACAACCCGGCAGTGGTGTTCGCCGACGAGCCGTCTGGCTCGCTCGACTCTAAGAACAAAGCCGAACTACACCAACTCTTCTTCGACCTGCGCGACAAGTTCGGACAGACATTCGTCATCGTCACACACGACGAACACCTCGCCTCTATCACCGACCGCACAATACACATCGAGGACGGACTGATAAAGGTGTAACATTAGTGAACACCATTAACAAGGGTACGGCAAGAAAGCCCATACCCTACAACAAATAACCAAACGAACAAAGAAACAATATGATAAAACTCGGCGACTACAATAAAATGACCGTTGTGAAAGAGGTGGACTTCGGTATCTACCTCGACGGCGGCGACGAAGGAGAAATACTCATGCCGAAACGCTATGTGCCCGAAGGCACCAAGCCGGGCGACGAGCTCAACGTGTTCGTCTACCTCGACCAGGACGAGCGACCCGTAGCCACTACGGAAACACCGCTGTGCAAGGTGGGCGACTTCGCCTACCTCGAAGTGTCGTGGGTGAATGAGTACGGCGCGTTCCTCAACTGGGGCTTGATGAAAGACCTCTTCTGTCCGTTCCGCGAGCAGAAAAAGCGTATGCAGAAGGGCGAGAGCTACATCGTACATGTACACATCGACGAGGAGAGCTACCGCATCGTGGCATCGGCTAAGGTGGAGAAGTACTTCGCAGAGCGTCATCCGTTCTACAACCACGGGCAGGAGGTAGACCTACTGGTATGGCAGAAGACAGAGATGGGCTTCAAGGTGATCATCGACAACTGCTACCCCGGACTCGTCTACGAGGGACAGGTGTTCCGCTACCTGCACACCGGCGACCGCGTGAAAGGATACATCGGCACCGTCCGCCCAGACGGAAAGATCGACGTTACGCTGCAGCCTACCGGACGACAGCAGACTCTCGACTTCGCCGACACGCTGCTGCAATACCTAAAGGAGCACGACGGCAAGTGCGACCTGGGCGACAAGAGCGACGCAGAAGACATCAAACGACGCTTCCAGGTGAGCAAGAAGGTGTTCAAGAAAGCCGTTGGCGACCTCTACCGCCAGCGACTCATCAGCATTTCACCCGACGGACTGACACTCAACTAACTACTCTTGAAAACTAAAACAGAACACAATGGAGCCAAACAATCTACTAAACTGCACGAAAGCATTCGCTAAACGAATATGCGCAATGCTTCTCGCCGCACTCGCTGTGTCGCTACTGACCATCGGGTGCGGCGATAGAAGCGCACGCGACACTAACAGTAGCGACTCAACACGCATAAACAAGCTCAAGCAGATTGACGACTCGGTGATGACCCTTGCACCTTCTGCTAAACAACTCATCGCCGACGGCATACGCACCGCGCCCGACAGTATGACCATCTACGAGTATCGCCTGCGCGAAGCACGCTACCTAACGCTTACCGCCCACCCCGAACGCTCTAAAGACCATATCGAAGACATACTGCGCTTCGCCGAACAGCAACAAAAACTGAAACTGAACAACGCAGAGAAGCGACGACTCAACACGCTCATTGCCGGTGCATACAACTGCCGCGCGGCTTACTACCACAACTTTCATCGCAAGCAGCATCAAGCCATACAACTTTACAAGGCGGCTTACTCACTGCTTGCCAACAGCGACTCCAAACACAACTTGCCGAAGGTGTGTGCCAACCTCGCCGATGCCTACATACAGGACAACAACATGCCGATGGCAGCGCAATGGTATCGACGTGCGCTCTTCCTCGTCGACTCGCTCGCACTGCCCCCAAAGGAGAACGTCACACTCTACATGGGACTGGCGCAGATATATCTCTCGCTGCACGACTTCGACACCGCACTACATTATTATAAAGCTACAGAGAAGCATTTCAACATGATGTCGCCGTCGATGCAGGCTTACTTCCTAAACAACTTCGGCAACTACTACTACTTTAAAAAGAACTACCGACAGGCTCTTGACAAGTTTCTGCGCATGAAGCAGAACCTCGAACGCCATGGTATGCAGAACAATTTCGATATGTACCTGTGCAAGGTGAACCTCGCCGATGTCTATCTCAACCTCGACAGCATCCGCACAGCACAACGCTACCTCGACGAGGTGGAGCCTTACTTCCACAAGCGCAACGACTTCACGGCACTCCACTACTGCAAGACAATACGCATCGGCATAGCCACAAAGACGGGCAACATCGCCACCGTGCAACGCCTGATTGCAGACAACGACGAAACACAACACGCCGTGCAGTACACACTCGTGAACTTGCGCAACCGCTACCTACAGAAGTACTACGAGCAGGTGGGCAACTTCCGTCGCGCCTACGAGCTTCTGCAGAGCAACTACGCATACAACGACTCGCTCGAACATAACCACTCCAATATGCGCTCAGCCGACATAATGGCACGCTTCACCAGCGACACGCTACAGCTGCGCCACGACTTGATGATTGAACACAAGAACGCCACCATCGAAAAGACGAAGAACCAGCTGACACTCGCCATCGCTATCATGCTGATACTCGTGTTGATACTCATACTGTGGTTCATGTACATCAAACGCAAACAACTGAAGGCACAGATGGATATTATGAACCTGCGCCTCAACATCGTACGCAACCGCATCTCGCCCCACTTCGTGTTCAACGTGTTGAACAACAAGATTATCAACTCCGAACAGAGCGAGGCAACGGAGCTGCAAGACCTGACACGCCTCATACGCACCAACCTCGATATGTCGCGACAGCCTGCCGTGACGCTCGCCGAAGAACTCGACTTCGTGGAAAAGTACATCCGCGTGGAGCGTTTCATGTTAGGCAGCGACTTCGTGTGGCACATCAACGTTGCACCCGACGTAGACCGCGAAAAGGTGCGCGTGCCGTCGATGTTCCTACAGATACTCACCGAGAACGCCATCATACACGGCTTAAAGGGTTGGGACGGACACAAAGAGCTGACCATCGACGTACACCGCGAGCAACGCACCACCGTCATCAGCGTAAGCGACAACGGACCGGGCTTCAACGCCTCCAACGGAACGTTCAAGAAGAAGACCGGAATGGGCATCATATCGCAGACCATAGCGATAACCAATATGCATAACAAGAACAAAATACGCTTCGAGATTACCAACATAGAGAACAACGGAACTGTCTGCGGATGCCGTGCCACACTGCGCGTGCCCGACGGAGTGAGGTTCCTATAACAACTAAAAAGAAAAGACTTATGATGAAGATCGTAATTGTAGACGACGACAGAGCTGCCGCTGATGCGCTTGCCCAAAAGTTATCCACCTTCGACGAGACACAGCTATGCGGCATAGCTCTCAACGGCATGGACGGACTGCGCCTCGTGAACGAGACGCGACCCGACGTACTGTTCCTCGATATCGAGCTGCCCGACATCTCGGGCATTGAGTTCCTGGAACGTGCCAACATTCTGCCACAATACAAGTGCCGCACGGTGATGTACACCGCGCACGACCGCTTCATGCTGTCAGCGTTCCGCAACAAGGCGTTCGACTATCTGATGAAACCCATCGACGACACCGAGCTGCGCAACATCATACGCCGCGTATGCATCGAGATGGCTGGCGTACCCGATGCTGATTACTCCTCTGCTGCTCATCAGCCTACCGCCACAAGCTCACCAACTGCCGACTTGGGCAACTACAACGCGCTTGATGCTGACAACGGCATCACCTGCCGCAACGACGGCAAGTTCATCGTCTACACCAACTCCATCGACTTCCGACTGGTGGATATACGCGAGATTGGCGTGCTCACCTACAACCGCGATCTACGCCTGTGGGAGATGACACTCGCCCACCAGAAGGCACCGATACGTCTGAAACGCAACGTAAGCAGCGACATGCTGCTCGTGCTGAACAGCCAGCTGGTGCGCGTGAGCCAAAAGCACATCATCAACCTCGGCTACCTCATGGAGGTGACAAACAACACCTGCCGCTTCTATCCACCGTTCGATAAGGTTGAGGATGTGAAGGTGGGACGACTCTTCCGCAAGAAACTCATCGACCAGTTCTGCAACCTATAAACACCACAGCAGAACATATCAACAAGAGGTGTAAAAACAACAAAAGGCAGAAATACGCAACGTATTTCTGCCTTTGTTTTTCTGTTGTCTGACGGGTGATTACTCAGCTGTAGGAGTAACAACGCGACGCTCAGCGATGCGTGCCTTCTTACCAGTAAGGTTGCGGAGGTAGTAGAGCTTAGCGCGACGTACCTTACCATGCTTGTTCACCTCGATGCTGTCGATGTTCGGCGACTCGATAGGGAAGATACGCTCTACACCTACTGTGCCTGACATCTTACGAACGGTGAAACGCTTCTTGTCTCCGTGGCCAGAGATCTTGATAACTACACCACGGTAGAGCTGAATACGCTCCTTTGAACCCTCGATAATTTTGTAAGCGACTGTGATTGTGTCACCTGAACGGAACTCAGGGAACTTCTTGCCGGTTGCAAATGCTTCTTCAGCAACTTTAATTAAATCCATTTCTTTTGATAATTAAATTTGTTTATCGTTCTCGCGCAACATAATCGGGCTACTCATCTTCCCGTCATCGGTTACGCCGAAAAGCGAGTGCAAAGTTACGACTTTTTATTCGTTCGGCAAAATTTTATCAGAAATAATGAGTATCTTTGCATAAAATAGGCTGCACCTCAGCATAACATTCAAGCAAGCTTGATGTTCTGCCTTCGGTTTGCACTATCTTTGCATAAAATAGGCTGCACCTCAGCATAACATTCAAGCAAGCTTGATGTTCTGCCTTCGGTTTGCACTATCTTTGCACTATGTTTATATAAAGTTTAACATAACACTATTAAAATCAAAACTCACATATAATGAACCGATTACACACCATAAGCCTTTCGGCTGCCGCCCTTGCGCTTGCCCTCGCTTCGTGCTCTACGAAGCAGTACCAGGTAGCGTCAGTGGAGCGCACACGCATACTCATCGACTCGCGCTACGACAACAGTACCGACCCAGAGGTGCAGAAAGCCAACGCTGCCCTGCTCGAACACAAGAAGCAGGTGGACGCGGAGATGAACCCCGTGCAGGGATACGCTGCCACCGACCTGTGGGTGAAACGCCCGGAGAGTCCGCTGTCGAACCTGCTTGCCGACATACTCGTATGGAGCAGCGCGAAGTTCGACGAACAGCCCGACTTCGCCATATACAACGTAGGCGGAATACGTGCCGCGCTGAGCAAGGGTGCCGTGACACGCGGCAACATCCTCGACGTGGCTCCGTTCGAGAACAAGATATGCTTCCTCACGCTCAGCGGCAACGACGTATTGGAGTTGTTCGCGCAGATAGCCATGCGCCACGGCGAGGGATTGAGCCACTCGCTGCGTCTCACCGCCACGGCTGACGGCAAACTCGTCTCTGCCACTGTCAACGGCAAGCCCGTCGACCCCAACGCTAAGTATCGCGTGGCTACACTCGACTACCTGGCGCAGGGCAACGACCACATGGAGGCATTCCGCAAGAAGACCGACGTGGTGTCGCCCACGGGCGAAGAGAACAACGTGCGCTTCCTCATCGAGCAGTACTTCAAGGCTGCCAACAACAAAGGCGAAGCGGTGAGCCGCACCGTAGAGGGACGCATGACAATCGTTGAAAAGTAAAAAAGTAAAAAAGTAAAAAGTAGGAGGTATGGGCATCTTGCCCGTACCACGCAGTCTAAAAGCATATAAACACGCACCCACAAAGCATATAAAAATGAAACGATACATATATATTATAGCCATTGCGCTTGCCACCACGCTCAGCGCGGCAGCGCAGAAGACCATAGAGATACTGCACACCAACGACACGCACAGCTGCATCATGCCGCTCAACCCCAACCTCGCTGACACGCTCGTAGCCGGCAGAGGCGGCTTCATACGCCGCATGGAGATGATACGCCAGGAGCGTGAAGCCAACCCCGACGTGCTCGTCTTCGACTCGGGCGACTTCTCGCAAGGCTCACCCTACTACACCCTCTTCAAAGGCTCGGTGGAGACCGAGCTGATGTCGGCGATGAAGTACGACGCTGTGGCGATAGGCAACCACGAGTTCGACTTCGGACTGGAGAACATGGCACGCATCTTCCGCGAAGCTAAGTTCCCCATCGTCTGCGCCAACTACGACTTCCGTGGCACCGTCGTTGACGGACTCACCAAGCCCTACATCATACTGAAGCGCAACGGCTTGCGTATCGGCGTGTTCGGTGTGTCGCCGAAGCTCGACGGACTGGTCGATGCGACGAAGTGCGTCGGCGTGAAGTATCTCGACCCCGTAGACACAGCCGACAAGGTGGCACGCGAACTGCGCCACGATAAGAAGTGCGACGTGGTGATATGCCTCTCCCACCTCGGATGGGACATGCAGGACGACGTTGACGACGAGGACATGCTCGCAAAGAACCACGACATAGACATCGTGCTCGGCGGACACTCCCACTCCTACTTCACCGAACTGAAATATGCGCCCAACGCCGACGGCAAGCCAATCCCAGACGACCAGAACGGCAAGCACGCCGTGTTCGTGGGAAAGATAAAACTCAACGTAGAGAGAAAATAAATGTTAAATGTAATACCTATTTGTAGGTATATCAAAGAAAAACACTACCTTTGCAACTACTACAAATGTAGGTATTACAAATGTAGGTATAAAGCAAAGAATAAACATTTAACAATAACAATTTAAACATTAAAGATTATGGCTTACGTAATTGGTGACGACTGCATCGCATGCGGTACATGTATTGGCGAGTGCCCAGTAGAGGCTATCTCTGAAGGCGAAAAGTATTCAATCAACCCTGACCTCTGCACAGAGTGTGGCACATGCGCAAGCGTTTGCCCGCAGGAGGCTATCAGCCTTGGCGAGTAAGGATTTGATTTCCGATAAATCAAGACACAATGGTCGGTTGGCGCAATGCTAACCGACCATTTTCATTTTAACGCTTCTGTTTTACCGAATAGCAACGGTTGATAATAAAACATTACAATGCAATCTTTATTGCCACACGCACTTGTTTATATGTCAATTAATTAGTAACTTTGCGTTGTAATACATCAATAACAGAATATATTCAAGCGGAACAAAACAAATTCAAGCAAAAACGAATAAACAACTAATTATAAACAATTAAAAAAACAAGCATTATGATTAAACATCTACGCTTTTTCATGCTTAACCTGCTCGTGCTCGTTAGCGCAGCGGTTATGGCGCAGACGACCATTGACTTTACAAAGCTATCATGGTCAAGCCCTTTAGTACAGTCTCCCTACACATTCTCTGCAGAAAAGAATAACGGAAGCACTGCACCTACACAAAACACAACCACTAAAGATATCCGTCTTTATGCAAAGAACTCGCTCACCGTATCTACAAGCAGTGAGAAAATGTGCACAATCGTTTTTCACATTTCCCAAAAAGGACTGGATCAATGGGCAGAATTTACACCTAACAACGGTTCGGTAACTGTATCAAAAACAGACAAAACCGTAACATGGGAGAACAAAGAAGGAGCGACTTCTATTACTTTCACTGTCGGTGACAAGTGCAAATATGGTACAGCAGCAACAACTAAAGCTGGTCAATTCTGCTTTAACAGTGTTGACATAACGACACTTGGTGGTTCTTCCGCAACAAGCACATCGCTCACCTTCGGCGAGGACGTAGACGGCAAGACATTCACCGTGCGTCAGGGCGACAGCTTCGCAGACAAGACCGCTACCGTCACCCCGGCTGACGCTAAAGGCACTATCAGCTACGCAAGCGACAACGAGGAGGCTATCAGCGTGAACGCCACTACCGGTGCCGTTTCGTTCCTCGCTTTCGGCAAGGCTACCATCACAGCCACATTCACACCAGAGGAAGGCTATCTCGGTTCGTCGGCTTCTTACACCATCGCATACCGCCAGGCTGCCGACCCGACAAAGGTAATCTTCGACTGCAACGAGGGAGCTTTCGACTGCTTCGGCACTGAAAACAGATACAAGGATGGCGAGTTCGACTTCGTAGACCTCAACGGCGACAGCTACACCTTCACCGTACACAACGCTATGTTCAACAACTACGGCGGCGGTTTGCAGCTGAAGAAGGCTTCTGACTCTGACGCTACACAGCAGGGCTACGCCGTTTCGCCTGCGTTCAGCAAGTTCCCTTACGGTTACCGCGTAACAGTGAAGTACAAAGACACCAACGCTCCCGAACTCGAATGCGTGAACTATTCCGACAAGGTTGCTGTAATGGACGATGCAAACGGCACAATGTACATGGACGTACCATTCGCTGACGGCGTGTTCAAGCTCTTAGGTGGCAACAAGGTGGCTTACGTGCAGAGCATCGAGCTTACTCCGCTCGCAAAGAAGGAGACCACAACAATGTCGTTCCCGAAGGAGGAGTACAACCTCACCGACATCAACGCCATCCGCAACTTCAGTTCGCCGAAGGCTACCGTGAAGGGCGAGAACGGCGAGGCAATCGAGGGTCTTACTATCGTCTACACCTCAGACAACGAGGACCTCGCTTATGTTGACGATAACGGCGTGGTATGGCTCAGCGACAAAATTGCAGGCACAGCCACCATCACAGCCTACTTCTACGGCAACGAGAAGTATGAGGCTTGCCAGGCTTCTTACAAGATTAACGTAACAAAGAAGGAGCCGAAGCCCGTAACAATGACATTCCCACAGGACGTTTACACCTGCTACACCAACGAGGCTCCGCTCTTCGACGGCTTCAAGCCGACTATCAAGGACGAGGCTGGCAACGAGCTCAACCTCCCCGTTACATACACAAGCAGCAACACCGACTTCTGCATGATTATGAACGGCACCCTGCTGCTCTCACAGAACCCGGGCGAAGTGACCATCACAGCCAAGTTCGACGGCAACGACGACTATCTCCCTGCTCAGGCTTCTTACCTTATCAGAGTGATAGAGAAGGAGAAGGCAGAGGCTGGCATCGCTTTCGAGGAGACAATGATAATGATGGACCTTTCAAACCCGAACACAACTGTTAAGGACCTCGGTTTCCTGAACCCGAACAACCTCGCTGTTACATACTCTTCTAACAAGACCGACGTTGCAGAGGTTGACGCAGAGGGCAACGTGACATTGAAGAAGGCTGGTCGCGTGAACATCGACGTTACATTCGCAGGCAACGACGAGTACAAGGCTGCCACAGCTTCTTGCACACTCATCGTGAACGACTACCGCAACACACCTGAGCTCTCATTCGACCAGGAGGAGTACACAGCCAATATGCGTGAGGGTAATACCTTCAGCGGTGCTACACTCTACAACGAATTAGAGGTTGCTCCGCTCTCATACACCAGCTCTAACGAAGAAGTGGCAGAGGTGGCAGCCAACGGCGTTGTAATACTTCGCAGCACTGGAGAGACTACTATCACAGTATGGTTCGCTGGCGACAAGGACTTCAAGGCAGCTTCGGCTTCATACAAGCTCAAGGTTGTCGACGAGGTGGTTGACGGCATCCAGGGTATCACAATCGACAACATGCCTGAGGACGCAAAGGTTTACAACCTCAACGGTCAGCGCGTGAACACAAAGGCTCTGAAGAGCGGTGTCTACGTAGTGAACGGCAAGAAGGTAGTGCTGAAGTAAGCGCAGCTTTAGCTGTGCTAAAGTGCTACTTTATATATACTAAAGCGCAACTTTATTCATAAACTTATGAAAACCACAGTACCTTGTTTGGTGCTGTGGTTTCTTTCGTTTTATCGACCTATCGCGTTCGCCACCCAATCGGATTCCGTTCGCCACCCGATCAGATTCCGTTCGCCGCCCGATTGGATTCCGTTCGCCACCCGATCAGATTCCGTTCGCCGCCCGATTGGATTCCGTTC
>DAVZJL010000031.1:0-229 GCA_052272805.1 Prevotella sp. | reverse complement strand
GGTGAACGATGACTTGCATAGGCTTTCTACACCGTAAACTATGTGCATAATACTCAACTACTTATCGCTGAAATGCGCATACACTATTGACATACATCAAAAAACTGCACGTTTGGGTGGTAAAAGCGCAAGAAAAACGCGATAAAAATTGGCAATATGCCTCAAAATCAATACCTTTGCAATGTTTTTCATGGTATTAGATTTAAGGTTAACAAAGGTTGGGACTCGG
>DAVZJL010000030.1:0-27361 GCA_052272805.1 Prevotella sp. | reverse complement strand
ACTTGTCTCCGCTCGGCTTTGCCGCTTGCCAGAGCAAGAAGTGCACCAACAGAGCTACGTTGACACACCTCTTCCACGTTGGTGCACTTGAGACAAGTGCACCCCCTAACTTGAGACAAGTGCACCCCCTAAAGACATCCCAAGTAACAATATATAAATATGTATAGGATAACAAGAATAGTTATTGCGTTGTGCGCATTAATCTTCGCTGCTTGCACCGATGCCGACTTCGAGTACGCCTCGGAGCGCTGCACCTTCTTTTTCAACAATGGGGTGTATCAAGATGCCACGCTGCAAAGTGCGCTCAACCCCATGTCGCCAGGTGTGTTCTGCAACATCTATGAGGGTACAGAGAGCGGCAGACGCTTCATCTACTTCGCCAACAACCAAAGACAGAGCAGCAGACAAGAGCCTGTAGGCGAGGACGCACGCCGCACCTTCACCCTCGGGCTATACAACAAAAGCGGCATCATTGTGGGCTTCAGCAATCTTAGCTCACCCGCCACACTATACATATACGACAGCCAGTGCCCCAACTGCTACTACGAGACGCAAACCATGAGCCACCGCTTAACAATGGACACTCGCGGCTTTGCCACCTGTCCCACCTGTAAGCGTCAATACGACCTCAACAACCGTGGCATCACCTCAAACGGAAAGAAGCTCCTGCGCTATCGTGGAAGTACCACCGGACCCTTGGGAGTGCTCTCGGTTAGCAATTAAGCAAAGATTAGCAAAGGCTTAGAAAGGTCTAAAGAGGCTTAGTTCGGCTTATACGCTACCTTAAAGAGGCTTAAACACACCCTAACCACCCCCAAAAATGCACAATCATAGGGCATATGTGCAACCAAATTGCCTTTTTATGGTAAAATATTTGTCTATTTAATAAAAAAGTTGTTCCTTTGCATCCGCATTAAATTAGAAATCAATATTATAAACATTTTAAAAATTAAAAATTATGTCAGAAATCGAATCAAAAGTAAAGGCTATTATCGTTGACAAACTCGGTGTAGATGAGGCAGACGTTAAGCCAGAAGCAAGCTTCACAAACGACCTCGGTGCAGACTCTCTCGACACAGTTGAGCTCATCATGGAGTTCGAGAAGGAGTTTGGCGTAAACATCCCTGACGATCAGGCAGAGAAGATCTCTACTGTTGGCGACGCTATCGCTTACATCGAGAACGCAAAATAAATAAACCTTATGGTTTATAGTTTATGGTGTGCACAACCCCATAACAATCACTCATTGTTATAATTCCATTGTGCACCATAAACCATAAACCATTTTTTTTGACATTTTTCAGTTACATGGAATTAAAAAGAGTAGTAGTAACAGGTCTTGGCGCAGTAACTCCGATTGGCAATAATCCAGAAGAAACATGGAACAACATGCTCAACGGCGTAAGTGGCGCAGCACCTATTACATTGTTTGATGCTTCTTCGTTCAAGACACAGTTCGCTTGCGAAGTGAAAGACCTTAAGGTCAACGACTACATCGACCGCAAGGAAGCACGCAAGATGGACCGCTACGCACAGCTCGCTATCATCGCAGCTATGCAGGCGGTGCAGGACAGCGGCATGAACCTCGACGAAGAAGATAAGAACCGCATCGGCGTAATCTACGGCGTAGGCATCGGTGGTATCAAGACCTTCGAGGAGGAGGTAGGCTACTGGGCAACACACCAGGAACTTGGCCCGAAATTCAACCCCTTCTTCATTCCGAAGATGATTGCCGACATAGCAGCCGGACACATCTCTATTATGTACGGCTTCCACGGCCCCAACTTCGCCACTACATCGGCTTGCGCTTCTTCTACAAACGCTCTCGCCGACGCGTTCAACCTCATCCGCTTGGGCAAGGCTAACGTGATTGTAAGCGGCGGTGCAGAGGCAGCCATCACTCCTAGTGGCGTAGGCGGCTTCAACGCTATGCACGCCCTCTCTACACGCAACGACGACCCAGAGCACGCTTCACGTCCGTTCAGCGCATCACGCGACGGCTTCATCATGGGCGAAGGTGCAGGCTGCCTCATCCTCGAGGAGCTGGAACACGCTAAAGCACGCGGAGCGAAGATATACGCCGAGATGGTTGGCGAAGGCATGTCTGCCGACGCACACCACATCACAGCATCACACCCGGAAGGACTCGGTGCTTGCCTCGTTATGCAGAACGCACTCGAGGACGCAGGCATGAAGCCGGAGGATATCGACTACATCAACGTGCACGGAACATCAACACCGGTGGGCGACATCTCTGAGGCAAAGGCAATCAAGCAGGTGTTCGGCGAAGCTGCATACAAGCTCAACATCAGCTCAACGAAATCAATGACTGGCCACCTCCTCGGTGCTGCCGGAGCTGTCGAGGCACTCGCATCAGTGCTCGCAGTGAAGAACGACATCATCCCGCCAACTATCAACCACGTTGAAGGCGACGAGGACCCAGAAATCGACTACACACTCAACTACACGTTCAACAAGGCTGAGAAGCGCGAGGTACGTGCAGCACTGAGCAACACGTTCGGTTTCGGTGGACACAACGCATGTGTAATATTCAAGAAATATGCTGAGTAATCTCATCGACAGAATGAAGCTCCCTTTCCGCAAGGACAAGGAGCTTTATTTGTCTTTACGCAAAATCATAGGCTTCTACCCACACGACATTAGCTATTACAAACTCGCGCTGATGCACAAGAGCATGTACAAGCGCAATGCAAAGGGCAAGCCCGTGAACAACGAGCGACTGGAGTTCCTCGGCGATGCCGTGCTCGACGCTACCGTCGGCGACATTGTCTACCGCCACTTCCCTGGTAAACGCGAGGGCTTCCTCACCAACACTCGCTCAAAACTCGTACAGCGCGACACGCTCAACCGACTGGCACAGGAGATGGGTATCAACCAACTCATCCTCTCAAGCGGACGCTCACAATCGCACAACTCATATATGGGTGGCAACGCTTTTGAGGCTCTCGTAGGAGCCATATACCTCGACCGCGGCTATGATGCCTGCATGGAGTTCATGCGCAAACGAATACTGGCACAAATGATAAACATCGACAAGGTTGCTTATAAGGAAGTGAACTTCAAGAGCAAGCTCATCGAATGGAGTCAGAAGAACCGTGTGCGCATCGACTTCAAGTCGATTCTGGAGGAGAAAGATAAGACAGGTTCACCCGTGTTCATCTATCGTGTGATGCTCGAAGGCGTGGAGGGATGCGAAGGAAAGGGCTACAGCAAGAAGGAAAGTCAGCAGCTCGCCTCTAAGCTCACACTGGAGAAGCTCCGCCGCGAACCGCAGTTCATCGACCAAGTGTTCGCTGCTAAGACCAATCGCACAAAGATGGAGGAGGAACCGGTGGAGAACGTGCCAACAACCGAACAGCCCGACGACTTTATCGTGGTGAACTCAGGAATGGAGGGAGAAGACTTTTCTAACGAGGCTGGCAGCACTGGAGAGACTGGCTCTTCTATAGAGACAAGCTCTTCTAGCAAGCCTAATTCTTCTAAAGACTCCAAGGCTAAGCGCAACCGCCGCTCGCCGATGTACCGCAAGGACGAGGCAGCAAGCGAAGCCGCTCCTGCCAACAAGACAGCGGCTCCTGCCAAGGCAGAGCCCGTTTCTTCTGGCCTCACCCCCGCCGACCTCAACCTCTCCGATGAAGACTTCGACCTCAGCCATATCTCGGCGAGAGAGCAGAGCCGCGAGGAGATAATCGCAGCCGCCGAAGCCGCAGCGTTCGGAGAAGAATAAAACGTTATTATCCATAGGAGGCTACGGCATTCCTGCCGTAGCCATTGCAATAACTGTAATGATTTGTATTTCAGTTGTAATGGCTACGGCAAGAAAACGTTATTATCCGTAGGAGGCTACGGCATTCCTGCCGTAGCCATTGCAATAGCTGTAATGATTTGTATTTCTGTTGCTAATGGCTACGGCAAGAATGCCGTAGCCTCCTACAGTTAGCTTTTCAACGCAATCCTGTAGTTTTAACATCTATCACCACCTCAACATCTCACCACCTCAACATCTATCACCACCTCAACATCTATCACCACCTCAACATCTATCACCACAACAACATCTCACCACCTCAACATCTCACCATCTCACCACCTCAACATCTATCACCACCTCAACATCTCACCATAACAACATCTATAACCACCTCATTCTACCATTTTTATACAAAATTAACCCTTGTAATGCACACGCAACAAGGTTTTTATTTAATTTTGCAACAAAATACTTACGACTATGAAGAAATTATTACTTGCAACACTGCTTTTGCTTGGTATTGTTACCACAGCAAGCGCACAGCTGCCGAAAGTGATGCTTAAGAGCATCGACGGCAAGTCAGTGTCTACCGACACACTCTCAAACAACGGCAAGCCGTTCATCATCGACTTCTTTGCTACATGGTGCAAGCCTTGCAACCGCGAGCTCACAGCCATCAGCGAGGTGTATGAGGAGTGGCAGGAGGAGACTGGCGTGAAGGTAATAGCCGTATCTATCGACCAGGCTCAGAATATTAACAAGGTGAAGCCACTCGTTGACAACCACGGTTGGCAGTACGAGGTGCTCCTCGACCCGAATAGCGACTTCAAGCGCGCACTCGGCATTCAGACCATCCCTTACGTAATCGTATGCGACGGCAACGGCAATATCGTGTCTAAGCACAACGGCTATACCGAGGGTGCTGAGGAAGAGCTCATTGAGGAAGTACGCAAGCTTGTGAATAAGTAGACGAGTTGACGAGTTAACAAGTTGACGAGTTGACAAGTAGACAAGTGTGCAGTTATCACTCTCACAGACAACCCTAACAACATTAATATGAATAAAAAGCTTACGCTCGCTCTCGCTGCCCTCACACTGTCGGCAGCCACAGCGAGCGCACAAACAATAAAGGTCGCTAAGGACTACAACGTACAGATTACGGGTAGCTTGCAGACCGACTTCCTCGTTCCGCAGGAAGACAACAATATTGGTACGGGAACCCCTGACGATAAAGTGCTCAACAACACCTACGCCGAGGTTCACGCCCTCTCCAAGTATGTAGACGCCGGTGTGCGTCTCGAATATCTCGACCATCCGCTCCCAGGCTTTGACAAGGACTTCGAAGGCTGGGGTGTGCCGTTTTATTACATCAAGGGCAAACTGAAGAATGCCGAACTCACACTTGGCAACTTCTACGAGCAGTTCGGCTCTGGCTTTATCCTCCGCACATACGAGGAGCGTTCGCTCGGCATCGACAACTCGCTGCTCGGTGGCCGCGTGATGGTGCGCCCCTTCAAGGGCGTGCAGGCAAAGGTGATCGTAGGCACACAACGCCGCTATTGGGACACACAGTCGCTCATCGGTGGTGCCGACCTCGAACTCAGCGTGTCTGAGTGGTCGCAGAAGATGCAACAGTCGGGCACCAACCTCACACTCGGTGCATCGTGGGTGATCAACCACCAGCACCAGAAGGAAGACATCTACGCCGACGCAACGCACAAGTTGCGCTTCGTTGAGAACACCAACGCCTTCGACGTACGTGCCAACCTGCAGAAAGGCGGATTCAGCATCCTCGGCGAGTATGCACAGAAGACCGAAGACCCTACAGTTGCAAAGCCAAAAAAAAATAGGTATATCTACCGCAAGGGCTACGTGACGATGCTCTCTACGTCCTACTCGCAGCGCGGCATGAGTATCCTCCTGCAGGCAAAGCGTTCGGACAACATGAACTTCCGCTCACGCCGCACAGAGAGCGGTACGGCAGGCTTCATCAACCACCTGCCGGCGTTCGCCATGCAGCAGACATACGCCTTAGCTTCGCTCTATCCTTACGCCACACAAACTGACGGCGAATGGGCTTACCAGGCAGAGCTCGGCTACAAGTTCAACCGCAGAACATTCCTCGGCGGCAAGTACGGCACAAGCGTGAAGCTCAACTTCTCGCATATCCGCGCCATCGAGAAGAACGTACACGACGGCGGCACACCGGGCACAGACGGCTATGGTTCGCCTTTCTGGAAGAGCGGTGAGAAGTACTACCAGGACATCAACGTGCAGATTGAGAAGAAGCTCACCAAGGACTTCAAGCTCAACCTCATGTACATGAACCAATACTATAACAAGACCGTTGTTGAGGGCGAGGGCGGCATGATTCATTCGGACATCTTCGTGGCTGAGGGTAAGTACCGCTTCAACAAGAAGATAACGCTGCGCGGCGAGGCTCAGTATCTGAGCACAAAGGACGACCAGGGCGACTGGTGGTTCGGCTTGCTCGAGCTTTCTGTTCTGCCCAACTTCATGTTCACCATCAGCGACCAGTATAACGGTGCGGAGCACTACTATACATCTACCGGCTCCATCGACAAGACAAAGGGCACACACGCAGAGCACTACATCAACGGCTCTGTCACCTACACTCACGGCGCACACCGTCTACAGGTGGGCTACGGCAAGACACGCGCAGGCTACAACTGCTCGGGCGGCGTATGCCGCTACGTGCCGGCAAGCAAGGGCGTGACTGTATCATACAACTTTAACTTCTAAAGCCACTATTATGAAACTGAAGAATATATTGTTAGGCGCAGCAAGCGCCATCGCCATTTTCGCAACAGTGGCATGTCAGGAAGTCGATCCCAACGACCGACTCATCTACGTTAAGCCGGCTGAGGTAGGACGTGCGGTGCTCATTGAGGACTACACCGGTCAGGAGTGTGTCAACTGCCCTGACGGCACCGATGCTATCAACTCTATCATAGAGACATACGGCGAGGAGAACGTGATTGCAGTGGGCATACACAGCGGTCCGCTCGCTTCAAAGGGCAAAACCTCGCTGGCAACCGAGATAGGCGACGAGTATTACAAACACTGGGACAGCCAGAGCAAGCTCGGACAGCCGTGGGCTCTCTTCAACCGCGCTACAGCTCCTAACGAGGACTATAACACATGGACAAAATATGTGGGTGCGCTCATCTCGAAGAAGGCTGCGCTTTCGCTCAGCGTCAACAACATTTACGACGCCACTTCGCGCAAGCTCACCATCGACGTAAAGGCTCTCGGCACCGACGGCAATACGACAGGCAAGCTGCAGGTGTGGCTCATTGAGGACGGTGTCGTAGCTAAACAGAAGATGCCAAATGGCAAAATCAACAAAGAGTATGTACACAACCACGTATTCCGAGATGTTGCCAACGGCACATGGGGCGAGGACATAACCGTGAACGAGGGCGAGACCACAGAAAAACAGTACGACTACACGCTGCCTGAGACGTGGAACGCCGAGAAGGTATCGGTAGTGGCTTTCGTTTACAACGACGCTGAAGTGCAGCAGGTTACTAAGAAGGCTGTCATCGCAGAAACCGTTGCCGAGTAAACATATTCTGTTTGAGGTTATGCAGAAAGACCGCACAACCTCAAACAATTCTTTTAACAAACCATTGATACCTAACGCTAATTTAAAAAACAGAATAATATGAAGAAAATCTTTACACTTTGCTTAGCTCTTTTCAGTGCTGTTGCAATGTTCGCACAGCAGACAAAGGGCATGTATGAATTCGCTACAGCAGACGGTACTGTAGTACCAAGCGAATCGGTGATAACAAAAACAGACGTTGAAGACCACTCAGACCCTGAAGAAGGCGTAGACAATATGCAGATTCCGACAGGTCTGTGGATTAAACCCGTAAATACAAAGTTGAACGGCGAGAAGCTCGCAGTAAAGTTGCGTGTTAATGTAGAAAAGATTGACCACGGCGACATCGCATTTTGTCTGCTTGGAAACTGCAGGACGGTAATGTCTGTAGGAGAATACGAGTCTAACGGTGGTTTCGTAGACAAGCTCGACAACCTTCAGACCGAATGGATGATCGGCAATGACGAAGATACCGAAAAGGCTATGTACGGCGAGGCAAAAGTCAAGCTCACATTGGTAGCTTGCCGCAAGGTTTCTCTTGGCAAGGACGAATTTGGTGTTGAGCAGTTCAAATACGAGGATGTAGGCGATTGCTCAACCGTTACAGTACACTTCGTTTACAACGATAAATCTACCGGCATCAACGGTATCAGCAACGCAGACGCTACGGTAGTGGCACGCTACGCAGCAGACGGCACACGCCTCTCAGCTCCGCAGAAGGGCTTGAACATCGTGAAGCTCTCTAATGGCAAGACCGTGAAATACGTGAAATAAAAAAATAAGTTTTAACAATTCAGGAAAGGATCAAAATCATGAAAAAACTCCTGCTTTCTGCTTTTGCGATGCTGTTGACTTTGACAGCCGGCGCGCAGAACTTCACAGTAGACCAGTCGCCGAACCCGCTCGGCGTTCAGACACAGGCTTTCGGCACCTTCAAGGCTCCTGCAAAGATTAACCTCTCTGCAAACCAGCGTCTTGTAGGCTACTTCGAAACAGACGATTGCGACAACTACGTAGGCGTTGTAAACTTCACCGGCAACAACAAGGTAGCCATCGAACTCACAGCAGACGACCTCGCTTTCTACTACGGCAAGAAGATTATCGGCGTACGCTTCAACCTGGGTCAGGGCGAAACAGCCAACGGTGTATTCGTACAGAGCCTGACACTCAAAGACAATGAGATTGTTGATATGACAGACATCGCTACTTCTGACGAGAGCGTTACGTCAGCAGCAGGTGCAAAAAACACAGGCGAATGGCATGAGGTAATGTTCGACAACAAGGTAGAACTGAGTTCTTCTTTTCAGGGCTTGTTCGTAGGCTACAACTATAAGCAGACATCAAAAAACTACCCTATCGGCGTAAACTCTAAGGCTGACGGTCCGTTCTTCGTATACGCTAACATCCCCTCTTCGCAGGGCGGCAGAGGCGAAGGCTGGTACCAGTTTCAGAGCGGCGGCAATGGTCTCGCAATACAGCTCCTCGTAGAGGGCGACTTCGCACCAAACGCTGTACGTCCTCTCGAGTTCGGCGACATAATGATTGAAAAAGGCAAGACCAAGAACATAGAAGTAAAACTCAAGAACTACGGTTCTAAGCTCACAAGCATCGACTACATCATCGAGCTCGAAGGTAAGAAGAGTGCTGAGCATCACCTCGACTTCGGCAAGGACTTCGGCGTAGGCGGTACACATACCGTAGAGATTCCGTTCACTGCTGCCTCTAAGATTGGAAAAGAGTCCGTACACCTCAGCATTACAAAGGTGAACGGCGAGAAGAACGCAAGCCCTGAAATCACAACTGCAGGCACACTCTACACAGTAGAAAGAGAGTTCGTGAAGAGATCTGTCGTAGAAGAGTTCACCGGCACCGGTTGCGGTTTTTGTCCGAGAGGTCACGTAGCTATGCACAACATGCGCGAGCTTTACGGCAACCAGTTCATAGGCATCGCTCTGCATCAGTACAGCTCCAGCGACCCGATGTACAACAACTCTTACTCTTTGGGATTCAAAGGCGCTCCGAACTCTATGGTGAACCGTGCTACCAGCGCCATTGACCCGTACTATTATATGCCTGACGCACTCAAGTCTTCCCTGAAAGAGATGCCTCTTGTAGACTTAACAGTAGAGGGCGCATTCACCCAGGATACCGCATTGGTATATGCAAAGGCTTCTGTAGAGTCGTTGGTTTCGGGCGACTACG
The DNA here is from genome assembly GCA_052272805.1 of Prevotella sp. Classification (GTDB taxonomy): domain Bacteria; phylum Bacteroidota; class Bacteroidia; order Bacteroidales; family Bacteroidaceae; genus Prevotella. Next base: position 17,759 of record DAVZJL010000030.1, on the reverse strand, counting down.
AAATCGCTTACATGCTTGTTGCCGACAACCTCTCTGGCACAACAGCGTCGTGGAAGCAGTCTAACTACTTCTCAAAGACTTACGGCGCGTACTCTTCAAAGAAGAGCTTACCTGAGGACCTCCAGTTCCTTTGGGACGAGCCTTACGACTACGCAGCGACATACAACGACGTGCTTATCGCAAGTTCTTACGTAAGCCGCAAGAACAAGGCTACTCTGCCGTCGCTCGTTGCAAACGGCACTGTAAACAGCTACTACACACTCACAATGCCTACAAAGAAGTCGCTGAAGGAGACCATCAGAAAATGCGGAAACGAGGTTTACGTTATCGCTATGGTACTCGACAAGAAGACCGGCGTCATACTTAACGCGAACAAGGCTAAGGTGGCTGACTTCGGTACAACCGGCATCGAGAGCGTAAACAACAACACTGAGGCTACCGTTGTGGCTCGCTACACTGTGAACGGCGTTCAGGTTTCGGCTCCTGTGAAGGGCGTGAACATCTTGAAGATGTCTGACGGCACAACACGCAAGGTGCTCGTTAAGTAATCGGCGAAACAGTTACAAAGCAATAGAATAGCTTATATAAATGAATATTAAGGCGTTGCCCTCAGCGGGCAGCGCCTTTTTTGTTGCTTTTGTTTTGTGGAGTCGGCGGTTTGCAGTACCTTTGCATAAGGAATCATTAGGGGGTGCTTCAGGGGGTGCACTTTAGGGGGTGCACTTGTCTCAAGTGCACCAACAGAATAAGAAGTACACGCTAGGGGGTGCACTTGTCTCAAGTGCACCAACAGAGTAAGAAGTGCACCCCCTAAAGGCACCAACAAGGCAACGTTGGTGCACTTGAGACAAGTGCACCCCCTTGAAGGCACCAACAGAACAAGAAGTACACCAACAGAGCAAGAAATATGTCAACTGAGCTACGTTGGTGCACTTGAGACAAGTGTACCCCCTTGAAGGCACCCCCTTGAAGGCACCCCTAAGACAACTGTACCCTAATAAATTAAGAACTCAAAAATACAACAATCAATACAATGGAATGGATTGACAGTCTTTTCACCATACACTCGGCAGTACAGACGCTGGTGGTGTTGGCGCTGATTATCAGCGTGGGCATGGCACTGGGCAAGTTGCGCATTCGCGGCATTTCGCTCGGCGTGGCGTTCGTGTTCTTCATGGGCATCGTGGCGGGCAGCCTCCACTTCACTGCCGACGAACAGATGGTGAGTTTTGCAGAGACCTTCGGCCTCTCTATCTTCGTCTACGCACTCGGTCTGCACGTCGGACCCAACTTCATCGGTATGATGCGCCACGACGGCGCGTCGCTCAACGGATGGGGTTTAGGCGTGATACTGCTCGGCACCGTGATGGCACTCTCGCTGTGCCTCGTGCTACCTATCAGCATCCCCGACATGGTGGGTATCCTCTGCGGAGCGACGACGAACACACCGGCACTCGGTGCGGCGCAGCAAGCACTCGCCACACAGCACATATCGAGCAGCGGTGCGGCATTGGGCTGCGCTGTGACCTATCCGTTAGGTGTGGTTGGCGTTATCTTCGCCATGATACTGCTGCGCAAGTGGTTTGTGCGCAAAGAAGACCTGCAGCGCTGCCAGAGCACAGCCGACGATAGCACGTACGTAGGACAATTCATCTGCGTGAACCCTGCCATATCGGGCAAGACGATAGCACAGATAGCGCAGTCGACCCACCGCCACTTCATCATCTCGCGCATCTGGCGCAACGGCAAAGTAATCGTTCCGCTGGCACAGACCGTGATGCAGCACGGCGACAACGTGCTCGTGGTGACCAACCGCGACGAGGTGGCTGCCATGGACATCCTCTTCGGCGAGCACGTGGAGAAAGACTGGAACCGCGACAAGATCGACTGGAACGCCATCGACTCGTCGGTGGAGAGCCGCGTGATAGTGATGACACGCAGCCGTCTGAACGGCAGAACGCTCGGCTCGCTGCACATGCGCGAGACCTACGGCGTGAACGTGTCGCGAGTGATGCGTGGCGACATCAAGCTGCTTGCTACCGACTCGCTCCACCTGCAGTATGGCGACCGCGTGACCATCGTGGGCACACCCGAAGACATCAACCACGCTGAGGCGTTCTTAGGCAACGCCGTGACGGGGCTTAACGAGCCCAACCTCGGTGCCATATTCTTCGGACTGCTCTTAGGCTTAGCACTCGGCATGATACCAATCAGCATACCCGGCATGAGCGCACCGGTGAAGCTCGGCATCGCTGGCGGACCAATCATCATGGGTATCATCATCGGCTCGCTCGGCGCACGCATACACCTCATCACCTACACCACGCGCTCGGCATCGCTGATGCTGCGCAAGATGGGTCTGTCGCTCTATCTCGCTTGCCTCGGACTCGTAGCCGGTCAGGACTTCCTCAGCACCATCATCCGCCCCGAGGGCTTAATGTGGGTGGGCATCGGCTTGGTGCTCACCATGCTGCCGCTGCTCATCGTGGGTGCCATCGCACTGAAGACGCGCAAGTTCGACTTCGGCACCATCTGCGGACTGCTCTGCGGAGCAATGGCTAACCCTATGGCACTGAGCTACGCCAACGACACCATCCCGGGCGAACGCGCTGCCGTGGCGTACACTTCGGTGTATCCGCTCGGCATGTTCATCAGAGTAATCATAGCGCAAGTAATAATAATGTTCATGGTGTGAGGAATGAGGAATGTGGAGTGTTGAATGGTCGGCTGCGCCGATGTTCAATTATCCAATGTGGAATTCCACATTCAACACTCAACATTGAACAACTCCTCATCGGCGAAGCCGACCATTCAACATTCAACATTCAACACTCAACATTCAAAGATGCAAAACCCTCCCGATTACCGTCACGACACCGTGCTGCCGCTCCCAATGGAAGTGACGGCGAACGCTTGGGCTGTTGACGCAGCCTGCTCCGGCAACCCCGGTCCGATGGAGTATCAGGCTATCGACCTCGCGACGGGTGCGCAGGTGTTCCACTTCGGACCCGTGCACGGCACGAACAACATAGGCGAATTTCTCGCCATAGTACACGCTCTCGCCCTGCTCGACAAGCAAGGCATAGAGGGCAAGACCATCTACTCCGACTCGCACAACGCCATCCTGTGGGTGCAAAAGCGACAGTGCAAGACGAAGCTCGAACGCACACCGAAAACCGAGCAACTCTACCAAATAATAGCACGCGCCGAGACATGGCTGCGCACACATCAGATAAAAAACCCCGTGGTGAAGTGGGAGACGAAGAAGTGGGGCGAAGTGCCTGCCGACTTCGGACGCAAGGGCTAAGAGTTATTCTACATAAACACACCTGAACAATATGTTATACGCCATCTATTTCATCTACGGACTGTGCGTCATGTTCTACTTCATGATGTCATGGCTATTCTACCGCAAGGACAAGAAGCTACTCTCGCGTCTTGTTGCGGTGATGATGTTCGTCATCGGCTTGCAGTGTCTGAAAGACCTCTTCTTCATCAAGCCGTTCAACGAACTCAACGAACTCAACTGGATGGTTATAACCGCAGCCGACATGATTGTTGTGCCGCTATACGCGTTCGTACTCATCGAGCTGTGCAGCCCAGCCACGCTGGGTCGACGCACTATCATCCTCCACGAACTATTGTTCATAGCCCCGTTCACGCTCTTCGTCATAACGCAGGACATTGTGTTCTACTATGCCGAGGTGCTTGAGGCTGTAGTGTATGGCGTGAGCTACGCTGTATGGGCGGTGTTCGCCATTCCGCGATACCACGCCCAACTGAAGCAACGCTTCTCCTACACCGAGAACATCAATCTGAACTGGCTACGCGCTATCTTCTTCTCGTTCATCTTCATCCTCGTGATATGGATTATCGATTGCATGGAAGCGAACTATGTCATCGAAGCATTGTATATGACAAGCACGTTAGTGATGTGGATGTTCATCGCCTACTACACCTACAAGCACGAGTCGGTGTTGGGCGAGCTCTCCGACAGCACAAGCGACGATGTGTTGGAGAATATGGAGGTAGCAGAAAGCGAAATGTCGGAGGTGGGCAAACAGATAAGCACACTGTTCGACAAGGAGCAGATATTCCTCAACCCCAACCTCAAAGTGTCGGACATAGCCACCGCCACCGGCACCAACCGCACCTACGTCAGCGCGTTCTTCAACCGAGAAGCCGAATGTACATTCTACGATTATGTCAACAAATACCGCATAGACTACGCCTGCAACCTACTCCTCCACTCGAATGAGAACATCACGATGATAGCCGAGAAGTCGGGATTTAACAGCTCACAGTCGTTTATTCGCGTGTTTAGCAAGATTATGGGCACCTCGCCAACAAAATATCGCAACGAAGCAACCAGCTAAACCACAACGTGTTAGGAAAGTTGTTAACGATTCTTTTACGCTTTGCGAACTCGTTTTACCCTTTGTGAACAACATTTTGAGAGATTGAGAACAGAGATATTCTGCTCTGTGCTTAACTTTGCAATCGAAACAAACAATCGTTAATCATTTAACTAACACAAAGCTTATGAAAATATTAAAAATGATGGCAGTTGCTGCCTTGTTTATGCCGCTGTTGTTCTCTTGCTCGGGAGGCAGCTCGTCTAAGAACAACTTGTTGGGAGCAATCCCCGACCAGTACGCTCAATTCGTTGAGGAGAAGGCAGAGATCAAGAAAGAAGCGGAGAACATCAAGACGGCAGAAGATAAGAAAGCTCTTATCGAGAAGTCGGAGAAGATGACTGCGAAGTGGAAGGAGAAAATGGAGGAAAGTGCAAAAGCACTCAGTGGCAAGCCCATTGAGATTGCGGAATGCAACTTCAACGTTACCGAACCCATGTCGCTCGAGTTTGACGAATTCTACAGCAAGTCGGATCTTAAACCGAAGTTCAACATCAAGGGCACAGCCGTTGCTAAAGCCGACACACAAACCGAATTAAACTATGTACTAAAAAGCATCCCCGTGTACCTCGTAGGCTACGACGCTGAGGGCAAAGAGGTGTTAAAGACAAAGGTAGGCTATGTTGATGTAGAAGATGTCAACGGCAAGGTATTCATTAAAGCCAACACACCCATACAGTTCGACCCCGTACGCTTCGGAGAGTCGGACATCGAAAGTAGTAAGACCGCTAAGACTTACAAGCTGGAAGTGAAAGAATAACACAACACAAAAACTTTGGTGTTATTGCCACGCTACGCAAACAACGTTGCCGTAGCGTGGTAATATCACACAACGATTACCAAGTGAAAATACTTGTTCATTCGTCGCCTATCAACTCGTAAACTTATACTTCACAATTAAACCGAAATCACTATGGACGACTTATTAAAACAGATTAAACAGTACAAGGAACCACTTGTAATTGGTCTCGCAATACTCATGCTCATATTCTATGGCTTCTGCCCAGTAATCGACATTCTCGGCAAAACAAAAGCCAACGGACTGACAGTATTGTTTGAGGGTCGCGGACTCGGATTTAGCCGTTTCCTCTCGCTGCTTATCCTCTTAGCCCCATTGCTCGTCGTAGTAGGCAAGCCTATAAGCACGAAGCTCACCGGTATGTTGAAAGACAACCTCTTCATTATCTGCTTCTTGGCAGGCATCGTGCTCTGCCTCCTCTTCGCCGTGGTTCTGCCTAACGGTATCTCACCGACTTGGGGTTGCTGGCTCTACATCCTTGCCGGCGTGCTCGGCGCAAGCGTCTGCCGCATCGAAATGTTCACAAAATAAAAGCTTAACGAAATGGATAAAAAGAAAAGAAGTTACCTCCGCATCATTGGATGGGGATGCACCTTCGTCTTTTTGTTCCTCATTGTATGGATAGGCATCGTCTGGCTGAACCGCCCTGCATACATTGAGCCCGACACAGCTACGTTCGAGACGGGCGATGTCTTCTTCAGCGTAGGAGATTCGTGGGAGTCTGTAGCCGTACGGACCCTATCCGGGTCGCTCTCTCTCGAGGTGGCAGACTCCACACCTTCTCATTGCGGAATAGTCGTCAGATATGCCGAGGGCGTAAAGTTGGCTCATGCGTCGACAGTAAAAAAGAAGATCGTACTCGAAACGCCAGAGGAGTACCTGCGCAACAATGGCTCGTACTGCATCTACACACGAAAAGCACCTTGCACGGTGGACACCCTCGCTATACGACAGTCGGTGGAGACGCTGGTTAAGAACAAGGTGCCATTCGATTTCAATTTCGACCACTCCACATCGAAAGCACTGTATTGCACGGAGATGGTGGTCTTGGTTTTTGAACAAAACAACTGCTTCTGTTTTTCCAAACTACGACATAATAGTTATATGTATCCGAACGACTTGCTGAAACTATGCAAGGACAACAAAGTTAGGCTGCATCTCAACAATAAAAATAAGTAAACTTATTTTGTATTGTCTTCGATTTATATAAAATCCTCACGCTCACAAATGTAAATAAATTTCCATTTGTTTCGCTTAATCGGATTTTTGCACTAACTTTAAATTAGTTAGGCTGCATCTCAACAATAAAAATAAGTAAACTTATTTTGTATTGTCTTCGATTTACACTAACTTTGCGAGGAAACAAAGGGAAAGTGTATGAAAATCTACTTCAGTCATAAGGAAGAACTCTGGAACTCGTGGTCACATGCAGCAGGCATTATCCTCGGTATGCTCGTAGGCACCGCGCTGCTCGTGTGGTGCGGTTGGGCACGCAACGGTTGGGCAACAGCCGGCGTGATACTCTACCTCTTCGGTATGCTCTCAAGCTACATCGCCTCAACCGTGTATCATGCTCTCTCGGCATGGTCGCCGTGGAAGGAACGCCTGCGCAAGTGGGACCACGCTGCTATCTACTGGCATATCGCCGGCTCATATTCGCCCATCACGCTCGTCGCTCTGCGCGAGTATGGCTACTGGGGTTGGACGCTTTTCGCCTTCATCTGGACTGCCGCCATTGTCGGCACGGTGAAGAGTTTCTCGTCGTTAAAGGGCCATAGCAACTTAGAAACAATAAGCTACGTGGCTATGGGCTTGAGCGTGCTCGTAGCTTTCAAGCCGCTCGTGCATTGTGTTGACCCCTCAGCCATAATATGGATTATAGCCGAGGGCGTGTGCTTCATCACTGGTGCCGTGTTCTACGCTGTGCGCAAGCGCCGCTTTATGCACACCGTGTTCCACTTCTTCGTGCTCGCAGGCAGCGTGTGCCATATTGTAGCCGTGTGGGATATACTCATGCGCTGGTTGTAGCGCAACTTCTTAGCTTCGTCCCGTCACTATCTTCTTGATATCAAAGAGTTTGTTGAGCGCCTCTACGGGCGTGAGGTTGTTGATATCAAGACCTATTATCTCGTCGCGTATCTGGCAGAGCACGGGGTCGTCGAGCTGAAAGAGCGATAGCTGCACGCCATTTGTGCTTTGCTGACTTACAATCTGGCGGGCAGACTCTACTCCTACGCTCGCATTATCAGCCTCAAGCTGCTTCAGTATGTTCTCCGCGCGCTTCACCACCGAACGCGGCATACCGGCTATCTCTGCCACGTGTATACCGAACGAGTGCTCCGATCCGCCACGCATCAGCTTGCGCAGAAAGATTACTTTGCCGTCCAGTTCCTTCACCGACACGTTGTAGTTCTTTATGCGCTGAAAGTTCTTCTCCATCTCGTTCAGCTCATGGTAGTGGGTGGCGAAGAGCGTGCGTGCCTGCGCCTTCGGGTTCTGGTGTAGGTACTCCACGATAGCCCAGGCGATAGATATGCCGTCGTATGTGGATGTGCCACGACCAAGCTCGTCGAAGAGCACGAGCGAGCGCGGTGTCACGTTATTTAATATGTTAGACGCTTCGGTCATCTCCACCATGAACGTCGACTCGCCGAGCGAGATATTGTCCGATGCTCCTACGCGTGTGAATATCTTGTCTACCACGCCCACGTGAGCCGAGTCGGCAGGCACGAAGCAGCCCATCTGCGCCATGAGCGTGATGAGTGCCGTCTGGCGTAGCAACGCCGACTTACCAGCCATGTTCGGACCCGTTATAATCATTATCTGCTGCTGCTCGGTGTCGAGCTCTATGTCGTTTGGCACGTACTCCTCGCCTACGGGTAGCTGTGTCTCGATGACGGGGTGGCGTCCGGCGCGTATTTCAAGCACGTTGTCGTCTTCAACCACAGGGCGCACGTAGCGGTGCTCCTCGGCAGTCTTGGCGAACGAGAGTAGGCAGTCGAGACGCGCCACGATGTTGGCATCAGCCTGGATGAGCGGAATATACTCCTGCATATCCGTCACAAGCTCTGTGAAGAGTCGGGTTTCGAGCGCGAGTATCTGCTCGTCGGCACCCATTATCTTCTGCTCGTACTGCTTCAGTTCCTCGGTTATGTAGCGTTCGGCGTTGGCAAGCGTCTGCTTGCGTATCCACTCCTGTGGCACCTGGTCTTTGTACGTGTTGCGCACCTCAAGATAGTAGCCGAACACATTGTTGTAGCCCACCTTCAGCGACTGTATGCCGGTCTTCTGTGCTTCCTCCTCCTGTATTTTCAGCAGATAGTCGCGTCCGCCGCGCGAGATGGAGCGCAGCTCGTCGAGCTCCGGCGAGAAGCCCGTAGCAATCACGCCGCCTTTAGCCACAAGCTGTGGCGGGTCTTGCTGCAACTCGCGGTCGATGCGCTCGTAGAGAGCCTCGCAGAGGTTTATCTGGTCGCCGATGGAGCGTATCTCGGCGTTGTCGTTGGTGAGGCACGCCGCCTTTATCGGCTTCAATGCGCCGAGGGCGTACTTCAGTTGCACCACCTCTCTGGGCGACACTCTGCCCACAGCCACTTTCGAGATGATACGCTCTATGTCGCCGATGCGGTGCAGATGTTCGTCGACGGTCTGACGGAAGTCGGGCTTGCGGAAGAACGTCTCCACCACGTCGAGACGCTTATTGATAGTCGCCACGTCGCGCAGCGGGAATATCGTCCAGCGGCGCAGCAGTCTGCCGCCCATCGGTGTGCAGGTGCGGTCGATGACGGAGAGCAGCGACACGCCGTCGTCCTGCATCGACTGCAGCAGCTCCAGCGAGTGGATTGTGAAGCGGTCGAGACGCACATAGCGGTCGGCATCGATGCGCGCCAGCGACGTGATGTGTCCAATCTGTGTGTGCTGCGTCATCTCCAGATACTGCAGTATGGCTCCTGCCGCCGTCACGCCAAGGTGCAGATGGTCTACGCCGAAGCCCTTCAGCGTTGTGGTACCAAAGTGGGAGAGCAGTTTCTGTCGCGAGCTCTGCTCGGTGAGCATCCAATCGTCGAGCTCGAAGACACACCACTTGGAGCCGAAACGCTCCTCAAACTCGCGCTTCAGCTGTCGGTCGTAGAGCACCTCCTTCGGTTGTATGCTGCTCAGAAGTTTCTCTACGTAGTCAAACGTGCCCTCACCCGTGAGGAACTCGCCCGTAGAGATGTCGAGGAACGCCACGCCGCACGCCGTCTTAGCCATGCACACCGCCGCCAGAAAGTTGTTCTCCTTATAGTTGAGCACGGTGTCGTCCATCGCCACGCCCGGCGTAACCAGCTCCGTAATGCCACGCTTCACGAGTGTCTTCGTGAGCTTCGGGTCCTCCAGCTGGTCGCATATAGCCACACGCTTACCGGCACGTATCAGCTTAGGCAGATAGGTGTCGAGCGCATGATACGGAAAGCCAGCCATCTCGCACGCTGCCGAGCTCGGGTTCTTGCCGTTGGAGCGTCGTGTCAGCGTGATGCCGAGAATCTTTGCTGCCTCCACAGCGTCGTCGGCGTATGTCTCGTAGAAGTCGCCACAACGGAAGAGCAACAATGCGTCTGGGTGTTCCTGCTTGAACGTATAGAACTGTCGCATCATCGGCGTTAGTCCGTCGTCGTTCTTTTTCTGAGCCATTTTGTTCTGAGTTTTTTGTTTATTGCGGTCTTATAACGACTGCTGTTATTAATAAATAACATGGTTCTGCTTTGTTAATACAGAACTCGTAATAATTTTATCGCCTTGTTTTACCGAACAAGTCGGAATGAGTACCAGTTGTAAGCATAAGCAAAGTTAGCTCTTCATCATTCTGTTCCCATATCAAGAGCCAATCAGACTCAATATGAGCCTCCCATTCTCCGTTATGGTTTCCATGAAGAGTATGCGGTTTGTACAGTGAAGGCAAGCTTCCATTTTCAACCAACAATTCAATGGCTGTTTTTAACTTAGCCATTGGATAGCCACGTTTTTGACAAAGTTTCAAAGCCTTGTCAAATCGTTTTGTTGTAAAGACCTTATACATTGGTACCTAATACAGTGTCAAACATTTCGTCTACAGAGTTCCACTGTGTAACATTTCCTTTAGCTGCATCTTCACGAGCCATGTCTAATCCTGTTTTCTTTGTTTTCAAAACAGATATAGACTTTACTCCATTCAGCATCTTTATGGCATTTTTCAGTTTGCCCAACAATGCAGGATCAGAAATAGACACCAACAATTGCGGTTCGTCAAGTTTTATTGTATTATTCATAATCCGTATTTATTAAAGTATCTAACGCAAAACTACCATTATTTTCTGTTATATCCAAACATTTAGCAAGAAAAACCTCCACTAAAACAAGAGTGCGAAATTCACTCCCGCTTCCTTGCCGTTGTAATACGGAGCACCGAAAGCCACCGTCTTCTTCACGCCACGCTTGTGCTCCTTGAACAGTTTCGGATAGAGCCAGTAGGCGAACTTCGTAGAGAGCATTCCGACAGCCGCACCAGCCACGACATCGTTCACCCAGTGGCGATTGTTATGCACACGCAGATAAGCCACTCCGGCAGCGAGCGCATAGCCCATGTAGCCAATCCACGGCTTCGAGGCACGATACTCCTGCCACAGGAACTCGGCACACATGAACGACATGGCGGTGTGTCCGGACGGGAACGCGTCCTCGCCATTACCATCGGGGCGCGACTCCTTGAACGCCATCTTCGCACCTTTCGTCACTGCCACCATCGTAACAGCCGACATACCGAGGATGATGGTGCGGTCAAGAAAACTGTGCTGCGCCTTCACGCCACAGAGGTCTAAAGCGTAAACCGCTGCTGCGGGTACGTATGGCATATAGTTGTCTGCCCACACCTTCTTCTCGCCGTGTCGCGAGAGATTCTTCTGCGTCCAGTGGCGAAACTGCTTGCCCCACGCCGTCTTTACACATAACGCTCCGCCCACGGCTGCCACGCTGGGCACAATCCACTCCGCCGGGCGCACTCGGTGCGTAGGGTCTTTGTACTCGGCGACTGAGAACATAGTGTCGGCATCGCAACTTGAGACCACAGCATTGGTGTCGGGCGGTAAAATCAGAGCCGAATCGCACTCTATAACGGTGTCCTGCGCACGGGAAACGGTCGACACGAAGAGCACAAAGCAAAAGAGTATTGTCTCAAACAATCGTAAAAAGCTACTGTTGTATCTCATCAGTTATTGTGAAAATTACACATTATTATATATATAAGTTGCAAAGGTACTGAAAAAATAGCTTAAAAGTGGGAGAGATTTGTATTTATTTGGATTTTTCTGCGTACTTTTGTCAGATATGAAACAGAGATTATCAATACTCATCATAGCCATCTTCTGCCACCTCGCACTGATGGCGCAGGCAGGCTTAGACGTTGCGGGCGAGACTGATGGCAGTGACGCTGCCAATCAGCCTGCCTTCGTACCTATGGTGAAGGTGGGTAAGGCACTGTATGAGGGCGATAGCATACAATACGTGGAGCTGAACCCGCTGGCTATTTATCCGCAACTGGTGTTTAAGGACGAGAAGCAGCGGCAAGCCTACAACCGATTGGTGGCGAACGTGAAGAAGGTGCTACCGATAGCTAAGGAGGTGAACAACATCATCATCGAGACGTACGACTTCCTACAAACGCTGCCCAACAAGAAGGCGAAGGAGGAGCATCTGAAGCGAGTGGAGCGCGGAATACGTGCGGAATACACACCGCGAATGAAGAAGCTAACCTACGCGCAAGGCAAACTGCTCATAAAGCTCGTGTATAGAGAGTGCGACTCATCGTCGTATCAGCTCGTACAGGCGTTCCTCGGACCGATACGCGCAGGATTCTATCAGGCGTTCGCCGCACTATTCGGTGCGTCGCTGATGAAGAAGTACGACCCTGACGGTGCCGACCGCTACACGGAACGCATCGTAAGGCAGGTGGAAGCAGGACAGATATAATGTTGAATGTTGAGTTTTGAATGTTGAAAACTTATTATAACACATCATAAATTATGAAGAAGAACAAAGGATTGATTATCACCGTCGTGGTGATAGCGTTAGTAGCCCTTTGGGGCATATCATCGTACAACGGACTGGTATCGATGGACGAGAATGTAAGTAACAGTTGGGCAAACGTAGAGACACAGTATCAGCGTCGTAGCGACCTTATACCCAACCTCGTGAACACCGTGAAGGGATACGCCAAGCACGAGAGCGAAACGCTCGAGTCGGTGATGCAGGCACGCTCGCAAGCAACACAGGTGAAGATAGACCCATCGAACTGCACCCCGCAGCAGCTCGCTGCTTATCAAAAGGCGCAGGGCGACGTGACAACAGCACTCGGCAAGCTGCTCGCCATCACCGAGAACTATCCCGACTTGAAGGCTAACCAGAACTTCCTCGAACTGCAGTCGCAGCTCGAAGGCACCGAGAACCGTATCAACGTGGCTCGCAAGGACTTCAACGACACCGCGAAGAAGTACAACACATCGCTGCGCATCTTCCCACGCAACATCGTTGCTTCGATGTGTGGCTTCGAGAAGCGTGCCTACTTCGAGGCTGAGGCAGGAGCAGAGAAGGCTCCCAAGGTAGAGTTTTAGGGTTTATAAGTTGAGGAGTTGACGAGTTGACGAGGAGATTACATCTTTTTAAGTTGACGAGGAGACAAGAAGACAAGGAAACGAGTTAGCAAGGAGATATTAAAATGAAGCGATTGATAGGCTTAATGCTTTTCTTGCTCGTCGCAACACTATCGTTCGCGACGGGCGAGGAGAAGCAATACACACTGCAGGACGTGCCCAACGTGCGTCTGAGCGACGCACGCCAGTACGTGTCCGACCCGTCGCACATCCTTTCTGGCTCGGCACGCGACACCATCAACGCTGTGCTCGCACGGCTCGAAGAAAGCACGGGCATAGAGACGGCTGTGGTGATGCTGCCCAGCATCGGTGAGGAGGACATTTTCAACTTCGGCCACGAGCTGTTCCGCCAGTGGGGCATCGGCAAGCAGAAGAGCAACAACGGACTGCTCATACTCTTCGTGATGGATCAGCGTAAGGTACGCTTCACCGTAGGCTACGGTTTGGAGGGCACCATGACCGATGCCATGTCGAAGCGCATACAGATGCAGCGCATGGTGCCGCGCTTCAAGGCGGGCGACTGGGACGGGGGCATGGTTGACGGCGTGAGGGCTGCGGCGAAGGTGCTCGACGGCTCGATGCAGCCCGAACCAACCGACGACGAGGAGGATATGCTGATGGGTATCATAGCGTTACTCATAATTATAGGCATAGCAATACTCGTAATAGTCCTCGTCGGCGAAGCACAACGCTGTCCGAAATGCCGCAAGAAGGGCGTGAAGCGCGTGGCACAACAGGTGCTGCGACTCTCCAACGGACGACGTGTGCGACGCACCACTTTTCTCTGCCCCCACTGTGGGCACACCTTCACACGCGATGAGAACATCGACGACTCGGGCAACGCCGCTGCCTTCATAACTGGCGCAATGCTCGGAGGTATGGGACGTCGCGGTGGAGGCTTCGGCGGTGGTATCAGTGGCGGAAGCTTCGGTGGCGGCTCGACGGGCGGCGGAGGTTCGACCTCGGGATGGTAGTTTGAATTTTGAGTTTTGAGTTTTGAGTTTTGAATTGTCGGCTGCGCCGATTACGAATTATTCAATTTTGAATTTGCGACTCTCAACTCATAACTCACAACTCAATAATTCAAAATGCGCGAAGCGCACAATTCAAAAATCACAATTCAAAACTCAAAATTCCTTTATGAAAATAACAATCATCAACGGACCAAACCTTAACATGCTCGGCACACGCGAGCCAAGCATCTACGGCAACACTTCTTTCGAACAGTACCTCAACCAGCTCTGCCGTCAGTATCCCGACGTGGAGATCGACTACTATCAGAGCAACGTGGAGGGCGTGCTCATCGACAAACTGCAGGACGCAGGCTTCGAGTCGGACGGCATCATACTCAACGCCGGAGCATACACACACACCTCAGTGGCACTGCTCGACTGCATACGCTCCATCAGTGCACCCGTCATAGAGGTACACATCAGCAACGTGCACAAACGCGAGGAGTTCCGACACAAGTCGATGATAGCAGCAGCGTGCCTCGGCGTGATAAGCGGCTTCGGCATGAACTCATACCGACTGGCACTCGAAGCGCTGCTCGACTGGACAGCCGAGCGTGAACCAATAAACGAAGAATAGGAGGCTACGGCATTCTTGCCGTAGCCATTAGCAACTGAAATACAACTATTCGCAATGGCTACGGCAAGAATGCCGTAGCCTCCTATAGTTAGCTTTTCATGCAATATTTTAGTTCTGACACATCATCATAGCAGACAACGAAAAAAAATGACAGAAGAACTCGACAAATACGTACGCGAACACACCTCAACGGAGGGCGACTACCTGTACCGTCTCTATCGTGCAACAAACATACACACCATACACGGACGCATGGCGTCGGGACACCTGCAGGGCAGACTGCTGAAGATGCTCGTACAGATGGTGCAGCCGAAGAACGTGCTCGAAGTGGGTACATTCTCGGGATACAGTGCCCTCTGCCTTGCCGAGGGACTGCCCGACGACGGACATCTATATACGTTCGAGATAAACGACGAGATGGAAGACTTCACCCGTCCGTGGATAGAAGGGTCGCCTTACGCCGACAAAATAAGTTTCATCATCGGCGACGCTAACAAGAAGGCACCCGAGCTTGGCGTGACGTTCGACATGGCGTTTGTCGACGGCGACAAGCGCACATACGTAGAGACATACGAGATGGTGCTCTCGCTGCTGCGCCCAGGCGGATATATCCTTGCCGACAACACGCTCTGGGACGGACACGTCACCGACCACGCCTACGACCACGACCAACAAACCGTGGGCATACGCCACTTCAATGACTATGTGGCTGCCGACGAGCGCGTGGAACAGCTCATACTGCCCATGCGCGACGGACTGACACTGATAAGAAAACGCTAAAAATCAGGGGGTGCACTTGTCTCAAGTGCACCCCCTAAAAACTACTTTTTCACAACCTTGTGCGTGCGTCCGTTGAACTTCACGATGTACGCACCGCGCTGAACGTCACCGAGCGTTGTGCCTACGCGTGTGCCATCGAGCGTGTACACACCGTCAGCAACGATAGGTGTGTTGGTCGGCACGCTGGTGATGCCGGTAGTAGGATTGCCCTCGCCGTCGATTTCGATGGTAGCAATCTCTGAGCAGATACCAGCCTCGTTGTCTACGTAAGCAGCTACGATGTAGTACTCCTCACCCGAAACAAGCTCGTTGAATTTAAGAGAGAAGTCACCCTGATTGGCTTGTTGCTTGAACCACTCATTAAACTCTTCATTAACAAGATAGTCGTATATCTGCGTACTGATGCCGTTCTGCATATAGTCGCGTATGGTCAGTTCTTCGCCTGTGAACTCGTCTACCATATTCGACTTTGCGATAGAGCCGAACGTGTAGTAGAGGTTCTTGTCGTCGGGCTCACAAGTGACAAAGATACCACCGTCATTTGTTTTCTGAGCCTTCAACTTGATGCGGTTGCTGATAGTCTGTACAGGCTTCGTGCGGAACGGCAGACGCTTAATCTCTGTGGTGGTGTTACCTTTCTCATCAACGCCGTGATACCAAATTATGTACTCGCGGTCGGGCAGCAAACCAGCCTGATATTCTGTGGCATCGCCATTGAAGCCGTACGACTGCACAACATCCTTAATATTCATATCATAACCTTCTGCCATCTCCTCGAACCATTTTTTGTCCTCGCTGGCGAGAGTCTCATCGTCGTTATAGCCATACTCTTCAAAGAGTTCCTTCTCAAGATAGCCTACATAATAATATGCGGTCTTGTCGGTTGTTGTCATTGTCTCGTGAACATAGCACTCGTGGATGTCGAGAGTAAGCGTCACGGGGTTGGGAGTTGTTGTCTGCGCTGAAGCTGCGAGCGAGAGTGCTACGAGCATTGAGAGCGCGAAGTAGCGTAGTTTTTTCATATTGTTTTTTATTAAAGGGTTTTTACTATGTTTGTTTATCGTAATATGTTTGCTTCCTTTTACTTCTTCGGCGCAGAGCAGAAGTCGCGGAAGCGGTCCATCCACTTTCCGCCTACCATGCACGCCACGCCTATCACCACGAACGGTATGCTCAGCAGCTGTCCCATGTCGAGCGGCAGCGAAGCCTCAAACGCCTCCTGCACCTCCTTGGTGTACTCGATGAAGAAGCGTGCGGTGAAGATATACGTCAGACAGAGTCCGAAGAAGAAGCCCGTGCCCACACGTTGCGGCATACGGCGGTAGAAGTACCAGCCGACGAAGAACAGCAGAGCGTAAGTGACTGCCTCGTAGAGCTGTCCCGGGTGGCGCGGCATGGGGTCTACCTGCTGGAAGATGAACGCCCAAGGCACGTCGGTTATCTTGCCGATAATCTCCGAGTTCATGAGGTTGCCCAGGCGTATGAAGCACGCTGTGAGCGGCGTAGCGATGGCTATGTTGTCGAGCACCTGCCAGATGTTCATCTTCGTGCGGCGCACATAGAGCCACAAGGCGAGCATCAAGCCCAGCGTACCGCCGTGCGAGGCGAGTCCGCGATAGCCCGTGAAGTGCCATCCGCCGCCCGGCAGGAAATCGATAGGTAGGAATATCTCCACGAAGTGCTTCCAGGACGAGAGGAAGAAGTCGGGCTGATAGAAGAGGCAATGTCCCAAGCGTGCTCCGGCGAGTATGCCGATGAAGCAGTAGATGAAGAGCGGGTCGAACAGCTCGGGTTTCACCTTCTGCTCCTTGTACAGACGCTGCACGCAGAGGTATGCCAGCGCAAGACCGGCAAGCCAACAGAGTGAGTACCAGTGGAACTCAAGAGGACCGAGCTTGAACGCTGTGCTGCTCGGATCCCAAAGGATGTATAAAAAATGTTCCATTTTTTTAGACATTGAAACGGAAGTGCATGATGTCGCCGTCCTGCACTACATAATCCTTGCCCTCGATAGAGAGCTTGCCAGCCTCGCGCACAGCAGCCTCAGAGCCGTACTGCATATAGTCATCGTACTTGATGACCTCGGCACGAATGAAGCCCTTCTCGAAGTCGGTGTGGATGACGCCGGCACACTGCGGAGCCTTCCAGCCCTTGTAGTATGTCCATGCCTTCACCTCCATCTCGCCGGCGGTGATGAATGTCTGAAGGTTGAGCAGGTTGTAAGCCTTCTTGATAAGACGGTTCACGCCGCTCTCCTCAAGACCCAGCTCCTCAAGGAACATCTGCTTGTCCTCGTAAGTTTCGAGCGACGCAATGTCCTCCTCGGTCTTCGCAGCGATGACGAGCATCTCTGCGCCCTCGCTCTTCGCAATCTCCGCAATCTGCTCCGAATACTTGTTGCCGCTCTTTGCCGATGCCTCGTCTACGTTGCACACGTATAGCACAGGCTTGGCGGTGAGCAGGAAGAGGTCGTGAGCGTAGCGCTGCTCCTCCTTCGACTCGAACTCCACG
>DAVZJL010000029.1:0-27817 GCA_052272805.1 Prevotella sp. | reverse complement strand
AGCAGATTTACAGTCTGCCCCATTTGGCCACTCTGGTAACCACCCAATCCTTTTAGTAATTGTATCGTTTAGATACTGAAGAAAAACTGCGTTCAGGTTTTCTGTTTGTTTGAGCCTCTTGTCGGATTCGAACCAACGACCCCGAGATTACAAATCACGTGCTCTGGCCAACTGAGCTAAAGAGGCAAATCCTTGCAGCCGTTTAAGATTGCATTTAGGACATGTTCTAAAACGGCTGCAAAGATACGACTTATTTTTTATTCGCCAAAACTTTTCGGCTTTTTTTTTACATCTTGCGTGTTTTTTCCTTGAATTTGGTGAGCTGCACCTTCATTGCGTCTACGCAGAGGTCGATGCCTTCTTCGAAGGTGTCGCATGTTTTCTCGACGAAGAGTTTCTGCCCTGGAACGGTTACTTCAAGACTTGTCTCCTTGTTCTGCGCAGTGGCTGGCTTCACTACTTTGAGCTGCACTTCTGCGTTGCTAATATCCTCGAATGTCTTCTCAAGCTTTGCAACTTTCTTCTCGATGAATTCCTGTAGTTTTTCGGTAGCGTCAAAGTGAATTGACTGAATTTTTACGTTCATAGTGTCCTCCTTTTCTTTGTTTAAGGTCATTTGTGTTACTATATATATATAATTAAGGTGTATCACTCTTGCGGTGTACCGCTTCGTGGATGTGCCTCACTATACGCTTGCTTTAGTTGCTCGAACGAGGTATGGGTGTATATTTCGGTGGTTGACAAACGTTCGTGCCCGAGCAGTTTTTGCACGTTCTCGATATTAGCTCCATTATTGAGCATAGCGGTGGCGAAGGTATGACGCAACACGTGCGGCGAGCGTTTCTTCAGATTGGTCACAGTGGAGAGTTGCCGTCTCACTATCTCGCGCACCTGAGGGTTAGTCATGCGTCCACCTCGCTGTGTACGAAAGAGAGCTGTGGTGTTTTTGTGCGCCACCTCCGCATCGCGCAATGCTGTGTATGAGCGGAGTGCTTCTGCAAGCTCACTGCCGAATGGTATGGCTCGCTGCTTATTACCCTTGCCATGTACGCGTATCTCGCTGCGTACATAATCTACCGAGCTATCGTTGAGCGAGGTAAGTTCTGAAAGACGCATACCTGTTTCGTAAAACATGAGTACTATTGTGCGTTCGAGTTGCGCTTCGTACGTGTCGCCCCACTCCGTATGATCGAGCAATTGATCCATCTGCTCTTCTCTGACGAACTGTGGCAATGGTCTGTCGGTCTTTGGGCGATAGACCATGTGTGCCGGGTCATGCTCTACATATCCTCTTGCAAGGAGATAGCGGTAGTAGGTCTTCAATGCACTGAGTCGGCGTGCCACTGATGTGGCGCGATTGCCTTGTTCGAGCATATACTCCATCCAGTCGCGCACTATATCCGTATCCACCGTTGCGAATGTCAATTCGCTATCGAGTGTGCTGAAATAACATTCGAATGCTTCAAGATCGCGACGATAACTCTCCACTGTATTCTCCGAGCGATTGCGCTCGTAGCGCAGATAGTCAAGAAAGCCGTCAATACCTTTTTGCATATCGTTTTGTTTTTCGCTACGAATATACGATGAATTTTTATTATTCGCAAGTTTTCGTTCGTATTTTTTCGTTTTTTCACGTTTTATGAGGTGTTTTGATATCTATTCGCCGCACTTTGCGCCTCACGGGGTGTATATTACCTCGCCAGATGTGCACACATATTGAATAGAGAACGAATTTTACTGTGAAACTCACGATAAACGCAAAACGGCAATAGCTGCTCATTAACGAACTGCTATTGCCGTCATCTGTTTACCCTACTTCTAACAAAAGTGGGGCAAGCATGTGTATTTTTGAATGATTATATGTCTGAGTGTGTACACCTCCTGGTTCATCCGACTGCGCTCACCTCAAAGCATGCGCGTCATATTAAATGTTAGTCGAAATGGGGAGATTACTCCTCGTTAGCACGGAGCTGCTGTACGTAGATAGCGTGCTCCATCTTGAGTCTCTTAAGTACAGAAGGCTTGTTATACTGCTGACGAGCGCGGAGTTCCTTCACTACGCCTGTCTTCTCAAACTTTCTCTTAAACTTCTTGAGTGCTCTTTCGATGTTCTCACCGTCTTTTACCTGTACAATAATCATTTTTGTTTCTTTTAATTTAAATAGTTATACATTATTACCTGTGGCACTATACCACTAAAGCGGGTGCAAAGATACTGATTATTTGCTGATTAGCCAAATTTTTCGCAATATTTTTGTTTAAAACGTTAAAAGGCAGCAAGCATTCCTTTCGGAGTTCTTGCTGCCTTTTGTCGTCACAAGTCTGCGTGCGACACGCGCAGTCTGCTCTACCCTAACGGGCACAACTGACTACTTTCCGTGATGCTCGTCAGATACAGTCAACTTCTTGCGGCCATGTGCGCGGCGAGAAGCCAATACGCGACGACCATTCTTTGTAGCCATACGCTCACGGAAACCATGCTTGTTTACGCGGCGACGATTGTGCGGCTGAAATGTTCTTTTCATTGTCTTATTTTTATTTATTTGTTATTATTCACACTTTTGGGTTGCAAAATTACTCATATTTTTTTAAACAACAAAGAGTTGAGCGTTTTTTAGCTGCATTTTTTAGTTTTTTCTACACTTTTCCACCTTATTAGCTCGTCTATGTCTCATAAAAGTCATACAACATGTATGTTTTCTTCGTTTTCATGCTCTATTTAACAAATAAAGATGTGTTAGAGTAAAAAAAACAGATAAGCTTGCATTTTTGTGCATGATTTTCAGTAACTTTGCAGCGATTTTTGGGAAACAATACAATAATATAAATAAAAATAGCAATGATTAACTCACAAGACATCAAGATGGGAACTTGCATCCGTATGGACGGCAAGCTCTTCTTCGTAATCGACTTCCTTCATGTAAAGCCAGGTAAGGGTAATACCTTCATGCGCGTTAAGTTGAAGAACGTTGTTGACGGTCGCGTGTTGGAGCGTCGCTTCGACATCAGCGAGAAACTTGAGGACGTACGCGTAGAGCGCCGTCCGTACCAGTACCTCTACAAGGAGGGCGACGACTATATCTTCATGAACCAGGAGACTTACGATCAGATTCCTATCGCTGGCAACCTCATCACTGGTGTTGACTTCATGAAGGAGAGCGACATCGTTGAGGTCGTTTCTGACGCTTCTACAGAGACTGTGCTCTTCGGCGAAATGCCGGTTAAGACTAACCTCCGTGTTACTCACTCTGAGCCGGGCATCAAGGGCGATACTGCTACAAACACTCTCAAGCCGGCAACTCTCGAGACTGGCGTAGAGATTCGCGTGCCTCTCTTCGTTAACGAAGGCGACCTCGTTCAGGTTGACACACGCGACGGTAGCTACCTGCAGCGCGTTAAGGAGTAATCCTTATCGAGCAACAGAATAAGAAATAGTAAAGAGTAAAAAAGTAAAAAGCATTGGGGATAACGGCTAACGCGCCCTCATCGTGCTCTTTACTTTTTTACTCTTTTTCGTTTCTTGCTCAGCTCGTCAACTTGTCAACTTGTCAACTCGTCAACTTGTCAACTAAAAAAATGAAATACAGCATAATTATTCCCGTTTACAATCGTCCGGACGAAGTGGACGAATTGCTCGAAAGCCTCACACACCAGTCGGAGACCGACTTTGAAGTGGTAGTGGTAGAGGACGGCTCTGCCGTGCCTTGTCAGGAGGTGTGCGAGAAGTACGCGCAGCAACTCAACATCCAGTATTTCACTAAACCCAACTCCGGACCTGGACAGACACGCAACTACGGTGTGGAGCGTGCGCAGGGCGACTACGTGCTTATCCTCGACTCCGACGTTGTACTGCCCGAGGGCTACTTAGCGGCGGTGTCTGCCGAACTACAGCGCGAGCCAGCCGATGCCTTCGGCGGTCCCGATAGTTCCCACCCCTCGTTCACCGACACGCAGAAGGCCATCTCCTACTCCATGACCTCGTTCTTCACCACAGGCGGTATACGTGGCGGAAAGAAGAAGCTCGACAAGTTCTACCCACGCTCGTTCAATATGGGCGTGCGCCGCGACCGCTACATGGAATTAGGTGGATTCTCGAAGATGCGCTTCGGCGAGGACATCGACTTCTCCATACGCATCTTCAAAGCCGGACTGCGCTGCCGACTCTTCCCCGAGGCATGGGTGTGGCACAAGCGCCGCACCGATTTGCGCAAGTTCTTCCGACAGGTGTACAACTCTGGCATCGCGCGCATCAACCTCTACAAGAAATACCCAGAGTCGCTGAAGTTGGTGCATCTGCTGCCGATGGTGTTCACCGTTGGTGTGCTCTCCATGCTTGCGCTCTGCATCGTACTGCTCGCGCTCTGCCCCACATTAGCGTGGCTGCCACTCGTACCGCTCGCACTCTACTCGCTCCTCATCTGCATCGACTCGGCCCGCCTCAACCGCAGTCTGAAGATTGGTGTGCAGAGCATCGCCGCCGCCTACGTGCAGCTCATGGGCTACGGCTTCGGCTTCATCGAAGCATGGTGGAAACGCTGCGTGCGCAGCAAGTCGGAGTTCGCTGCGTTCGAGAAAACATTCTATAAATAAGCGAATTCCCTCCCACAGATTGTCTTGGTGCATCGTTTCTCCCACTGATTGCACAGATGTACACAGATTGTTAGGCTGCGTCGTGTTCCCACAGAATACGCAGAATTCACGGAACTTTCCAATATCTGTGCAATCTGTGGGAGAACATCTCAGCAAGAAATTCTGTGTATTCTGCGCGTTCTGTGGGAAAAACACTTCTTACTTGGTTGGTGCAGTGGAGACCACTGCACCCCCTGAAAATGCCCAGCACATATACAATCCGTGAGGGAACACCCTAAAACATTCGTATTCCTACTAACACTACAATCTATGAGCGACATAAGCAACAAAGCTAATCATAACTCCCAACTCCGAATAACCGACTGGTCGGAAGCCGACCGCCCTCGCGAGAAGTTGCGCGACCGCGGAACTGAAGCACTTTCCGATGCCGAACTATTAGCTATTCTCATCGGTTCGGGCAGCACGAGCGAGAGTGCCGTAGCACTGATGCAACGCATACTGAGCGCATGCGACAACAACCTCAACACCTTGGGCAAGATGTCGCTACACGAACTGATGCAGTATAAGGGTATCGGCGAAGCAAAGGCGATAACCATCATCGCTGCTTGCGAGCTTGGCAAGCGTCGACAAGCAACAAAGGTAGCCGAACGCCCTGACATGGGGTCGGCACAAGCGGTGTACGAGTATATGCACCCGAAGATGCAAGACCTCGACACCGAGGAGGCATGGGTGCTACTGATGAACCAACGTTTCCGACTCATCAAAGCGGTGCGACTCTCGCACGGTGGACTCACCGAGACAGCCGTCGACGTGCGTGTCATACTGCGCGAGGCACTCCTCGCCAACGCCACCACACTAACTCTCATACACAACCACCCCAGCGGCAACGCACGCCCCTCTGGCGACGACGACCGCATCACGCACAAACTGAAAACCGCGTGCGATGCCATGCGCCTCTACCTCATCGACCACCTCATCGTCACCGACGGCAATTATTATAGCTATGCCGAAGAGGGCAGAATCTGACAGCAGCTACAAGAAAAGCAACATTATTACTGCCGGAGAGTTCGCTATTCGGATATTTTTCCTTAAATTTGCAATAATGTATTAATGTATAAGAACAAGCTAAAGATTTAAAGCAATGACACAGGAAGAAAAGACACATATAGAAGAACGCATCGTCGACGTGCTCAAGACGGTGTACGACCCCGAAATACCGGTGAACATCTACGACCTCGGACTCATCTACAAGATTGACGTGCAGGACGACGGCAACGTGGAAATCGACATGACCTTCACCGCACCTACATGCCCCGCCGCCGACTTCATCCTTGAGGACGTGCGACAGAAGGTCGACTCGCTCGAGCAGGTGAAGTCGGCAAACGTGAACCTCGTCTTCGAGCCGGTTTGGGACCAGAGCATGATGACGGAAGAAGCAAAGGTAGAATTAGGATTCGACTAACGTTGTCGAATTTTGAGTTTTGCGCTCGGCTATGCCGCTTGCTATAGCAAGAATTGTCGGCTGCGCCTATTTTTAATTAACCAATGTTGAGTTCGCATGAAAAATGTATATTTCCTTAGCGATGCCCACCTCGGGTCGTGGGCCATCGACCACGGTCGCACGCAGGAGCGTCGACTCGTGAGGTTTCTTGACTCGATAAAGACAAAGGCACGCGCCGTCTATCTGCTAGGCGATATGTTCGACTTCTGGTGCGAGTGGCGCTACGTTGTGCCGAAGGGTTACACGCGCTTTCTGGGCAAGTTATCAGAACTGACGGATATGGGCGTGGAGGTACATTACTTCACCGGCAACCACGACATCTGGACCTACGGCTACCTCAAAGAGGAGTGTGGCCTTATCGTGCACACCAAGCCCGAGACGGTAGAAATCTACGACAAGGTGTTCTACATAGCGCACGGCGACGGATTGGGCGACCCCGACCGCCGCTTCAAGTTCATAAAACGCGTATTCCACAACCGCACGTGCCAGGTGCTGTTCAACACGCTGCACCCGCGCTGGGCGATGTGGTTCGGACTCACCTGGGCGAAGCACTCGCGTCTGAAGCGTGCCGACGGCAAGGAGCCTCCATACATGGGCGAAGACCGCGAGCATCTCGTGCTCTTTGCGAAGCAGTACATGAAGACACACAACGATGTCGACTACTTCATGTTCGGACACCGACACATTGAGCTCGACCTTTTCCTCTCGAAGAAGACGCGCATAATGATTCTCGGCGACTGGATCACACAGTTCACCTACGCCGTGTTCGACGGCGAGCACATGTTCCTCGAGGAGTATGTGGAGGGCGAGAGCCAGCCGTAAACGATATATCTATATATAAATACAAAAGGGCAAAACTCGCTAATCGTGAGTTTTGCCCTTTTGCTTAGGAGGTTATGGCATCTTGCCATAACCACTCAGCCTATAGCGTGGGTGCGTGGGTATGCTTAGGAGGTTATGGCAGGGATGCCATACCCTCCTTTTACTTGCGGAACTTCTCTGCCTGCTGCTGAATGAGCGCAGCGTCGTTGAAGTAGTCGATTTGCATTGCGTGGCGCACCTCGTCCATTGTCTGAGCCGCTGTCTCGCGTGCTGCCTCTGAGCCCTTGCGCAGGATGTTGTAGATTTCAGGTATATCCTTCTCGTACTCTGCACGGCGCTCGCGGATCGGCTCGAGCATCTTGTTGAGCACGTTGTTGAGGAACTTCTTTGTTGTGCCGTCGCCGATACCGCCACGTACGTAGTGGTCCTTCAGTTCTTCGAGTGTCTTGTACTCGGGCCAGAACTCTGCGAAGTCGTCGGGTGTGCTGAACGCCTCAAGATATGTGAACACAGCATTGCCTTCGAGGTTGCCCGGCTCGTCCATGCTCATACGCGGTGCACCATTCGACATCTTCTTCACCTTCTTCCACACCTCAGCAGCCGAATCAGAGAGGTAGATGCAGTTGCCGAGCGACTTCGACATCTTCTCCTTACCGTCGGTGCCCGGCAGACGGCGTGCCGTAGCATTCTCCGGCAGCATAATCTCCGGCTCTACGAGCACCTCGCTATATGTCTGATTGAAGCGGCGCACGAGCTCGCGTGTCACCTCAATCATCGGTTCCTGATCTTCGCCTGCAGGCACGGTTGTAGCCTTGAACAGAGCGATGTCAGCAGCCTGACTCACTGGGTAGCAGAAGAAGCCGAGCGGAATGTTAGCCTCGAAGTTGCGCATCTTTATCTCGGTCTTCACGGTCGGGTTACGCTGCACACGCGACACGGTGATGAGGTTCATCAGATAGGTGGTAAGCTCGGCGAGCTCCGGTATCTGACTCTGTATGAACAGCGTGCACTTCTCGGGATCGAGACCAGCCGAGAGGTAGTCGAGTGCCACCTCGATGATGTTCTGGCGAATCTTTTCGGGGTTGTCTGCATTGTCGGTGAGAGCCTGCACGTCAGCCATGAAGACGAACATGCGGTCGAAATCGCCAGCGTTCTGCAGTTCGACGCGGCGGCGGAGCGAGCCAACGTAGTGACCCAAGTGGAGCTTACCTGTTGGACGGTCGCCCGTAAGAATTATCTTTCCCATATATTTTTTATTTATTTTCTTTATTTCCTTAGTTTCCAATCAAGTTACAAAGGTACATTATTTATAGGAATTGGGCAAACAGTTTGCTGTTTATCACACCATTTGGGACTTTTATGGTGTTCAGCCTCATCTATTTCGCCCTTTCGCGGCGCAATACGTTCTGCAGGTCGAACAATGATATACGGATGGTCGGTGCGGTCGTTGCCCAAGAGTGGTTACAAAACATTAATAACAAAACGCTACCTTGGGCGCATCAAAGTACGCCATATAGCATCTGCGTCGGTCGATACGGACATCTGCGTCGGTCGGTGCGGACATCTGCGTCGGTCGATACGGATGTCTGCGTCGGTCGATACGAACTGAAAAACACGTAATCTTGAGTCGTCAAACACAAAAAAAGTAAAATAAAAGTTCTATGTTTACATAATTATATATATATTTGCATCTGACTAATGTAATGTTTGAACGATATCCTATAACTAACCAACGACTCATAAAAACTATTAATAACTAAATAAAGACTGCTTATGAAAAAGCTATTACTAACACTACTATTTGGTGCATCGTGTATGCTGCCTGCTTCGGCAGCCAAATACATGACTCTTGTCTTTGCTGACGGCAGCGAACAGAGTTTGCTGCTCAGTGCCGAGCCAGACGTTACTATTGATACAAAGATGTTGCACGTGCAGTTCAGTAATCCCCAAGCCGGACTTACAGATCTCAAATTCAACAAACAGAATGTGAAGAAATACTTCTTCTCTGACGAGGCTACAGATGTCGAGTCAATAGCCGACACACAGACGGGCATGAACGTTCAGGGCAACCGCATCGTTGTGCGTGGGGCTAAAGGTGCTGTGGGCGTGTTCCGCACCGACGGCACGCAGGTGCAGACTGTGGTAAAGGCTGACGGTGACACTGTTGTCATTGAACTCGACAATCTCGCCAACGGCACATACATCGTGCGTGCCGGAAAGAATGTTGTAAAAATAGCTAAAAACTAAATGCCTATATGATTATGAAAAACAATAAATCTGCATTTTTCGCTGTCGCCGTCTCTGCCATGCTCGGAATGGGCGCAATAGAGACAAACGCACAACAAACAAGATACAAAGGAACAGTGACTATACACCAAAAGGACGGCACAAAGACAAGTATTAACGAATCAGACCTTTGGCGAATAGAAAACAGAGAGGACTATGTGTACGCTGTCACAAAGCAAATACAACCACAAAAATACGCGGATGTAGACCACGTATCCTTCGATTGGATAGCAAAAAACATTGGAGAGATAAGCCTTGACTATAAAAAGGAGATTTCATACGAGGAAGTGAAGCAGGCTACCAGAGATATGCGTACCCAATTGGGTTCTGCGCTTAAAGCAATCTATAGATTGCGTGGTGGTAGAGATGGTAACGCTCCTGAAGCACACAGTTATCAGTTCGCTTATACCCTTGGTCCCGACTGCTACGTACAGTACTTCTGCGTACCTCACTCAGACTTCCCGTACTCTAACTTCACACTGCGCTCTACATACGACTTGTGTAAGGGTTCAATCGGTGGTCCGGGTTCAGGTTTCAGTGGAATGAAACTCGATATGGCTCCTACTCTGAACGCAGAGAAGATTGACTATATGCCAGAGATTAAGGCTATCTATCTCATGCTGTTCAACTATTCGGCTATCGAGAACGTAGATCTCTTCGGTCCAATGCCTTACTACGACCACAAAGGTTTGTTTGATGAGGGATCATTTATCTACAACAATGTGCGCACAATTTACTATCAAGCGAAAGCCGACCTTGATGCTGCCATAGAATGTCTGAAATACTACAAGGATCATCGCTCCGCCACTTATAAGAAGCAGATTGGAAGTACTATCAAAAGTCGCGTGCAGTTGCTCTCTTTAGACTATGCTGACGCTTCAGACCTCAGTGTATGGATTCGCTTTGCTAACTCTTTGAAGCTCCGTATGGCGATACACATGACAGGTGTTGATCCTGTTAATGCCCAGAAGTGGGCTGAAGAAGCTGTTGATCCGAAAAATGGTGGCGTGATTGAGGAAGAATCTGATGAGATTGCACTCTACGTATCTAAGACAGGTACAGCTCATCCACTTATTGAGATTATGGATTGGAATGATCTCGTCATGGGTGCTTCGTTCATTAATCTGCTTCAGAACCTCGACCACCCATACATGAAATATCTCTTCACAAAGAATGAGGTAGCATTGGCAAAGAGCCCTCGTGCTGTCCCAGGTACATCTGCTCCTGCCGTTACTCCTAAGGAAAGTGTATATGTAGGTATGCGTAATGGTGTTATTCCTGGTGAGGGTCAGGCAGTAGGTGACAACCCATACTGCGGCTATTCTAAAATTGATAAGACTTATTTCTACGAGTGCAATCCTCCGCTCTATCTTATGAAGGTTTCGGAGGTTTGCTTCCTTCGTGCAGAGGGCGCAATCCGTGGCTGGAACATGGGCGGTACAGCACAGAGCTTCTACGAGCAAGGCATCCGCACTGCCTACCTTGAGGATCGTAATAGTCCAAGAAAGGAGTATGTGAATTACGTTGACGACTATCTGAATGTAGTGGCTCCGAAGGGTATTGCATACGTTGACCCACAGGGCTTGACACCCGATATGCCAAGTGTTACGAAGATTGGTGTGAAGTGGAACGAGGGCGACTCAAAAGAGACAAAGCTCGAGAAGATTATCACGCAGAAGTACATCGCTTCTTTCCCGTATAGCTACGAATCGTGGGTGGACCTCCGCCGCACTGGCTACCCGAAGCTCTTCCCTATCCTCCACCCAGAGCATAGCGACGGCACCATTAAGTTTGGCGACCCGAAGGTGCAGACGGCAGACAACATCATGCGCCGCATACCATGGGTACCTGACGTACAGACGGAGGAGGACATTAAAGCCACTGGCATACCGGCACTCAGCGAAGACACAAACAACAAGCCGGCAACCGACACCCAGATGCAACGCCTGTGGTGGGACGTTGACGCACCCAACTTCTAAAACACACGTGCAAGCGGTCTGACTTGCACATACCATTAAACATAAAAGAGCAGAACTTCGGTAGCGAGGTTCTGCTCTTTTCGTATTCGTAGATATGCAAACAGGGTTGCGTGGGTATGGCAAGGATGCCATACCCTCCTAAAGTTGCTGCAATATCTTCATATACTCCTTGTAGGAGATGATGCGTCCGCCCATCGACTTGAGGTGCGGTGTCTCTATCTGGCAGTCGATCATCAGTCCGCCGTTCTCTTGCATGAACTCGGCAAGGAAAATCAGAGCGAGTTTGCTTGCGCTGGGCACGAGCGAGAACATGCTCTCGCCGATGAAGCAGCGTCCGAGCGTCACGCCGTAGAGTCCGCCCACGAGTCGGTCGCCCTCCCACACCTCTACGCTCTGTGCGAGGTTTTGGCGGTGTAGCTCGGTGTATGCGCTTATTATATCTTCGCTGAGCCACGCCCCTTCCGAGTCGTAGCGTCCGTCGGCTTTCTGGCAGCCACGTATCACGCCGTCGAAATCGTCGCCGATAGACACGTCGTACTTGCCTTTGTTTATCAGCGTGCGCATCGAGTGCGACACGTGTATCTCTTCGGGGAAGATGACAAAGCGCTGCTGCGGACAGTACCACAGCGGCTCGTCATAGTCGCGGAACGAGAACCACGGAAAGATGCCGTGACTGTATGCGAGCAGCAGGCGGTCGACGGAGAGGTCGCCGCCAACGCACAGGAGTCCGTCAGGTTCCACGTCAACGGGCTGAGGGAATATCAGTTCTTTGCCAATACGATAAATCATAATGTGGAATGCTAATCGGGTTTATTTGCGAGAATTTTCACAACACTATTAAATTCATCTATTATCTCCTGAAGTTTCGGATTGCTTTTCTGCACTATAATAGCTGCGAAGTTATCAACGCCTTCGGCAGTCATGCTCACTGTATCGAAATAAAACAAATGCTTGCGTGAATACTCTTTAAACTAACGTATGAACAAGCGGTTGCGTGAAGCCTGTTTGCCGTCACCAGTTTCGCACAGATACAACAAGATTGAAGGGTTTGCTTTAAAGAAACCTTCGATTATACAAAAAACAGTCTCTTTCAAATGTGCATCATTTGGAGAAATTCCTTTTGGGCTTCTTCTTCCCATTCTTTCTTTCTGTCAATTGCCCTTCGGAACGCAGCAATGAGTTCCTCACGGGATTTTGCCTTAAATGTAGTCATAAGCCAGATTTTATAATGTTATGATGCTGCAAATATACATATTTTATTTGTAGCAGAGAAATATTTGTCGAACATTCTCTCTGCTACAAACGTTACACAAGTCGCAACGCGCCGTCTGCGACATCGACAACGGCGTCGCCGCTCTTTTTTAGTTTGCCGAACAGTATCTCTCTCATCAGCAGCGGCTTGAGCATCGAGCCGATGACGCGGTCGAGTTCTCGCGCTCCGTATTCGGGTGTGAAGCCCTTCGTGAGGAGCAGCTCGCGTGCCTCGGCACTGAGGTGCAGCGTCACGTTCTTTGCACTGAGCTTGGTCTGCAACTGCGCGAGTTTCTTGTCGAGGATGAGCGATGCCATCTGGCGCGACATATCGTGGAAGACGACGATGTCGGTGAGGCGGTTGATGAACTCGGGCTTGAACGTCTTCTTCACGGTGGTGAGCATGGCGTCACCGCGCGACACGCTGCCCGTGAAACCGATGCTGGCACGCGAGGCATACTGCGCTCCGGCGTTGGAGGTCATGATGATGACAGCGTTGCGGAAGTCGGCACGCTCGCCGTGGTTGTCGGTGAGCGCAGCGTAGTCCATCATCTGCAGGAAGATGTTGAAGATGTCGGGGTGCGCTTTCTCTATCTCGTCGAAGAGCAGCACGCAGTTGGGTGTCTTGCGCACGGCTGCTGTGAGCAGTCCGCCGTCCTCGTAGCCCACGTATCCTGCGGGCGAACCGATGAGCTTAGCCACGGCGTGCTTCTCGGCGTACTCGCTCATGTCGAAGCGCACGAGCTTCATGCCCATCCGCTCGGAGAGCACGCGCGCCACCTCGGTCTTGCCCACGCCGGTCGGACCGACGAAGAGCAGACTTGCCATCGGCTTGGTGTCGTCGGCGAGTCCGGCTTTCGACATCTGCACAGCCTCAACCACACGAGCAACGGCCTCGTCCTGTCCGAATATCTCCTTCTTTATGTCGCTCTCCAGCGTGCGCAGCGCATCGTTCGACTGCTCTTTGAGTGCTTCAGCATCAATCTTGCAGACGCGTGCGAGTATGTCGGTGAGGAGCCGACGGTCTACGGTCTGACGCTTCTGCGTGGTGAGCGGATGCGTCTCGCGGTAGGCACCTGCCTCGTCGATGAGGTCGATGGCTTTGTCGGGCAGGAAGCGGTCGCGTATGTGCTTGGCGGCACTGCGCACGGCGAACTCAACGACGCCCGCAGCGTACTTCACGCCGTGGAACTTCTCGTAGCTCGGGCGCAGACCCTCCACGATGCGTATCGCGTCGTCTACCGACGGCTCGGCGATGTCTATCTGCTGGAAGCGTCGCACGAGCGACTTCTGCTTGGCTATGTAGCGGTTGTACTCGTCGTAGGTTGTAGAGCCTATGAAGCGTATAGCTCCGCTTTCGAGGTAGGGCTTCAGCATGTTCGAGGCGTCGAGCGATGCGTCGCCGTTGCGTCCGGCTCCGATGAGGTTGTGTATCTCGTCGATGCAGAGTATGGCGTTGCCCTCCTGCGCGAGTCCTTCCATCACCATCTTGATGCGCTTCTCGAAGTCGCCGCGAAACTGTGTGCCTGCCACCATCGTGCCCATGTCCATCATGTAGACGCGTGCTCCGCGCAGGCGTTCAGGCACCTCGCCACGCTCTATGAGGGCGGTGAGTCCGTAGATGAGTGCTGTCTTGCCCACGCCCGGCTCGCCCACGTGCAGCGGGTTGTTCTTGTCCTTGCGGCAGAGCACCTGCATGGTGCGCTCCAGTTCGGCTTCGCGACCGATGAGGGGGTTGTGGGCAGCGTATATGTCGTTGACGCAAGTGACGAGCTTGCGCCATGGTGCGGGGGAGTTGGCATCGTCATCGCCCTCTGCGCCTTCGCCCGTCTCGTCTACGGCGTATGCCGACACGAGCGACTGCATAAACTCGCCTTTCTCGTCGCCCGTGAACTGGTCGAGCAGATAGGCTGCCTGCGAGTCGTTGAGCATAAGCATGGCTGCCACTACGTGCGGCACATCAAGCGTGTCCTGGTCGGAGTATTGCGCCTGCTTGATGGCGAGCGACATCATCTCCGAGAACTGCTGCGAGCCTTCGATGACGAGCTTCTGTGTCTCGGGTACCACCTCCATCGAGAGGAACTCCTTCTCGAGTTGGGTGATGAGCCACGAGGCATCGTGCGGCAGCCACTCGCAGGCACTCGCAAACTGGTCCTGTGAGGCAAAGGCGTAGAGCACATGCTCCGGTGTCACGAACTCGTGACGCCAGAAGTCGCAGTCTTCGATTGCCTGCTTTATTGCGTTTGCTAAATTCTTGCTGTTGTTCATATTATAAATGTGGAGTGTGGAGTGTGGAATGCCGTAGGCAACCATTCATTCCGGTTTGCATTCGAGGCGCAGCGGGAAATTCTCCTCACGCGCCATCATCGTGGCCTTTCTCACCTTCGATATCGCCATGTCGTAGCTGTATATGCCCACCACGGCACTGCCGCTCTTGTGCACGGCGAGCATAAGGGCTTCTGCCTCCTCCGCCGACTTAAAGAAGACGGAGGTGAGCACGAGCACCACGAACTCCATCGTTGTGAAGTCGTCGTTGTAGATTATCACCTTGTAGCGGCGCGGCTCGCGAAGATTGGTACGGGTGCGGTCGCGCACGGCGGTTTGTTCTTTTGCCATTGTTTTTTTTAAATTACAACTATTTGCAATGGCTACGGCAAGAAAGCCGTAGCCTCCTACGATTTGAATCGTTTGCTATTCAAACTGCCCAATATTTTAGTTTTGACACCCCCCTATGTTACTGTCCTCCAAGTCGGTCGAAGAACACTATTATCTCCTCCCATGTCTTGAACTCGTCGCTGCCCCACTCTATCTGCGTGCCCATGAACTCGGGCTGCTCCTGCAGCATGGGCTTGTGTTGTGCGGCGGGCGTGATAAGATAGTCGCCGTAGAGCATCTGGCGCTGGTTGGTGAACACGATGCGGCCCCATGCCGGAGCACTCAGGAACTGCTCCACCCACTGCGTATCGTCCACCATCTGCTGCGGATTGTCGGACGGCGACGGCGCAAGTACATACACGTTATAATGCTCGATGAGCATCTCGTAAGCCTTGTGCATCGATGCCGTGGCGTTGCCGTAAGAGTCGCGCAACGTCTCGATGTCGACGTAGACCACGGGGCGTTCGCGTCCTTCCTGTCGGTCGTCGATGTAGCGTATCACGGGTATGAGATAGTGCATCGCCACCTTATCGGTCAGACGATGCTCGCCGTGGAAGCCTATCGCCGTAGGATAATGCTCGCGGAAGAGATCGTAGGTGTGCACCACAGGGTCGTTGTCGCCGAAGAGTGCGATGACACGGGTGCGCTCCTCGGGGTCGGCAGCGTGCTCGAAGTTGTGCGTCGTCATCTCCTGATACTCCTTGATGAGACCCTTCGTCACGATGAACTCCTGCACTCCGTCCTCGCGCGGGTTCTGGAACACCTGCTTGCCCGTGAACTTCGACATGGTGTCGCCCATCTCGAACGCCGGGTTCACCAGGATGCGGTCGAATCCGGTGAGCATCTCGGCGTACATGCCGCCCATCGACGTGCCTATGATGAGGTCGGGCTGCTCCTCGGCAGCCATCGCCTTCAGCATCTGCAGTCCTTCTTCGGGATGCAGCGGTATGTCGCGCGCCACAACCGTGGCGTTGGGCATAAGCGTGCGCAGCATCTGCACCGTGCCCGACTGAGCCGACGAACCGAAGCCGTGTACATACATGAGTTTCTTGCCCCGCATCAGGTCGGGGTATTGCTTTACAAATTGATTTTCCATTGTCGCTTGCTTTCTACCTTAAAGTAGTATATTTTGCAAAGTTACAAAAACACAGGTTTACGGCAAAATATAGCTTGTCATATTATGTAGTTTTCTGCGATTTGCGCATTATAACATATAAGAAAAGAGGAGTGTGGAATGTGCGGAAACTGGTCCACACACTCCACACTCCTCATTTATAGAAGTTCGGATATGTATTTTAATACTTTGCGCTGAATGTAGCTACAGACAACGTGCGGAAGAGTACGCCGTCCTCGGTGTCCATAAAGTCGCCATAGATGCGCATCTGATTGCCCTCGAAGCGAATGGTCATGTCGGCGAAGTCGTCGTCATCATCGTCATCATCGTCGTCCCAGTCGAACGCCTCCCAGCAGCGCAATACGCCGTTCTGAACGTCAGTCCACTCCCAGCGTCCGATCTCAACGTCGCCGTCAACGTAGAAGCACATGAATGTGCCGCACGGCGAGAAGATCACGCGGTAGCAGTAGTCGTCCTTGTCGTCAATGAGGTCGTCCTCGTCGAAGCCCTTGTCCTTGCCCTCAGGAGTGAGCGTTGCCTGCTGCATAACGTGGTCTTTCTCCAGCCACTGCTTGCCGTAGCCTATCGTCACGTCGCCGGCGAACAGCCAGTTCTCTGCGCTGTCCATTCTCCACGAACGGCAGATATAGCGGAGTGGGTCGTCCTGCTTGGTGCTTGTATCGATAGTGACGGTGATTGTTATAGACATGCCGAGACTGTTGGTATATGTCACTGTGGATGTTCCTGTTAGCGTTCCGTCTTTTATCTCTATCACGGTGTTGTTGCTCAACTGATATACGCCTTCCTTAACGCGAGTATATGTACCGTAGACGTAGAGGCCACCGTCGATGGTAATCGTGCCGTTGGCATTAACGGCGCGTGTCTTCAGCGGCTGGCCACCCGACTTCTTGAACATTGTCGAACCGTCGGCTGCGCGCGTTACGCTCATCTTGCTCTTGGGCAGCTGGCCTGCCTTCGGACTGGTGATGAGGAAGTGGCCGTCGGCGAAAAGCTCAATCGAGGCGAACTCCTGGTTGGTATTGCCCCACGACTTCACGTTCAGCTTGATGGCGTCGTCTGCATACTTTTCTTTATCACAATTGCCTACTTTAAATTCTTTTGACGGCTTGGTGCTGTCGGGCACTCGCAACTGTCCATTGTTATCGTCGCTGTCGCAGGCTGTAAAACCAAAGGCTACCAGGGCGATAAGAAACGAGAAAATAGTTTTCTTTATCATAATAATTGTTTTTAAATTAATAATTAGATTACATGTATTTTTGTTATCATTTCAGCGGTTTTTGATGCAAATATAAAGGACAAACACACGTTTCATATACTATTTGCAAAGATATGCGTTATATACAAAACATACAATATATGTACACGTAAAAAAACTAAAAATACACTAAAGGTGGTATAAATCGACAGAAAGAACATTGTACGGCAGACGGAGACCTCCGCTACTATAAAGGCCTCTACAATTAATTAACGGGCAGCAGGATTGTCTTTAGTCCGCTATAAGTGTTGACAGCAATCTCCACGGCGTCGGCACCAGCCAATGAGCGGGTGTCGATGCTGACGTATTGCTGCACGGTGTAGTATTCGGGCACGCCGCCCTGGTCGTGATAGAGTGTGAGGTGGAGCGTGCGGTGTCCGTCGGCATCGGTTGTTGTGCCATTGCTGACGATGCCGAGGGTGTGAAGCGATGTGTCGCCCTCCGCCTTGCCACTCTTCAGGAGCAAAGAGAGGTTGATGTAGCTGCCGTTCTTCGACAGCCAGATGCTCTCAAGCCCAACGGGATCGGTGAGTATGTTGTCGACATCGGCAGCCGCGGATATGCGAAGCACGGGCACGGGACGAACGGAACGCGCACGTACAACGGAGATAGAATTCGGATTAGCTCCTACCGCTGCGTCTGAACTCACAGACATCTGATCGTAGTAGAGCAGTGCGCGATAGACGGTGTCAGGACGTTCTATCCAGTCCTTCGCAAACGGATTGGAGAGCCGTAGTTCGGTACCATCGTCGAGTTGCACCGAACGCACCGACTTGTCTTGCGACGTGCGCAGCAGGACGAGGTCGGCGGTGAGATAGCTGTTCGTACCGTCGCCCGAATCGTATGCCTCGGAAGTGCAGGCTGTGAGGGCTATCAGAAAAGCGATAGCCATAAAAAGCAGCTTCATATGTTCGCGGAAGGAATGGGACATTATACTATCAATATTGAGGGGTATGTGGGGTTTGTTATACTTTGTGGTGCAATTCTTGCTTTGTTGGTGCAGTTGAGACAACTGCACCTCCTGAGAAATGACAACTGCACCCCCTGGGAAATGACAACTGCACCCCTTTCCCCTAAATTACGCTGAGTTGATTAATGGCAGGGTTGGCGTACATGGTGAGTATGCGCTCACGCAGGAACACCCAGTCGGGGTTGGGCAGCTGTATCTTCTTGAGCTGTGCGTCGAGATAAGCCTCGAAGCGCTGGCGGTCTTCGGCGGTGTAGCGGTCGGCGTGTTCGTCGGTGCCGCGCAGAAGGTCGAGCGCCACGAAGTTAGACGGATACAAGCGATAGCCGCGCCATATCTCGTGGTCGAGATGCTCTCGGGCAGCAGCGTAGAACTCGTTCTTTGGCATGTCGTCGGGCAGCGCGCGCAACCACTCGTCGATGCACGGTGCAGCGTGGTAGTGGATGTGTCCCTTGTAGCCCATGATGCCGGTCTGCATACTGATTACGTCGTCCATCGGTCCCTTCTTCCAGTCTGCCACGTCGCGGCGCAACTGGAACTCCTGCGCCTTGAGGAAGTCGCACGGGTCGTACTCGTATGATATGGCGAGCGGCACGAGGTGGAGCGACAGCAGGCGTTCCTTGATTGAGCCTTCGCCGCCCATTGTCATCATCTTGAGGATAGCCTCAGCGGTGCGGTCGTTGGAGTCCTTCGCGCGTCCTTCGCGCTGTGCAATCCATACGTTGTCGTTCTTCTCGGCAATGACGAAGTGCATGTACTCAGCCAACAGTTTCGATGCGGCGAGCATCTGTCGCATAGGCAGCGAACGCTGCACAATGAACGACTTGTTGAGGCGCACTATGTCCTTCACCCAAGGCAGCTTGAGGAGATTGTCGCCGATGGCAATCTCGGTGGTTGTGTCGCAACCGGCATCGAAGAGCATCACATGGAGCAGTGCCGAGTCGAGCACGATGTCGCGGTGGTTGCTGATGAAGGTGTAGCGATTGCGGAGGTCGAGGTTAGAGAAGTCGGCATCGCAGCCGAGCGAAGCCTTAGCGAGCAGGTTCTTCAGAAACTCGTAGCAAAACGCTTTCTGAAACTCGAGATTGGTCTTGCACTGGTGCATCTTCTGGCGTATAGCCTCAACAGGCACACCGGGATAGAGGTATGCCAACACTTGGCAGAACTGCTCGTTCTGCACCAAACGGTCGAATACTTCGGGGAGCTCTTCCGGCTCAAACGGGCGGATAGAGTCGTATTTGTGGAGTTGTTCAGGTGTCATGATAGAATTTTGAATTGTGAGTTTTGAGTTTTGAATTGTTGCCGGCGGCAATGTTGAGTTTGGAATTTTGAATTTTGAATTTTGAATTAAACAATTCTGAGTGTCGAATTCAAAATTCTACAATTCAAAATCGCAGGCGTAGCCGAGAATAATTCAAAACTCAAAATTCAAAACTCAACACTCAACACTTAAACTGGTTCTCTACGATGTCGGTCAGCACGTCCTTGATGTCGAGTCCTGCGGCGCGCACCTGCTGCGGAATGAAGCTTGTGGCAGTCATGCCCGGTGTGGTGTTCACCTCAATCATGTTTATCTTGTCGTTGCCGTCGGCATCCTTCGAGATGATGAAGTCGATGCGGATGATGCCGTTGCAGTGGAGGATGTCATAGATGCGGCTCACCTCCTCAGCCACACGCTTTGCTGTCTCGGGAGCGATGCGTGCCGGAGTTATCTCCTGCACCTGTCCGTTGTACTTAGCGTCGTAGTCGAAGAACTCGTTGCTTGTCACGACCTCCGTAGCGGGGAACACTACCGACTTCTCGCGTGTCTTATAGCAGCCGATAGAGATCTCTGTGCCCTTCATGAAACTCTCGATCATCACCTCGTCGCTCTCCATGAACGCCACGCGCAGAGCCGGAGCGAGCTGGTCTACGTTCTTCACCTTCGACACACCGAAGCTCGAACCGTCGGCTGCTGGCTTCACGAAGCACGGCATACCTATCTCCTTCTCGATGAATTCGTCGGAGTACTTCGACTCTTCGCCGCGGCGCACGAGGATGCTCTTCGCCACATTCACGCCCCAGCCACGCAGATAGTTGTTAAGCACGTACTTGTCGAAGGTCATCGCCTCAACGAGCACGCCGCTTGTGCTGTACGGGATGTGGAGCAGTTCGAAATAGCCCTGCATCACACCGTTCTCGCCTGGTGTGCCGTGGATGGTGATGTAAGCGTAGTCGAACACCACCGCCTTGCCGTTGAGCACGAACGAGAAGTCGTTCTTGTCGATTGGTGCTGTTGTGCCGTCGGGCAGGTTGACGTGCCAGTCCTGTCCTTTCACGTCAACGATATAAATGTTATAACGCTCCTTATCGAAGAAGGAGTACAATCCCTGAGCTGAGCGTATTGAGACATCGTGCTCAGAAGAGTCGCCACCGCAAACGATGGCAATGTTGCGTTTTAATGTATTCATTGTTATTATTTTTTAGGGGGTGAGTATTTACTGAGCTAAGGCAGAGTTTAAGCCGAGCTAAGGCAGCGTTTAAGCCGAACTAAGGCAGCGTTTAAGCCGAACTAAGCCTCTTTAAGCCTTTCTAAGCCTTTGATGGAAATCTTATCACAGTTCTATGCTCTTACTGCTGTGCAGTGCTGAAGGTGTCGCGAGTGGTGCCCTTAATGTATCCGCGCCACTTCTCTATGAGCTGTGTGAGGTCGTCGGGCCACTCGGATGTGAAGTCCATCTGCTGCTTTGTCTTTGGGTGGACGAAGCCGAGTGTACGTGCGTGCAGTGCCTGACGCGAGCAGGCTTTGAAGCAGTTGTTGATGAACGCCTTGTATGTAGCCGAGCGTTCGCCACGCAGTATCTCCATTCCGCCGTAGCGTTCGTCGCCGAAGAGCGGATGGCCGATGTGCTTCATGTGGGCACGTATCTGATGGGTGCGTCCCGTCTCGAGTCGGCACTCCACGAGCGTGACGTAGCCGAAGCGTTCGAGCACACGCCAATGGGTCACGGCTTCCTTGCCGATGCCCGAGTCGGGCGACATTACGGTCATGCGCAAGCGGTCTTTCGGGTCGCGTGCTATATTGCCTTCGATGCGTCCTTCGTCCTCGGTGAGGTTTCCCCATACGAGTGCGTTGTACGAGCGGTGTGTGGTCTTGTTGAAGAACTGCAAGCCGAGCGATGTCTTTGCCTGCGGTGTCTTTGCCACTACGAGCAGACCCGATGTATCCTTGTCAATGCGATGCACGAGTCCCACTTCGGGGTCGTTGGGGTCGTAGCTCTTCAGGTCGCGCAGATGCCAGGCTATGGCGTTGACGAGTGTGCCTGTGAAGTTGCCGGCTCCCGGGTGCACCACCATGCCTGCCTCCTTGTTTATCACCATCAGCTCCGAGTCTTCGTACACCACGTTGAGCGGTATGTCCTCTGCCACGATGCTTGTGTCGTGGCGCGGACGGTCGAGCATCAGTGTCACCACATCGTTCGGACGCACCTTGTAGTTGCTCTTTACGGGGCGCTCGTTTACGTGTACGAAGCCTGCGTCGGCAGCCTTCTGTATGCGGTTGCGCGACGAGTGGGGCAGCTTCTCGCACATGAACTTGTCAACGCGCTGCGGCTCCTGACCTGGGTCGGCTACGAAGCGGAAATGCTCGTAGAGCTGACCGGTCTCGTCGT
This sequence comes from Prevotella sp., assembly GCA_052272805.1. Taxonomy (GTDB): domain Bacteria; phylum Bacteroidota; class Bacteroidia; order Bacteroidales; family Bacteroidaceae; genus Prevotella. The sequence continues at coordinate 5,726 of DAVZJL010000029.1, read as the reverse complement.
CGTCTTCGATTGGGGGTGTGAGGATATCTTCTTCTATCATATTCTTGTTTTTAGGCTGAGCCTTCTTCTGGCGGCTTTAAGCCGGATTTAGGCGGCGTTTAAGCCGAACTAAGCCTTAGCCAACCCTTACTAAGCCTTTTAGCCTAAGCCGAACTAAGCCTCTTTAAGCCTTACTAAGCCCTCCCCGACGGGGAGGGTTGGGAGGGGCTCTTAACTTTTAATGTTTTGTGGCTGCATGGTATGGGCAAGATGCCCATACCTCCTACTTTTTACTTTTTTACCTTTTTACCTTTCTAAGGTACTTCGTGGAACTCATCGACATCGCCCGACTCGTAGAACTCGTCTTCCGATGCGTTCTCTATCGGTGCATCGGTGTAGTTGACATCCATATCGGCATCACGCTGTCCGCTTCCCACCTCAATAGTGATGTAGTCGTTCACCGAGACCTTCTCGCCGGCAGTGAGATGGCGACCCTTCACTCTCAAGCCATACACCCAGTCCTTCTCACCATCGACAAACGCAGGCTGAGTGAGTTTGAAGCCCATAGCTGAGAGCTTCGCCATCGCCTCGCGCAATGAACAGTTGTCGACAACATCAGGTACGGTGATGGTCGGCGTGTGCGAGGTGTTGACGGTGAGGTATATCACATGACCCGTCTTCACACGCTCGCCAGGAGCGGGCGACTGTTCAAGAATACAGTCGGGTTTGATGCCTGGCACGTATCCCGTATCGCTCACCACCACCTGCAAGCCGCTCTGTTTGAGCAGATACTCGGCATCGCTAAAGGTTTTGTGGCGCACGTTGGGTATCGACACCACTTCACCATGATGGGTATATATATCAAGGCCGTACTTCACTCCGAGACACACAACGAACACCACTACAACCATTGCAGCGAGATTGCCCCAAAGATAACGACTCTTGAATTTGCTAAAAAACTCTGATGTGTTCATGCTCGTTCGTATATATAAATATGTACAAAGATACGACTATCATCGCAATTCACAAAATATATGCAAAAAAAAGCGACAACTTATTGATATATTTTGTAAATTCGCACGAAATTAAACAAAGCTGAAAACACTATGAAAGATACATACAAGAAAGCAATGTGCATAGCTGCCTGCGTGCTCGGCGTTTCTTTAGTTTCGTGGACAACATGGCGACTTCTCCCCTCCTCTGCTGACGAGATGCGGCGGTGTGCCGTGGTCGTGAGTGCCACATCGTGGTACGAGGTGACGGTAGATGGGAAACCGCTGCTCTACTTCGCCGAGAGCGATGCCGACTCAGCGGTGTACAACGTCACAACCGATCGCAAAAAGGCTCTACACCGCAGTTTCTCAACGGGTGTATGGACGAACGACTGGCTACTGATACCATCGTGCAAGGGCAGACTCGTAACCATCAGTCACGCACCGAGCGACGTGCTACGTGGCTGCGCCGACTCAACGATAATACGTCTGTGCCGCGAAGCGGTGACAGCCCGACTGCGCGATATCAACAAACAGAAGTCGGAGCTCAACTACTACATGCGTGTGCACAACGTGCAGGACTACGGCTATCAGGAAGTGGCAGCGTTGGACACTCGCGTGAATCGCGCCTATACCGAGGCGGAGCGTGTGCTGCAACTGATTGACAGTATCACCGACGGCAATCACGGCGTGTTCGTGAAGACTCATCACGAGTACACGGCGATATACCGCTCTGCGGAGGGCAAGCTCGTGCGCATACCGCTCCGACTCGTCGGCTCCGTTGACGGCATGGCACTGCTGCAGACCGCCGACGGCAAGACACCGGAGGGCGCAGCGGCGGTGAGCCTGCTGCCGTGGAACATGGACGACAACTGCGAAGCACGCGCCGTGGGTTTCCCCACTATCGGTGAGGAGGGCATGGAGTGCGACACGGTGTCGGCACAAATTCTGCCAATGCAGGTGGAGCAAGGCAGAAAGCACCGCCTACCACGAATGTTAGGCAGCGACGGCACACCGGTGTTCAGCACTAAGGGTAGGTTCATCGGCATGGTGTGTGGCGACACGATAGCCACAAGAAGAGCAATCAGAAGGATTTTGAACTTTGAATGGTAGAAGGAGGAGGTATCATTATATAACGTAAAACTTCACGGAGTATCATCCGCGTCAACCGATACGAGCATCCGCGTCGACCGATACGAGCATCCGCGCCGACCGATACGAGCATCCGCGTCGACCGATACGAATGGCACAACTCCCCTCTATAGTTAAAAACAACACAACAATGAAGATAACAAAATACACACTTGCATTAGGCTTCGCCCTACTTTGTCTCTGCGGTTGCAAGGACATTGCACACGACGGACAGACCATACAGGTACAGGGCGCAACAACATATTACGGCGGAACGAAGCAGGGCAAGCACGACGGCTACGGCGTACTCTCCGTGGGCGACAGCGTGGTGTATGCCGGCGAATGGCGAATGGGCAAGCGCTGGGGCAAGGGCATCAGCAGCGATTCGTTGGGCAGGCGCATCGTGGGCACATGGCGTGCCGACACACTCGTCAGCGGCACATGGCGCGACTCAACGGGCACATACATCGGAACACTCAACCGCGACGGCATAGCCGACGGACATGGCATCTTCGCCAACCGCCAAGAGCTATACCAAGGCGAATGGGTTGACGGCAAGCGATCGGGCTTCGGCGTGGCAATCAATGCTGGTAAGCACTTGCAGCTGGGCGAGTGGAAGAACAACCGCTTCTTGGGCGAACGCATCGAGTATCGTGCCGACCGCATCTACGGCATCGACATCTCACGCTTCCAGCACGAGAAGGGGCGCAAACGCTACACCATCAACTGGAAGCAGATGCGCATCGTCAACCTCGGCAAACTCTCGCGCAAACGTATCGCTGGAACGGTAGACTACCCCGTATCGTTCTGCTACATCAAGTCGACCGAGGGCGCCACCGTGCGAAACCGCTACTATCGCACCGACTACGCAGCAGCATGCGCACACGGCATCAAGTGCGGCGCGTACCACTTCTTCTCGACACGCACACCAGGCGCAAAGCAGGCTCACTACTTCGTGAAGAACAGCACGTTCCGCAAAGGCGACCTGCCACCAGTGCTCGACATAGAGCCGTCGGATGCTCAGGTACGCGCCATGGGCGGAGCGGAGGCGATGTTCCGCAACGTGCGCGAATGGATAAACGTGGTGAAGAGGGCTACGGGCGCACGACCCATACTGTACATATCACAGTCGTTCGTAAACCGCTACCTGCCGCTCGCACCCGACCTTAAGCGCGACTATATAGTGTGGATAGCACGCTACGGCGAGTACAAGCCCGATGTGCGACTCGCCTACTGGCAGCTAAGCCCCGACGGACACGTGCGCGGCATAACACCCGAGGTAGACATTAACGTATTCAACGGCTACCACGACGAGTACGAGGACTTCCTGCAAAACGAATGTATCAAGTAGCGGTATCAACAACGCAAAAAAAGGCTGCAACGCAAACCGAATTGCGATGCAGCCTTTATGTATTTATCAGAAGCAGCGTAGCATGCGCCCTGCTGCTTCAATGTTTATCTTCAGCGATTAGAAGTCGTTGTTGTGGTCGAGCGAGTCGTTGAAGTCGCGTGACTCACGATGCTCGCGGTTCTCACGACGACCATCGCGACGCTCGCCACCCTCACGGCGCGGACGACGCTCACCGCGGTCGCCACGCTCGCCACGCGGACGGCGCTCACGCTCTACATATCCCTCCGGCTTCTCAAGAAGCACGCGGTGAGAGAGCTTGTACTTGCCAGTCTTCGGGTCGATCTCCATGAGCTTCACCTTGATCTTGTCGCCTTCCTTAATGCCAGCCTCTTCAACTGTCTCAAGACGCTTCCAGTCAATCTCAGAGATGTGGAGCAATCCGTCCTTGCCCGGCATGATCTCTACGAAGCAGCCGTAAGGCATGATTGAACGAACTGTGCCCTCGTACACCTCGCCTACCTCTGGAATAGCCACGATAGCCTTGATCTTGCCAAGCGCAGCGTCGATAGCGTCCTTGTTAGGAGCCGAAACCTGCACCTTGCCTACGCCGTCTGCCTCGTCGATAGTGATGGTAGCACCGGTGTCCTCCTGCATCTGCTGGATGATCTTACCACCAGGGCCAATCACAGCACCGATGAACTCCTTCGGTATCTCGATCTGAACGATGCGCGGTACCTGCGGCTTCAGTTCCTTGCGTGGCTCAGAGATGGTCTCCATCATGCAGTTGAGGATGTGCTCACGACCTGCCTTTGCCTGCATGAGGGCCTTCTCGAGAATCTCGAAGCTCAGACCGTCGCACTTGATATCCATCTGTGTTGCTGTCAAGCCGTTGCGTGTACCGGTTGTCTTGAAGTCCATATCGCCGAGGTGGTCCTCGTCGCCGAGGATGTCGCTAAGCACAGCGTACTTCTCCTCGCCCGGGTTCTTGATAAGACCCATTGCGATACCTGATACAGGAGCCTTCATCGGAACACCTGCGTCCATAAGGGCGAGTGTGCCGGCACATACTGTAGCCATTGAAGACGAACCGTTCGACTCAAGAATCTGGCTCACGAGGCGCACTGTGTAAGGGAAGTCCTCAGGTATCTGACCCTTCAGACCGCGCCATGCCAAGTGGCCGTGACCAATCTCGCGACGACCTACGCCGCGCTGAGCCTTAGCCTCGCCAGTGCAGAACGGCGGGAAGTTATAGTGGAGGAGGAAACGCTGGTAGCCGCGCTCGAGCACGTCGTCAACCAACTTCTCGTCCATCTTTGTACCGAGTGTACATGTAGAGAGCGACTGTGTCTCACCACGTGTGAAGATAGAGCTTCCGTGAGGCATCGGCAGCGGAGAAACCTCGCACCAGATAGGACGGATGTCTGTAGTCTTACGACCGTCGAGACGCTTGCCCTCGTCGAGGATGCAGCGGCGCATAGAGTCGCGCATCACGTCGGCGTAGTAGCGCACCATCTCTGCGTGCTTCTCGTCGAGTTCCTCAGCTGTGAGGTCTGTGTGAGCTGCGTCGTAAGCCTCCTGGAAGTCAGAGAGAATCTTGTCGAAAGCCTCCTCGCGCGACTTCTTGTCGTGGTCGCCCGACAGAGCGATAGCGTAGCACTTGTCGTAAGTCTCCTTGCGGAGCTGCTCGCGGAGTTCCTCGTCGTTCACCTCGTGGCAGTACTCGCGCTTAACGTCGGTGCCAAGCTCCTTAGAGAGCTCTGTCTGAAGCTCGCACATCGGCTTGATGGCAGCCATAGCAGCCTTCAACGCACCAATCATGTCCTGCTCCGAAACTTCCTTCATCTCGCCCTCTACCATCATGATGTTCTCGGCAGAAGCACCTACCATGATATCCATGTCGGCATCCTTCATCTGCTCGAAGGTAGGGTTGATAACGTACTCGCCGTTAATGCGTGCTACACGCACTTCTGAAATCGGGCACTCGAAAGGTATATCTGAACAAGCCATAGCGGCTGAAGCTGCAAATCCAGCGAGAGCATCAGGCTGATCAACGCCGTCGGCGCTGAGAAGCATAATCTGCACATATACCTCTGCGTGGTAGTTAGACGGGAAGAGCGGACGGAGCACACGGTCTACGAGACGCGATGTGAGAATCTCGTTGTCGCCCGACTTGCCTTCACGCTTTGTGAAGCCGCCAGGGAAACGGCCTGCTGCTGAGTACTGCTCTTTGTAGTCTACCTGCAAAGGCATGAAATCTGTTCCGGGAACTGCAT
>DAVZJL010000028.1:0-27918 GCA_052272805.1 Prevotella sp. | reverse complement strand
AGAATTGAGAGTTTAGAATTGAGAGTTTAGAATTGAGAGTTTAGAATTGAGAGTTATGATATGCTGTGCAAATGTAGGAGGCTACGGCATTCCTGCCGTAGCCATTGCCAACTGAAACTTATTTCATTATAACTATTTCCATTGGCTACGGCAGGAACTGAAAGTCAGCGGCGCGTAGCGGAAAGCTAATGCCGTAGCCTCCTACGATTTGTCATCGTTACCCGAACGCTGCCCGATTGGATTCCGTCCGCCGCCCGATCAGATTCCGTCCGCCGCCCGATTGGATTCCGTCCGCCGCCCGATTGGATTCCGTCCGCCGCCCGATCAGATTCCGTCCGCCATCCGATTGGGTGGCGAACGCGAGCGGTGGCTATTTAACGCCCTTTGTGCCCGACAGGAACGCCTTTGCCACGCCGAGTTTTAGGAACATATCGAGTCGAACGGGTATGTGGTGAGCGTCGTCGGTGACGTAGAAGCGCACAATCTCTTTTTCTTTGTTCTTCTTTTCGTCCTTCTCTATGTACGAGAGTTGCAGACAGCGATACTTCACTCCGTTGTCGCCCTTGACGGTTGTTTTGCCTTTGTATTCGAGTGTGGCGTTGATGATTTTCGCACCGTCGGTGATAGGTATGTTGATGCGGTTGCCTTTCTTCCAGTGTTCGGGGTTGAACGAGCGTGCGCGCAGGAAGATGCTCATCATGTCGTAGGCACAGGCTGTGCGGTCGAACGCCTTCCACACGTGTTCGCCATCGTTCTTCTGTCGGTGCAGTTTGATGTGTTGTTTGTTGTTATGGTACGAGTAGAATGCCTCGTCTACGGTGTAGCGTTTGCCCTCGCGTGCTCCCTTGCGGTAGTAGAGCGGTTCGAGGTCGAGCGTGTTGTAGCAGAGTAGGGTGTCGCGCATGACGAACATCTTGTCGAGTGTCTCCGATGTGCGTGTGATGAGTGCCATGCGCAGGGCTGGTTGTCCCTTGTAGTTGCTCTTCACCACCGACATCGACGCTGTGCCTGCCTTCACCCATACAAACTGCCAGTTGAAGTAGAGGTTGTATGAGAGGAACTCGCCTGGGTTGACTGCCGTGTTGCGGTACTTGCACTGTGCCGTTGTGGTCTGTATGCCTGCCAGTAGGAAGGCTACGACGAGGAGGAAGTGTTTGGTCTTCATATTATCATTTTTTTTTATTATAAATCATTAGGGTGGTATAATTCAGAACGGGTACGCCACGCCCAGTTTGCGTGCTCTCTCGATGTTGCGCTGCTGTATCTTGCGTTGCTGTTCGCCCTTTTGTTTCGTTATCTCGTTGGGCTTCTGCTGGTCGAGAGGCTTTGCCGTGATGTCCCAACTCAGGTTTATGTCCCACTTCGCTTTACATTCTATGTTGTACGGATAGTAGAACACCTCTTCGGGTTGCAGGTTGGTGTTGTAGTCGCCCGTGTCCCACACGCCGTTGTTGTTGGTATCGACGAAGAGGCGAGCGTAGTAGATGCCGGGCTTGATGTAGTAGAACGCGGCATAGCCGTTGGTGGTCTGCACGCTCTTCACCGCCTTGTCTTCGCGGCTGAGCAGTTCGACGCAGATGTTCTTGCCCTTCAGCTGCTGAATGTTAAGCACCACGCTACTGTAGTCGTCGAGCGAACCCACCTTGAAGCCCTTCTTCAGTTTGGCTGATGCCACGCCGTAGATATCGGTGAAGGCGAGCGAGTCGATTTCTAAGCTGTACTCTATGTCGGGGCGCCACTCGGCACGCAGCGTATATATGCGTTTCGACTCCTCGGTGGCTATGCTGTCGCCCCACATCTTCGTCTTTATAGGTTCGAAGCGCAGCGGTGCCTCGTACCACAGCGTGTCGTGCTTGGCGTAGAGGTGTATTTTCGATGTGTCGGCAGAGGCGAGTGGCGTGTCGAACTCGAAGCGTATGTTGCGGTCGGGGTCGAGTTTCGAGTCGAGTTGCAGCTTGAAGTTGAGTTCCTTCGGGGGCATTATCGAGTCGTAAGGCTCGCCACGCTTGCGCTTCTTCTCCTCCTTTTTCTTCCACTCCTCGTAGCTCTTCTGTGCTTCCTTCAGGCGTTTCTCGTAGGGTTGCTTGGAGAGTATCTGCAGCGTGTCGGTCTGTGGCACGAGATTGCCGAGCGTGTCGGTCATCAGGTAGGTCATCGCCACGTTCAGCGTGTCCTGGTTCACGAGCGTGGTGTCGCGCAGCCAGTAGGTGATGGTGTCGCGTCGTGCCGACGGCTCGATGAGCAGTTGGTCGGTAGCGTCGAAGTTGAGCGGTTTCAGCTCGGGCAGTCGGTCCGAGCCGTAGCTGAAGAACAGCGAGAAGCTGTTGGGCTGCAGGCGCTCCGCTTTCAGGAAGAAGCGGTCGGTCTGCACGTGCTCGAAGGCTCTGAGTACGAGGTCGTCGGGCGTGAAGCGTGTGTATCCCGTGCGCTTTATGTCCTTGATATGCAGCGAGTCGAGCCACAGCGTGTCCTGACGTATGGCATCGCAGAACGATGGGCGTATGGTGTCGTGCGAGAAGGCTACCTGCTCGCTCTTCTGCGAGAAACGGTAGTCGCCGTCCTGGTCGTTGAGGGCGTAGATGCGGTATGCGCCCGGTGCCACACCCTTTATGACGAAGTGTCCGCGCGAGTCGGCACGCGCCACGCGCAGCATGGGCTGCTTCTGAAAACACGAGTCAGCAAAATCGGCGTACAAGCCCACGAGTATGCCCTTCACCGGCTCCAGGTTCTGTGCCGCGAGCACCGTGCCAGCCACTTCGAGCGTGTCGATATGGTTGCCCGTTGAGAAGCTGTAGGTGTAGTTGCCCATAGGGTTGCCCTCGTTGTTGTCGGAGATGGCGTCGGAGAAGTCGATGGTGTACGTGGTGTTGGGCTTCAGCGAGTCCTTCAGCTCCACGCTTATCTTCTTGCCCGTGGCTTTTATCTCCGCCTGCTCGAGCTGCGGAGGCGACACGACCACCTTCTCCGACGCGTTCTCTAACTTTATGAACTCGTCGAAGTAGATGTTCACCTTCTTCGCCGACACGTCAGTGCTGCGGTCGGTAGGCGTTGAGGCTATCACGTGCGGCGGTGTCTCGTCGTACCAGCCGCCGTCGGGGCGACCCATGCGGGCGCACGACGAGAGCAGCACGATTACACCTATTATATATAATATGTTTCTTAGTTTCAGCATTTGGCTTAACTTCTTGTTTTTTATTTGTTTCACCATTATACAATACGTTGGTGCACTTCTTTAGGGGGTGCATTTCTGCTCGGTTGGTGCACTTCTTCAGGGGGTACAGCAGTCTCTGCTGCACCAACCAAGCAAACGGTGCATTTCTGTTCGGTTGGTGCACTTGAGACAAGTGCACCCCCTCTGCTGCACCAACCAAGCAAACGGTGCATTTCTGCTCGGTTGGTGCACTTGAGACAAGTGCACCCCCTTTGCTGCACCAACCAAGCAAATGGTGCACTTCTGCTCGGTTGGTGCACTTGAGACAAGTGCACCCCCTTTGAGGCACACCATCACACCCCCATAATCTCCTCAATGGTCTTGCGGTTGTTCGAGAGTCGCGGTATCTTGTGCTGTCCGCCGAGCTTACCCTTCGAGCGCAGCCAGTCGTCGAACTGTCCTTTGCGTGCTACGACAATCTCTAACGGTTGCAGCGTGATGTCATGGAAACGCTTCGCCTCGTAGTCGGAGTTGATAGCCTGCAGTTGATGGTCGAGTATGTCGGCGAACTCGTTGATGTTCTCCGGCTCCTTGGCGAACTCTATGAGCCACTGGTGGCGGCACTTAGCATTAGCATCCATGAACACCGGAGCAGCCGTGTACTCCTTCACCTCTGCGCCAGTGAGCTGGCAGGCGTAGGCGAGTCCCTTCTCGGCGTTGTCCTGTATCAGTTCCTCGCCGAAAGCGTTGATGAAGTACTTCGTTCTGCCCGTGATTACGAACTTGTATGGGCGCACCGATGTGAACTTCACCGTGTCGCCAATCATGTAGCGCCACAGACCGCACGAGGTGCTGATGAGCATGGCGTAGTTCTTTCCTACCTCCACGCCCTCAAGCGGCACGATGTTCGGGTGCTCCGAGTCGAACTCGTCCATCGGCAGAAACTCGTAGAACACGTCGTAGTCGAGCATCAGCAGCATCGACTTGTCCGCAGGGTCGTTCTGTATACCGAAGAAACCCTCCGAGGCGTTGTACGTTTCCATGTAGTGCATACGGTCGCTCTTTATGATGTGCTCGTACTGCGAGCGGTAGGGTGTGAACGCTATGCCACCATGGAAGAACACCTCCAGATTGGGCCACACCTCGTCGAGGCGCTCCTTGCCCGAGAGCTCGAGCACGCGCACCAGCACGCTGAGCATCCACGAGGGCACGCCCGATATGTTCGTCACGTTCTTGTTCAGACACTCGCGGGCGATGCGGTCGCGCTTCACCTCGAAGTCGCTGAGCAGCGCGGTCTGCTTTTTAGGCACACGCACGAGGTTCACGAGCGGGTTGATGTTCTCGATGAGAATGGCGCTGAGGTCGCCCACGAGCGAGCCTGCCACGTTGTAGTTGGGCGCGTGCGAACCGCCTAATATCAATCCCTTGCCGTCGAACATACGACTCTCGGGGTTGTTCTGCAAGTAGAGTGCCACCACGTCGGTGCCACCCTTGTAGTGGATGTTCTTCAGTCCTTCAGCCGATACGGGTATGAACTTGCTCTTGTCGTTCGTAGTGCCCGACGACTTGGCGTACCACTTCACCTTTCCGGGCCATAGCACGTCAGCCTCGCCGTGGCGCATACGGTCGATGTCTGCCTTCAGCTCCTCGTACGTGTTCACCGGCACGTTGCGCACGAAGTCGTCGTACCCCTTTGTTGTTGCGAAAAGATGGTTTCTGCCGTACTCGGTGTTGGCAGCCGTGTGCAGAAGGTGCTGCAACACATGGTGCTGCAGTGCCTCTGGGTTGTTGAAATGTTGTTCCAGCTTGTGCTGTCGGGGTGCGAATGCGTATCGTGCAATGCCTGTTAAACTCATTATTTTTCCTTTCTGTCTTCTTCTATAAATCTGAGCAGATGCTCCACTGCTTCACTCTCCGGTATAGCCTTCTCCACGCACATCTTCTGCTTGTAGAGCGAAATCTTACCCGGTCCGGCACCTACGTATCCGTAGTCGGCATCCGCCATCTCGCCCGGTCCGTTTACGATGCAGCCCATGATGCCTATCTTCAAGCCCTTCATGTGCGCCGTAGCCGCCTTTATCTTGGCGATGGTGGAACGCAGGTCGTAGAGCGTTCTGCCGCAACCCGGGCAGGAGATGTACTCCGTCTTCGAGGTGCGCAGACGAGCCGCCTGCAGTATGGCGAAGGCGGTGTCGGTGATGTCGCGCACCGTGATGTCGCCGTTGTTCATCAGCCACAAGCCGTCTGTCAAGCCGTCGATCATCAGCGCACCCATATCGGCTGCAGCCTCAAGCTGCAGGTCTGCCTTCTCAGTGCTGCTATGACCGTACATCTGGGCGAACACAACGGGGTTGAACAAGCCGTTCGACCACAGTTCGTGAGCCAGCGCACGCTGCTCGCCGAGACGGTTCTGCTGGTTAGACACAGCCACTACTACCACCTCCGGGTGAGCCTTCAGGCAAGCCATATACTCCTCCGACGGCGCACCAAGCTGCAGCACGAGGAACTTCACCTCTGCCTTCACTCCGCCCACGAACGGCGTGGCGTTGTACGGGAAGATAGGGTAGGTGTTCGGCTCGCCGGTGTAGGCGTTGAAGTCGACGATGTATTTCTGTCCTTCGCGGCGGTTCTTGGGCAGGCTGGCACCGCAATAGATGTAGTCGGGAGTCATATCGGGGTTGAATTCCACGCTTTCTGCGTCGTCGTTCTGTCCAAAAGAAGCAATCACGACGGGCGTGTTCGAGCCGCCGATGCCTCCTGCAGCGCGTGTCTTGCGACGCTCGGGGCGCACCCACGAGAAGTCGTTCGCCTCGGTGCCGGGTACGAGGGTGTGGCCGGCACGCTTCGTGATATAGTCGACGAGGTGGCGTGCGACGGGTATCTCCGCCTCCGGCTCCTCGCTCAGACTCACGCGGATAGTGTCGCCGATGCCGTCGGCAAGCAGTGCGCCGATGCCCACCGCACTCTTGATGCGTCCGTCCTCGCCCTCGCCAGCCTCGGTCACACCGAGGTGGAGCGGATAGTGCATGTCTGCCTGGTCCATCTCGGTGATGAGCAGTCGCACGGTGCGCACCATGATGACGGTGTTCGATGCCTTGATGCTTATCACTACGTTGTCGAACTGCTCCTTCTTGCAGATGCGCAGAAACTCCATGCAGCTCTCGACGATGCCTTCCGGCGTGTCGCCGTAGCGCGACATGATGCGGTCGGAGAGCGAACCATGGTTCACGCCGATGCGCACCGCGGTGTGGTGCTCGCGGCAGATGTTGAGGAAGGGCACAAAGCGGTCTTCCAGCTTCTTCAGCTCGTCGGCATACTCGGCATCGGTGTACTCAATCTTCTTGAACACACGCGCTGGGTCGACGTAGTTGCCTGGGTTCACGCGCACCTTCTCGGCGTACAGCGCAGCCACGTCAGCCACGTTGGCGTTGAAGTGTACGTCGGCTACGAGCGGTGTTGTGTAGCCGTCGGCACGCAGTTGTGCGTTGATGTTCTGCAGGTTCTCAGCCTCTCTGCGACCCTGCGTAGTGAGTCTGACGAGTTCGCCGCCTGCTTTGATGATGCGCTCAGCCTGAGCTACACACGCCTCCGTGTCGTTGGTGTTGGTGGTGGTCATCGACTGCACGCGTATAGGGGCATCGCCACCTATCTGTATGTCGCCTACTTGCACGGGTGAGGTGGAGCGGCGGCGGTAGTTGAAGAGATCAATCATGATTTTTTGATGTTGTTGTGGTGAGGTGTTGAGATGGTGAGGTGTTGAGGTGTTGAGATGGTGAGGTGTTGAGGTGTTGAGATGGTGAGGTGTTGAGATGGTGAGGTGTTGAGATGTTGAGATGTTGAGATGGTGTGATGGTGACATTTGTGTTGCCTCAAAGGGGGTGCACTTGTCTCAAGTGCACCAACCGAGCAGAAATACACCATTTGCTTGGTTGGTGCAGCAGAGACTGCTGCACCCCCTGAAGAAGTGCACCAACGTATTGTATAATGTTGAGGTGTTGAGAGATGTACTATTGTCACCATCTCACCATCTCAACACAACAACATCTCTCACCACCTCACCCTCTCACCCTCTCAACACTTATATTCATACTTCACCTCGGCGAGCTCCTTGTTCGCCTTTTCTATCTTCTCGCCCAAGCCAGCCTTGTACTGTGCCATCTTCTCAGCGATGCTGTCGTCGCAGAGCGCAATCATCTCGCAAGCGAGTATGGCAGCGTTCATGGCTCCGTTCACGCCTACTGTCGCAACGGGGATTCCCGGGGGCATCTGTATTATGGAGAGCATAGCATCGAGTCCGTCGAGCATACCCTTGATAGGCACGCCGATGACGGGCAGGGTGGTGCTTGCAGCGATAACGCCTGGCAGGGCTGCTGCCATGCCTGCTGCGGCGATGATAACCTTAACGCCACGCGCCTTAGCGCCTTTAGCGAATCTTTCTACTGCGTCCGGTGTGCGATGAGCAGAGAGGGCGTTCACCTCAAACGGTACCTGCATGTCGTTCAAGAACTTGCATGCCTTTTCCATAACGGGCAGGTCGGATGTGCTGCCCATGATTATGCTTACTAATGGAGTCATATTATTGTTGTTTTTTATTGTTTAATATCTAAGCCTTTCTAAGCCTTTGCTAACTAAGCCCTCCCCGACGGGGAGGGTTGGGAGGGGCTACAGCCCCAATATCACGGCAAAGGCGATAACCACGCCTACGCCGAAGCCGGCAGTCACTTGTGCGAGAGTGTGCTGGCGCAGTATTATGCGGCTGGTGCCGACGAGTCCGGCGAGCACGAGTGTGAGACATAGCCACGAGATGGGGTTGAACATGAAGATGAACGAGAAGGCGAGCAGTGCGCCAACCACGCCCCCGATGGCTGCGGTGTGTGTAGACACCTTCCACCACACGTTGATGAGCGAGCATACTATCTGTATCACGAGTGCTGCCATGAGTATGTTGCCCATGAAGTGGGGTATGTTGTACAGGCGCATCACGTAGAAGCAGGCGTAGTAGCTCACGATGGAGAGCAGGTAGGGCACCACGCGGCGCTCCTTAAGGCTGAGCTGTATGGGTGTCCAGCCGTGATAGTTGCGGTAGAGTTTTATGAGCAGGGTGGGCATGAGGATGGTGAAGAAGTACACCATTGCGAGCACACTGAGCTTGTACCCCCACGGCATCTGGCTGAGATAGCTGAACGTGAAGAGTACCGTCATACCGACAAACGATAGATAGAACGGGGTGAACACCGCGCTGAGGACGCGAGCTATGAGGATTATGTTCTTTTCTTTCATTGTTTAATTCTTCCTAAGCCTTGCTACGGGTATGCCCAACTGTTCGCGATACTTCGCTACGGTGCGTCGTGCGATGGGGTAGCCGAGTTTTGCGAGTGCCTCTCTGAGGGCATCGTCGCTGAGTGGTTTGGTCTTGTTCTCTTTGCTCACGAGGTCCTTCAGTGCGAGCTTTATCTTGCGTGTCGACATCTCTTCGCCGTCGTCAGTGGTGTAGCCGTCGCTGAAGAAGAAGCGCAGTGGAAATGTGCCCCAATTGGTCTGTGCGTACTTCACGTTGCTCACGCGCGAGATGGTGCTTATGTCGAGTCCCGTGCGGTCGGCTATGTTCTTCAGAATCATCGGCTTGAGGTCTGCCTCGTCGCCGTCCTGGAAGAACTTGCGCTGCCAGTCGATTATGGCTTGCATGGTGAGTGTGAGCGTGCGGTAGCGTTGCTTTATAGCTTCGATGTAGCCTAATGCGCGTTCCACCTTCTGTTTGGCGTAGAGCAGAGCCTCCTTTTCGCGTCGCGACATGGTGTCCTTGTTGTTGCGATAGGTCTCCATGAGTTCGCTGAACGACGACGAGACACGCAGCTCTGGTATGTTACCATTATTAATATAGAACGAGATGTTGCCGTTGTCGTCGGTGTCGACGATGAAGTCGGGCGTTATCTGTTGCACGTTTCTGCCTTCTGTCTCGCCGAGCGATGCTCCGGGCTTGGGGTTCAGTCGGCGTAGCTCATCGCAGACGCGCTTGTTGGTATAGGTGTCGATGGCGAGCAGTGAGCCAATCTTGTCGAAGTGTTTCTTCGTGAACTCATCGAAGTGTTCGCTGATGACGGCTCTCATAAGCGGTTTCAGCTGGTCGTCGGGGCGGCGGTCTATCTGTAGCAGCAGACACTCTTGCAGCGTGTGTGCGCCGATGCCTGCTGGGTCGAAGGTCTGCAGTATGCCGATGATGCGGTCGATGTCGCTCACCTCGCAGTAGATGCCATGGTAGATGGTCAGCTCGTCGCATATCGACTGGCTGTCCTTGCGTAGTAGTCCGTCGCTATCGAGCGAGCCGATGACGTATTCCATTATCTGCTCGTCGGTTTCGGAGAGGTCTATCTCGCCCATCTGCTCCTTCAGCTTGTCGTAGAACGAGCGTGTGTCGCCGTACACCATCTCCTCGTAGTCGGCGGAGTCGGCACCGGATGCTCCGGTGTAGGCGGCTGTCGGCATGTCCTCGTCGGAGCCCGTCATGCGGTCGAGTGCGTTGTTCAGTGCCGACTCGCGTTCCTCGCGCTCCGTATGTGCTGCAAAGGCGTCAGCCTCGCTCTTCTCGTCGTCGATGTCGCTGCTGTCGTGGTCGGCAGAGGGTGGGTATGTGGAGCTGTCCGTGCTGTCGTGGTCGAAGATTTCTTCGTCGGCTTTCACGAGGGCAGGGTTGTCGTCGAGCTCCGCGTTCACGTTCTCTTCGAGTTCGGTGAGCGGCATTTCGAGCATGTGTACCTGCAGCATCTGTTGTTGCGACAGACGCTGCACCTGCTGCAGCTTTTGTTCCTGGGTTTGTATTAGTTTCATAGTCTTCTTCTTTTTTAGGCAGCGTTTAAGCACACCCTTTAAAGTACTCCTTGAGCCTCTCCGCAGTTGTTGTCAGCACCTCGGGTGCCTCGTTGCTATACTTCTGCCATAGGCGTTGCGCCTCGTCGTTGAGTGGCGAGTGGGGTAGTGGTTCGCGCTTTAGTATGGGGTCGAATGTTTGGTATATCTTCAGCACCTCTACCACCTCTTCGGGCTTCAGCCCCATGAGGTGTGCCGTGTCCTGCACCTCGGGTGTCTCGCTGACCATGGTGTTGGTCATCAGCTGGAAGTAGAGGCAGAGGATAATGGTGAGCATCACTGGCGTTAGCTTCTCTGTGGGTGCTACGGGCAGATAGTCGTGCTCGAAGGGCTGCGTCAGGTCCATACCGTTGTAGAAGGTGCTGCCTGCTCCGAAGCCCGTCATCTGTCTGAGGCGCTTCACATCGCGCGACAAGCGGCGTGGGTTGTCGGCGTACGTCTCCCATAGGCGTTGCAGCGAGGGAGTGGTGCGCTCTTTCAGTGCTTGCATCTGCTCCTGCAGCGTCTTTGGCGGTATGTGCAGCTCGAGTGCCAACTCCACCACCGAGCGCGAGTACTCCGACTTAACGCCCACCGGACTCTTCTGGTAGAGTTGCATGATGAGAAGCCAGTAGTCGTCGGTCCAAAGAGGATGAATTGCCATATATATATTATTAATAATGTATTATTTCGTGATTGCAAAGTTACAGAAAGTCTTGCACATAAGGCACGCCAATCGTGGTTTTCTTGCAAATTAATAGTATAAATAGCCAAGTTGGTTGATTTTTTTAAAATATTCTTACAAAACAATAGCGATTTACAATTAATTTTGTACTTTTGCGGTAGATAAATTTAAAAATAAATGATTATGAAGAAAACTTTACTCTCTATGGCAGCTATGTTGCTGCTCGCAACTGGTGCTTCGGCACAGAAGTTGGACCTTACTGTTGCAGGTAAGGCAAATGTAGATAGCCGTTTTAATAAGTTTGAGCAGGTAGCTGCGCCAAAGGCTAACGGTATGAAGAAGTTAAAGGAAGGTGATGCTTTGATAGGCTTCCCTGCTTCTGCAATCCCTACTGCTGAAACTATTGTTGGAAATGTTGGATGGCCAACGGTGCCTGATGCTCAAAGTGCTGCTGCTCAGCTGTCGCTTGACGAAAGTTGGTATGGTTATAATGTTGTTGGTATCCGTTATCTTCTCCTGGGTTCTTTGGGTGAAAATACTAAAGAGTCTCCTGTTGGTGTATATGTTTGGGGTTATCCTGCAAGTGAGAAAAATGAGGATATTTTGGCTGCTGAAAAGGCGTTGAATGACGGCGATTATGAACTTAGTGTGGTTGAGGATCAGACGTTGACAGCAAAATGGAATGAAACATATTTCGACGAACCATTTGAACTTTCTGATAAAACAACATCTTTGCGTTATGGTTTTATGTATGTTCAAAATACAGATGATGAGAGTCTTGCAGCTGCTCCGTTCATAATAGCTAAGTATGGTGACGACGAGGAATTCCCAGCTCTAAGCAGCGGAGAAAGTCCTTTCCTTGTGTTTGGAACATTTGGTGAAAAACAAGGTTGGTACGCATATTCAGATGAAGACTATCCTTATGCCCTCTGTGTTCAGGTTATAGCAAGAAACCCGAAAGGTGAGACTGTTATCCTTGGTGTAGATGCTTCAGGCAAGGCTTATGAGAAGCAGTACTACTCTCTCGATGGCAAGAAGCTCTCTGCTCCTCAGAAGGGCATCAACGTTGTTAAGATGAGCGACGGCACATCTAAGAAGGTGCTTGTTAAGTAAATATCGGAAAACACATATAAATGAAAATCCCAACGGAGGTTCGCCTCTGTTGGGATTTTTTTTAGGGGGCATTTTTAGGGTGCATTTTTAGGGGGTGCAGTTGTCTCAACTGCACCAACCGAGCAAGAACCGCGCAAGCACAGCACCAACCGCGCAAGAATGCACCGTTTGCTTGGTTGGTGCAGCAGAGACTGCTGCACCCCCTGAAGCACTGCACCAACCGCGCAAGTACAGCACCAACTGCGCTAACCATAAGAGGTTATGTTGGGGTGCGTGGGTATGGCAGGGATGCCATACCCTCCTACAACCGCTCGCTTTAATGCGCTTCGAGCCAGTTCTCGCCCCAACCCGAGTCTGCCACGAGTGGCACGTGCAGCGGATAGGCGTTCTGCATCTCTTCGATAACAATCTTTTCTACACGCTCCTTCTCCTCCGGCAGGACGGAGAAGTTGAGTTCGTCATGCACCTGCAGAATCATCTTCGAGCGTATTCCCTCGCGCTGAAACCGCTCGTAGATGCGCACCATCGCAATCTTTATGATGTCGGCAGCCGAGCCTTGTATCGGCGCATTGATGGCGTTGCGCTCGGCGAAGTTGCGCACGGTGGCGTTGCCGGAAGTGATGTCGGGCAGGTAGCGGCGACGGTGGAAGAACGTCTCGGCATAGCCGTGTTCGCGTGCCGTCTCCTTCGCCTTCTCCATGTAGGCGTGTACACCGGGGAAGGTGTTGAAGTAGCCCTCGATGAGCTGCTTCGCCTCGTCGCGCGAGATATCGAGTCGCTCGGCGAGACCGAAAACGGTGATGCCGTAGATGATGCCGAAGTTGGCGCGTTTCGCCTTTGTGCGCTGGTCGCGCGACACGCTGTTAATGTCCTCTTTATATATGCGTGCGGCGGTGGCAGCGTGTATGTCGTAGCCCTCGCGGAACGCCTCAATCATGTTCTCATCGCCCGAGAGATGCGCCATCACGCGCAACTCAATCTGCGAGTAGTCGGCTGAGAAGAACAGCTGTCCTGGCTCTGGTATGAAGCACTTGCGTATCTCCTTGCCGTCCTCGCCACGCACGGGGATGTTCTGCAGGTTGGGGTTGGAGGAGGAGAGGCGACCCGTTGCCGTGACGGCTTGGTTGAACGTGGTGTGTATGTGTCCGGTGCGTGGGTTGATTAGCTTGGGCAGCGCGTCGACATACGTGCCAAGCAGCTTCTTCAGTCCGCGGTGTTCGAGGATATGGTCGACGATGGGAGCCTTTGAGCGCAACTGCTGCAGCACCTCTTCGGATGTGACGTACTGTCCGGTCTTGGTCTTCTTCGGCTTCTCCACTATCTTCATCTCGCCGAACAGCACCTCGCCCACCTGCTTCGGCGATGCGATGTTGAACTCGTGTCCGGCGAGTCCGTATATGTTCTGCTCTATTTGGTGCATACGCTCGGTGAGCACCTTCGATGTCTCGGCGAGGGCGTCGGTGTCGAGGCGCACGCCAGTCATCTCCATCTCGGCGAGCACCGGCACAAGTGGCATCTCGATGTTGTAGAACAGATCCTCGACACCAGTCTCCTTCAGTCGTGGCTTCAGCACGTTGTATTGGTGTAGTGTCTCGGCGATGGTTTCCGTGTTGTGCTTCTGTTCTGGCTGCAACACATAGTGGGCGAGCATGGTGTCGAACATAGGTGCGGCGAGGCGCACTCCGTAGTTCATCAGCACCTCCATGTCGTACTTGATGTTTTGTCCTACCTTTAGGATTTCGCTACTTTCGTATAGAGGTTTGAAGATATTTACAATTCTTTCCGCTTTTTCACGTTCGTTAGGAATTGCTACTTGAACCACCTTTCCTTCTTCTATTGCGAAGCTCAAACCCTCCAATTTTGCGTCAATAGCGTTCGTTGAGGTGGTCTTCGTTTCTAAAACGAGAATTTTGGATGAACTAAATTTTTCACAAATCAGGCGTGCATCTTCTTCTGTTTCAACGAGTTGGTACTCACAAGGAGCACTTTTTGAGCCTTCATAGCTTGAAAATTCTGAACCAACTGCATCCTCGGTCGGATTTTCGGCAAATAAATCGAGTTGTAAATTAACAGTTTTTTGCGGTTGTTGAGGCTTCTTTACGAATTTGTCCAACAGACTCTTAAACTCCAGTTCGGTGAAGATCTCGGCGAGTCGTGCCGTGTCTGGCTCCTGCAGCTTCAAAGCGTCGAGGTCGAGGTCGATAGGAACGTCGGTGCGAATGGTGGCAAGGAACTTCGACATACGTATATCGTCAACGGCTCCCTCCACCTTCTCACGCAATTTGCCCTTTATCTTTGCAGAGTTCTCAAGGATGGAGTCGATGCTGCCGAACTCGGCGATGAGCTTGGTGGCAGTCTTCGGACCCACGCCGGGGCATCCGGGGAAGTTGTCGGCGGAGTCGCCCATCAGCGCAAGCAGGTCGATGACTTGGGTAGGGGAGTCGAGCTCGTACTTCTCGCACACCTCCTTCGGTCCCATCGTCTCGTAGCCTCCACCGTGGCGCGGACGGAAGATGAAGACATTGTCGCGCACCAGCTGACCGTAGTCTTTGTCGGGCGTGAGCATATAGGTCTGCACACCGGCTTCGCCAGCCTTCGTGGCGAGCGTGCCGATTACGTCGTCTGCCTCGAAGCCGTCCACCTGGAGCACAGGGATGTGCATCGCCGTGATGATGTCCTTGATGATAGGTACGGAGGCGCGTATGTCCTCCGGCGTGGCTTCGCGCTGCGCCTTGTACGCAGGGAATGCCTCGTCGCGGAATGTCTTGCCGTGGTCGAACGCCACGCCGATGTGCGTGGGCTGCTCCTTGGTGAGTATCTCGTTGAGCGTGTTTACGAAGCCCATAACGGCTGAGGTATTCATGCCCTTCGAGTTGATACGTGGGTTCTTTATAAACGCATAGTAGGCACGATAAATTAGTGCGTAAGCGTCAAGCAGAAAAAGTTTGTTCATATTATGGTGTGATGTTGTGATGGTGAGGTGGTGAGATGGTGAGATATCTCCTCGTCAACTCATTAACTAATATTAGTTGTAAAATTACAAAAAAAATGTCACTAATAACGGCAAATTCCGTAACTTTGTACGAAATATTATAATACAATGGATTATCTGTCAATTATAAAACACCCGGTAGAGGCGGAACTCGCCGATTTCATCAGTCTTTTCAACCAGTCGCTCTCGCACGAGGACGGGTTGCTCGGCTCTGCGCTCGAGCATATCCGCAAGCGTGCAGGCAAGCGTATGCGCCCTATGCTCATACTGCTCATGGCGAAGAACTTTGGACAGATAAACCTTTCTACACAGAACGCTGCCGTCGGTCTGGAACTGCTGCATACGGCTTCGCTCGTGCACGACGATGTGGTGGACGAGAGCGAGGAGCGTCGCGGTCAGGCATCGGTGAACGCTACTTACGATAATAAGGTGGCAGTGCTCGTGGGCGATTACATCCTTTCTACCGCCCTGCTTTGCGTCGCTCGCACCCATTCGGAGCAGATTGTGACCTACTTGGCTGAGCTCGGACGCACGCTCTCCGACGGCGAGATACTCCAACTCTCCAACATCGGACGCAAGGACATCTCGGAGGATGTCTACTACGACGTGATAAAGCAGAAGACTGCTGCGTTGTTCGAGGCGTGCGCAGGCATCGGTGCGCTCTCTTCTGGCGCTTCAGAGGAGGACGTGGAGGCTGCAAAGCTTTTCGGACAGAACCTCGGCATCACCTTCCAGATACGCGACGACATCTTCGACTATTACGACTCGCCAGAGATAGGCAAGCCTACGGGCAATGACATGACTGAAGGAAAGCTCACGCTCCCCGTCATCTATGCTGTGAATAATGGTGGTGATGAGTCGATGTGCGACCTTGCTCTTAAGGTGAAAGCACGCACCGTGAGCAGCGATGAAATCGCAAAATTGGTTGCCTATACCAAGGAAAAAGGCGGTATCGAGTATGCTGAGCACCGTATGTGGGAGTTCCACGCCCAAGCGCAGCGCTTCATCGACGAGCGCGTGAAGCAGCCGGAAGTGAAGGAAGCCCTCCAGGCTTACCTCGACTTTGTAATCAAGCGCACGAAGTAGTAGTGTGCGCTTAAGCTGAACTAAGCCTCCTTGAGCCTCTCTAAGAAATAAGCCGAACTAAGCCTTTCTAAGCCTCTTTAAGCCAAGGCGTAGTAAGGCTTAAGAAGGCTCAGTTCGGCTTATTTCTTAGAGAGGCCCAAGAAGGCTTAGTTCGGCATATTCCTTAGCTCGTCCTAAGAAGGCTCAGTTCGGCTTAGAAAGCCAAAGAGTCTCCTTAGAAGAACTTAATCTGCTCGCCCTTCAGTTCACTGAGGAGCATGTTTGCAAGGCGTGATGTGCCGAGGCGGAGCCATTTGTTGGTGAGCCATTTCTCGCCCAGAACCTCCTTAACGATGGTGTAGTATGTGATGGCATCCATAACCGTGTTTATGCCGCCAGCAGGCTTGAAACCAATCTGTATGCCAGTCTGCTCGTAGTACTCCTTGATAGCCTGACACATTACGTATGCAGCCTCCGGAGTAGCGGCTGGTTCCAACTTGCCGGTAGAAGTCTTGATGTAGTCGGCACCGGCGTACATAGCAAGGATAGATGCCTTTTTGATGTTAGAAGCGGTCTTGATAGCGCCAGTCTCGAGGATAACCTTCATGGCTACGTCCTCACCGCAAGCAGCCTTCTGCTCCGAAATCTCGTCGCAAACGCCCTCGTAGTCGCCCGAGAGAAACTTGCCCACCGGCATGACGATATCTATCTCTGTAGCACCGTCAGCCACAGCGAGCGATGCTTCAGCCACCTTCACTTCGATACGAGCCTGAGAAGAAGGGAACGAGCCGCTAACACAAGCTATCTCTACGCCGTCTACCTCCAACGACTCTGCAACGGTCTTTGCGAAGCACGGATAAACGCAGATGGTAGCCACGTGGGGCAGTTCGGGATACTCGTTGTCGAAGTCGTTCACGCGCTCTGTAAAGGCGAGTACGCTTGTCTCAGAATCGGTGGTCTTGAGTGTTGTGAGCTCGATGCTGCCGAAGAGGAACTTCTTCACTTCCTCAGTGTCGTTCTGCGGCACCTTCTCAGCGATAATCTGGCGTACAGCCTCGCGAACAGCGTTGTCGTCGAGGTCGGTGTTGTACTTAGCGAGAGCCTCGTCGTACTTGCTCGGCTCCTGCTTCTTTGCCTCCTGGTCGTGGAGGATAACGTCTTTAATGATTCCCATTGTTGTTAATATGTTTTGGTTTGTTGTTTTATTGCTTTCTATGTTTTTTTAAAGCCTTTCTAAGCCATTCTAAGGCTTGGGTAGATGTTGCTTTTATTGCTTTAGCTTGGGGTTGTTCTTATGGCGGTCGTGGTCGCGTTTGGTCTTTTTCTCAAAGCTCTTCTGCAGCGCCTCTGTGAGGTCTACGCCAGTTTGGTTGGCGAGGCAGATAAGAACCCACAGAATATCCGCCATTTCCTCGGACGGATCGTGCGATTCGCCCTCCTTGAAGCTTTGGTCGCCGTAGCGACGAGCCATTACGCGAGCCAATTCGCCCACCTCTTCGGTGAGGCAAGCCATGTTGGTCAGTTCGGAGAAATAGCGCACGCCGTACTCCTTTATCCAACCGTCTACAGCCTCTTGTGCTTCTTTTATTGTCATTGTTCTATGTTTTTTTAGACGTTAACAGATTGTCCCAACAGTAGTATATATATTACAAATACCAGCTTAATGGTTACTTATTCCTTGTTCTTCGTGTCCATGCAGATAGTCACCGGTCCGTCGTTCACAAGCTCTACCTTCATGTAGGCACCGAACTCGCCCGTGCCTACCTGCTTGCCGATAGCATCGCTCAGTTTGTGGCAAAATTCCTCGTAGAGCGGCACGGATATCTCGTGGCGTGCGGCGCGGAACCACGATGGTCGATTGCCCTTCTTGTATGAAGCGTAGAGCGTGAACTGGCTAACCACCAATGCCTCGCCCTCCACATCCACGAGCGAGCGGTTCATTACGCCGTTCTCGTCGTCAAAGATGCGCAGTGCTGCCACCTTCTTCACGAGCCAGTCTACGTCCTCAGACGTGTCTGCTTCCTCCACGCCGAGCAGCAGAAGGAGTCCGTTGCCGATAGATGATTTGATGCTGCCGTCGATGGTTACTGATGCGTGCTGTACGCGCTGTATTACTGTTCTCATTTCTTGTCTCCGATTGGGTAGTATTGTTATTGTTCGCTGAGCTACTTTCAGCTCTGCAGAGTTGCGTAATTATTTTCCACAAAGTTAATACAAATACTTGAAATCTGCAATTATTTGCCGAAATGCGCTGCTATAATCTTCGCTTTTGCAGTGCCGACCACCTCCGCAAGTTCCTCCGTACTCGCCTCACGTATGCGTTTCAAACTCTTGAACGCCTTCAGCAGTGCGTCGCGCGTTGCCGGACCGATGCCTTTGATATCGTCCAGTTCGCTGTGCAGGGCGTGCTTCGATCGCTTGTCACGGTGGAACTGTATGGCATAGCGGTGCACCTCGTCTTGTATCTGCGTCAGAACATGGAACAGCTCAGAGTTGGTCTTCAGCGCGATGGTCTGCGGTGGATTGCCATAGAGCAGCTCGTTGGTGCGGTGGCGGTTGTCCTTTGCGAGTCCGGCGATGGGTATATTAAGCCCCAATTCGCCCTCCACAACCTCTCTCACAACGCTCATCTGTCCCAATCCACCGTCGGTGATGATAAGGTCGGGCAGGGTAGCGTTCTCCTCAATCATGCGCGAGTAGCGGCGGCGTACCACCTCCTGCATCGAAGCATAGTCGTCAGGTCCCACAACCGTCTTGATATTATACTTACGATAGTCCTTTTTCGACGGTTTCATGCCCTTGAACACCACGCATCCAGCCACCGCATCCGTACCCGATATATTCGAGTTGTCGAAACATTCTATGTGATACGGCAGCTTCTCAAGCTGCAGTTTCTGCTGCAACTCCTTCATCAGGCGCGTCTGTTTCTGCTCGGGGTTGAGCTTTTCGGTCTGCTTCAAGCGGTCGAACTTATACTGCTTGCAGTTCATCTCGCCCAACTCCAATAGGTGTTTCTTGTCGCCTCGCTGCGGCACGAAGAACTGCGCATCGTTCAGTGTCCACTCAATCTCGAACGGTACGATAATCTCCTTCGCCTTGCTCTTGAACCTCTCCCTAATTTCCGGAATAGCGGTTAGCAGCAGCTCCTGGTCGGTTTCATCGAGTTTGCGCTTGTATTCGAACGTGAAACTCTGGTTTACGGCTCCATTCTTTACGTGTATATAGTTGATGAACGCCGTGCGGTTGGTGTCGTCGTCCACGATGGTGAACACGTCCACGTCAGCGATGGTATGGCTCACAACCTCACTCTTGGCGCAGAAATTCTCTATAAGCAGGTACTTCTGCTTTAGCTCCTCTGCCTCCTCAAACTTCAGTTCGGCTGCTTTCTGCTGCATCTGCTCGAACACATGCTGCGATAGTTCGCGCGTGTTGCCCTTCAAAATCTCCCGTGCCTGCGCTATTGCCGCCTGGTAATCCTCCAACGATTGCTTTCCGCAGCACGGTGCTTTACAGTTGTGTATGTGATACTCCAAGCACGGATTGTACTTGCCCTGTTCGATGCCTTCTTTGGTTATTATCTGGCGGCACGTGCGTGGCTTGTATAGTTTATGAATAAGCTCCAGTACGGCGAACATACTACCTGTGTGTGAGTAGGGGCCGAAGAACGTGCCGAAACGCTTGTTCACCTGTCGTGTCTTGAACACACGTGGCAGATACTCGTTCGTGATGCAGATACTTGGGTATGTCTTGCCGTCCTTCAACAGCACGTTGTAGCGCGGGTTGTACTTCTTTATAAGACTGTTTTCGAGGAGTAGGGCATCCTCTTCGGTGTTCACCACCGTGTAGCTGATGTCCTCAATCTTCGACACAAGCACCTTTGTCTTGAACCTGTCCACCTCTTTGTGGAAATAGCTCGACACACGCTGCTTCAAGCGTTTCGCCTTGCCTACATATATAATAGTGTGGTCGGCATCGTAGAACTGGTAGCTGCCCGGTTTGTCGGGCATGTTCAGCACGATGTTCTTCAACCGTTCAATGCGCTTTTCGTTTTCTTCCTTTGTCATATAACTTGCTTGAAACTAAGTGTTTTGCTATTATTCGTTTCACGTGGAACTTAAAAGGCTATGGCGCGAGCCATAGCCTTTTGCTGGGGGTGTCTTTAGGGGGTGCAGTGGTCTCCACTGCACCAACCGAGTGGTTTCGGCATTTTAAGGGGGTGCAGTGGTCTTCACTGCACCAACCGAGCAATACTCGTTTTAATTCTCTGTGTATCTTGCGAGGTTTGCTTTTCGCTTGGTTGGTGCAGCAGGGACTGCTGCACCCCCTGAGATTTGCTTTTCGCTTGGTTGGTGCAGCTGAGACAGCTGCACCCCCTAGGAGGGTATGGCATCCTGCCATACCCACGCCACCTGCTGTGGTCTTATTCTCCCTACGGAATTCGCAAAGCACACAGAATGTTAGGCTACGTTCTTGGCAGCGTGGGTATGGCAAGGATGCCATACCCTCCTAATCTGTGCGCATCTGTGTCTATCTGTGGGAGGCACTTCTCCTCAAGAAGATTCTGTGTGTTCTGTGCATTCTGTGGGGAATTTGTACACTGCTTTGTTGGTGTGCTGCTTGGTTGGTGCAGCTGGGACAGCTGCACCCCCTAGGAGGGTATCAGTGTCTATCTGTGGGAGGCACTTCTCCGCAAGAAGGTTCTGTGTGTTCTGCGCATTCTGTGGGGAATTTGTGCACTGCTTTGTTGGTGTACCGCTTGATTGGTGCAGCTGAGACAGCTGCACCCCCTTAATGCCCCTATGGGTTAGATCTGGATAAGCGAGGTTATTTCGATGTCTTCGTCAAATCCGTCGCGACCGTTGAGTCCTTCGTTGACGAGTTCGATGATGAAGTTGGCGTAAACCTTCTTCGGGTGGAACTTCTTCACGAGGTTGCACGCAGCCTTCATGGTTCCGCCAGTGGCGAGGAGGTCGTCGTGTAGTAAGATTACGTCGTCTTCACCGATGGCATCCTTGTGGATCTCTATGGTGTCCTTACCATACTCCTTAGCGTAGCTCTCCTGTACGGTGTCGCAGGGCAGCTTACCCGGCTTACGGCACAATACAACGCCGGCACCGAGACGCAGTGCGAGTGCTGATGACATAACGAAGCCGCGCGACTCGATGCCTACGATCTTTGTGATGCCCTTGTCTTTGTACAGCTCGTACATCTCGTCGCAGATCTCCTGCAGACACTCGTTGTTTTTGAATAGGGTAGTAACGTCGCGGAAGTTCACTCCCTTCTTTGGCCAATCTGGTATGCAACGCAGATTGTCAAGCAATAGTTTGTTGTTCATTTTCAAATATTTAATTGTTGTTTGTTTACTTGAATGTTTCACGTGTAACTAACGTTTCATCAGCACCAAGAGTACGTTGATGTCGCTGGGCGACACGCCAGGGATGCGCGATGCTTGTCCGAGCGTCTCGGGGTTGATGCGTGTGAGCTTCTGTCTGCCCTCGGTAGATATCTCGTGCAGCTCTGCGTAGTTGAAGTGTCCTTTGATGTGTATGTCCTCCAGGCGGTGCATCTTGTCAGCCACGAGTCGTTCGCGTTCGATATATCCCTTATACTTTATCAGTATCTCCGCTGTCTCCACAATCTCCGTCTGACGCGTATCGTCGGTTTTCAACGCAGCCTGTAGGGTAGGGAGTGCGGATGCTATCTGTTCGATGCTCAGTTGCGGACGCGCCACCAGTCCCGCTATAGTTGTGCCAAACTGCATCGGTGTTGTTCCGAAGCGTTCGAGCGCGTCGTTGATGTCACGCGGTTTCACGTTCGTCTGGTCGCAGTAGCGCACGATGCGCTCTATCTCCGTCTTCTTCTTCAGCCAGTGGTCGTAGCGTTCGCGTGTGGCGATGCCCAGTTCGTAGGCTTTCTCCGTGAGACGTGCGTCTGCGTTATCCTGGCGCAGCAGTATGCGGTACTCGGCACGCGAGGTGAACATACGATACGGCTCGTCCACGCCCTTTGTGGTGAGGTCGTCGATGAGCACGCCGATATATGCCTCGTCGCGTTTCAGGACGAACGGAGCCGAGCCGCCGCAGTAGAGCGCAGCGTTCACGCCAGCCATCAGTCCCTGTCCGCCAGCCTCCTCATATCCCGTAGTGCCGTTCACCTGACCGGCGAAGAACAGTCCGCCGACGAGTTTCGACTCTAACGACGGCTTCAGCTGTGTAGGGTCGAAGTAGTCGTACTCTATGGCGTAGCCCGGTCGGTAGACGTGTATGTCGCGGAACGCCGGAATCTTCTTCAGTGCCTCTATTTGCACCTCCATCGGCATCGACGACGAGAAGCCGTTCAGGTACATCTCGTTCGTGTCTTCGCCCTCCGGCTCCAGGAACAGCGGGTGCTGGTCCTTGTCGGGGAAGGTCATCAGCTTCGTCTCTATTGACGGGCAGTAGCGCGGTCCGGTCGACTGTATCTGTCCGTTGTAGAGTGGGGAGTCGGCGATGGATGCTCGCAGCGTGTCGTGCACATCCTTGTTAGTGTATGTCGTCCAGCATGGCAGCTGCTTGAGGTGTCTTGGTGCGGTCATGTACGAGAAACCGTGGTAGTCGGTCTCGCCCGGCTGCTCCTCCATATCCTCGAAGTGCACCGAGCGTCGGTCGATGCGCACCGGCGTTCCCGTCTTCATTCGCGCTGCTGTTATGCCGTGTCGTGTGATGCTCTCTGTGAAGTGTAGCACCGCTGGCTCGGCGCATCTGCCTCCAGGCACCTTACGCTTGCCCACGTGCATGAGTCCGTTGAGGAATGTACCGGCGGTGATGACCACCGCCTTTGCTCTCAGCGTAACGCCCCACACCGTCTCCACGCCCACCGCCTCGCCGTTCTCCACGAGCAGCTCGCAGGCTTCGTCCTGCCAGATGTCGAGGTTATCGGTGCGGTCGAGCTGCGCGCGCCATTCCCAGATGAACTTGCCGCGGTCGCATTGCGCTCTCGGGCTCCACACTGCCGGTCCTTTGCCTCGGTTGAGCATACGGAACTGTATTGACGTGGCATCGGTGACGAGTCCCATCCTTCCGCCCAGTGCGTCTATCTCGCGCACTATCTGTCCTTTAGCGATGCCGCCGACGGCGGGGTTGCAACTCATCTGCGCCAGTTTGTTCATATCCATCGTCACGAGGCATGTCTTTGCGCCCATGCGTGCTGCAGCAGCTGCTGCTTCGCATCCGGCGTGTCCGCCGCCGATGACGATAACGTCGTATTTCAATATCATATCTTGTTGCGTTGTTTGCTGTTTGTTCTTTCACCTCATGGGTGGCTATCTCACGGAATCTTCAGGGGTGCAGCGTGCGTGGATGTTCTCCCACAGATTTCACGGAATTCACGGAATCTCTTGCTTGGGAATGTTCTCCCATAGATTTCACGGATTTGCACAGAAGTTAGGCTGCCTTCAAGGGGGTGCACTTGTCTCAAGTGCACCAACCGAGAAGAAGTGCACTGCTTGGGGTTTTCTCCCACGGAATTCATGGAATTCACAGGATCTCTTGCTTGGGAATGTTCTCCCACAGATTTCACGGATTTGCACAGAAGTTAGGCTGCGTGTACTTCCCACGGAATTCACAGAATCTCTTGCTTGGGAATATTCTCCCACGGAATTCGCGGAGCACACAGAATGTTAGGCTGCGTTTTTGGCAGCGTGGGTATGGCAGGGATGCCATACCCTCCTAATCTGTGCGCATCTGTGTGTATCTGTGGGAGTCACTTCTCCGCAAGAAGGTTCTGTGTGTTCTGCGCATTCTGTGGGGGATTTGTACACTACTTTGTTGGTGTGCTGCTTGGTTGGTGCAGCGGAGACCGCTGCACCCCCTTGGAGGGTATGGCATCTGTGTCTATCTGTGGGAGGCACTTCTCCGCAAGAAGGTTCTGTGTGTTCTGCGCATTCTGTGGGGGATTTGTACATTGCTTTGTTGGTGCGCAACTTGGTTGGTGCAGCTGAGACAGCTGCACCCCCTGGCGGATTGCGTCCGCCACCCGATCAGATTGCGTTCGCCACCCAATCAGATTCCGTCCGCCGCCCAATCGGATTCCGTCCGCTGCACGATGCCATAAGTAGCGTGTTTACCCTGCACAGATTTCACTTTAATATACAGTATGTTCCACTTCTGCATCCTTTTATGTTCGCAAAATTAAGAAATAAATTCGATTTTTGATGTGAAATAATTTGATTTATCATCAATTTTCAGTAT
This sequence comes from Prevotella sp., assembly GCA_052272805.1. Lineage (GTDB taxonomy): Bacteria > Bacteroidota > Bacteroidia > Bacteroidales > Bacteroidaceae > Prevotella. The sequence goes on along the minus strand of DAVZJL010000028.1, from coordinate 3,841 downwards.
TTTTGCAGCTTGAAAGGATGTGCCCCTACCTATTATATAGTATATGCGCGAGGAGCAGCCTCTATCACGCACAAAGAAATATCAATAATTTTATCAATTAATAATTTAAATTTCAAATCATTTATGTGGTTAATCAATTCATCAATCGGTAGAAAAGTAGTGATGGCCCTCACCGGCGTCGCACTTGTTCTATTCCTGACATTCCACATGTCAATGAATGTTGTTGCCCTCTTCTCGGGAGACGCTTACAACATGATTTGTGAGTTCCTTGGCGCCAACTGGTATGCCGTAGTAGCAACAATGGGTCTTGCTGCCCTCTGCGTTCTCCACATCGTTTACGCCTTCTGGCTCACGATGCAGAACCGCGCAGCCCGCGGCAACTCTCGTTACGAGGTTACAGCAAAGCCTAAGGGTGTAGAGTGGGCATCGCAGAACATGCTCGTTCTGGGCATCATCGTGGTGCTCGGTCTGTTGCTCCACCTCTTCAACTTCTGGTACAACATGATGTTCGCAGAGCTTCTTGGCTTCGAGGGCATCCATGGTCCGGCAGACGGTTTCGAGTGGATCAAGGAGACATTCGCCAACCCAGTTTACGTTGTTCTCTACATCGTATGGCTCGTAGCCCTCTGGTTCCACCTCACACACGGTTTCTGGAGCGCAATGCAGACCTTCGGCTGGAACGGCAAGGTATGGTTCAACCGCTGGAAGGTGATCAGCCAGGTTTACTCAACCGTGCTCGTCCTCGGCTTCCTCGTAGTAGTAGTATTGTTCGCCCTTGGTTGCGCACCGAGCCTCTGCTGCGGTAGCTGCTGCTAATTCAAAATTCAAAATTCAAAAATCATAATTCATATTATGGCTAAGACAATTAATTCAAGAATCCCTGAAGGCCCAGTGGCCGAGAAGTGGACCAACTATAAAGCTCACCAGCGTCTGGTGAACCCCAAGAACAAACTCAAGCTCGACGTCATCGTTGTAGGTACAGGTCTTGCAGGTGCTTCTGCAGCAGCCAGCCTCGGCGAGATGGGCTTCCGCGTGCTTAACTTCTGCATCCAGGACTCACCGCGTCGCGCTCACTCTATCGCCGCTCAGGGCGGTATCAACGCAGCCAAGAACTACCAGAACGACGGCGACTCAGTGTACCGTCTGTTCTACGACACAGTGAAGGGCGGCGACTACCGTGCACGCGAGGCTAACGTATACCGTCTGGCAGAGGTGTCGAACGACATCATCGACCAGTGCGTAGCCCAGGGCGTACCATTCGCACGCGAGTACGGCGGCATGCTCGCCAACCGTTCATTCGGTGGCGCTCAGGTGTCACGTACATTCTACGCTAAGGGTCAGACCGGCCAGCAGCTCCTCCTCGGTGCCTACTCAGCACTCTCTAAGCAGGTGAACACAGGCCGCGTACAGCTCTACACACGCTACGAGATGGAAGACGTAGTAATCGTAGACGGCCGCGCACGCGGTATCATCGCCAAGAACCTCGTCAGCGGCAAGCTCGAGCGCTTCTCGGCTAACGCCGTAGTAATCGCTACCGGCGGTTACGGCAACGCTTACTTCCTCTCTACAAACGCTATGGGTTGCAACTGTACAGCAGCCGTTCAGTGCTACCGTAAGGGTGCTTACTTCGCTAACCCTTGCTACGTACAGATCCACCCGACATGTATCCCCGTACACGGCGACAAGCAGTCGAAGCTCACACTTATGTCAGAGTCGCTGCGTAACGACGGCCGCATCTGGGTGCCGAAGAAGCTCGAGGACGCTAAGGCCCTCCAGGCTGGCACAAAGAAGGGCTCGGACATCGCAGAGGAAGACCGCGACTACTACTTGGAGCGTCGCTACCCGGCATTCGGCAACCTCGTTCCGCGTGACGTTGCTTCGCGCGCAGCCAAGGAGCGTTGCGACAAGGGCTTCGGCGTGAACAACACCGGTCTCGCCGTGTTCCTCGACTTCTCTGAGTCAATCAACCGCCTCGGCATCGACGTTATCCGCCAGCGCTACGGCAACCTCTTCGACATGTACGAGGAGATCACCGACGTAAACCCGGGCGAGCTTGCAAACGAAATCAACGGCGTGAAGTACTACAACCCGATGATGATCTATCCGGCTATCCACTACACAATGGGTGGTATCTGGGTCGACTACGAGCTTCAGACCTCTATCACCGGTCTGTTCGCTATCGGCGAGTGCAACTTCTCTGACCACGGCGCTAACCGCCTCGGCGCATCTGCCCTCATGCAGGGTCTTGCCGACGGCTACTTCGTGCTGCCGTACACCATCCAGAACTACCTCGCCGACCAGGCTATCTGGCCGCACCTCTCTGTAGACCTCCCCGAGTTCGCAGAGGCTGAGAAGGGCGTTCAGGCAGAAATCGACCGCCTCATGGGCATCCATGGCAAACGCTCTGTAGACTCTATCCATAAGGAGCTCGGCCACATCCTCTGGGAGCACGTAGGTATGGGTCGCACAAAGGAGGGTCTTGAGGAAGGCATCAAGCTCATCAAGAAGCTCCGCAACGAGTTCAACACCAACCTCTTCATCCCAGGCTCGAAGGAAGGTCTGAACGTAGAGCTCGACAAGGCTATCCACCTCCGCGACTTCATCCTCATGGGTGAGCTCATCGCACACGACGCACTCTCACGCGAGGAGTCTTGCGGTGGTCACTTCCGCGAGGAGCACCAGACAGAAGAGGGCGAGGCAAAGCGCGACGACGAGAACTTCTTCTACGTAGGCTGCTGGGAGTATAAGGGCGACGACGAGACCGCTCCTGAACTCATCAAGGAACCGCTCGAATACGAGGCAATCAAGGTACAGACACGTAACTATAAGAACTAAAAACATTATGGAGAAAAATATAAGCTTCACACTGAAATATTGGCGTCAGAACGGTCCTCAGGACAAGGGCCACTTCGACACACGCGAGATGAAGGATATCCCTACGGATACCTCATTCCTTGAGATGCTCGACATCCTTAACGAGCAGCTCATCGAAGAAGGCAACGAGCCTTTCGTATTCGACCACGACTGCCGCGAGGGCATCTGCGGTATGTGCTCACTCTACATCAACGGCCACCCACACGGACCGAACCAGGGCGCTACCACATGCCAGCTCTACATGCGTAAGTTCAACGACGGCGACGTAATCACCGTTGAGCCGTGGCGCTCAGCAGCGTTCCCCGTAATCAAGGACTGCATGGTAGACCGCACAGCGTTCGACAAGATCATGCAGGCAGGTGGTTACGTTAGCGTACGCACCGGTCAGCCGCAGGACGCTAACGCCATCCTCATCCCGAAGGAAGATGCCGACGAGGCAATGGACTGCGCTACATGTATCGGCTGCGGCTGCTGCGTAGCTGCATGTAAGAACGGCTCGGCAATGCTCTTCGTAAGCTCTAAGGTGAGCCAGCTCGCTCTCCTGCCACAAGGCCGCCCCGAGGCAGCTAAGCGTGCAAAGGCAATGGTAGCCAAGATGGAAGAGCTCGGCTTCGGCAACTGCACCAACACCCGCGCTTGCGAGGCTGAGTGCCCGAAGAACGAGTCTATCGCCAACATCGCTCGCCTCAACCGCGAGTTCATCAAGGCTAAGCTCGCCGACTAATCTTAGGAGGGGCCTCTCAGGGGAGTCGTAGGAGGGTATGGCATCCCTGCCATACCCACGCCGCCCTCCCAGGGGGTACAGCAGTCCCTGCTGCACCAGCCAAGCCGCGTGTGCCCTCCCAGGGGGTGCAGCAGTCCCTGCTGCACCAACCAAGCCGCGCTGCCCTCTCAGGGGGTGCAGCAGTCTCTGCTGCACCAACCAAGCTAACAGTGCATATCCTCCCACAGAACACGCAGAATTCAC
>DAVZJL010000027.1:0-28653 GCA_052272805.1 Prevotella sp. | reverse complement strand
CGGGGGTGCAGTTGTCTCCGCTCGGCTTTGCCGCTTGCCAGAGCAAGAACTGCACTAACAAGATAGAATTCAAATTATATTAATTGGTGCACTTGAGACAAGTGCACCCCCTATAAAAATCGCCCACAAGCTCAATCGAGCTTGTGGGCGATTTGCGGTATATATACATTATAATATATTACATCGCGCTATGCCTGCCTGGCGTACCTAACGTAATCACTTCGCAATCCTTCATTGTTGCTCCGTCAATGGTGAGTCGGACGAGGGTGCGCTCCGTCTGCCAGCCCTGCAGCCCCGCGGCTCCGGGGTTGATATGCAGCAGTCCGAGCTGTGGGTCGTTCTTTATCTTCAGTATGTGCGAGTGTCCGCTGATGAAAAGCTTTGGCGGACGCTCCATTATCTGTCGGCGTATGCTCGGGTCGTACTTGCCAGGGTAGCCACCGATGTGCTTCATCAGTACCTCCACCTCCTCACACTTGAAGCGCAGCACCTCGGGGAACATGAGGCGCAGGTCGCCGCCGTCGCAGTTGCCGCAGACGGCACGCAGCGGTCGGAACTCAGCCAAGCGCTCCGCGAGCACCGTAGAGCAGATGTCGCCACAATGCCATATCTCGTCGCACGGCTCGAAGTATTTCAAGTAGCGGTCGTCCCAGTAGGAGTGGGTGTCGCTGATTATGCCTATCCTCTTCATATCCGTTCTGTGTTTTAGTTCTGTTGTTTCATTCTGCGTCTTATGAAGTCGGCTATGAATTCCTTCGTGCCCTCCATTCCGAGTCGCGAGGTGTTTACGCAGAGGTCGTAGCTTGCGCTGTCGCCCCACGTCTTGCCCGTGTAGTAGTTGTAGTAGGAGGAGCGTGTGCTCTCCTTGTCGCTGATCAGCTTGCGTGCCTCCTCCTCCGAGCAGTTGCGTCGCTTGCAGATGTTGCTGATGCGTTCGTCGAGGTCGGCTGTGATGAACACTGTCACCATGTTCGGGTTGTCGCGCAGCACATAGTCGGCACATCTGCCCACGAACACGCACGACGACTCGTCGGCTGCCTTGCGTATGGCATCGCTCTGAATACGGAACAGACTCTCCTGCGAGAGTCCGTTGTCGTAGAACGACGAGTCGGAGATGAACGGCACGTGCATATGGAATATCTGGTCGAGGAACCCCTTGCGCTCGTCGTTCTTCTCGAAGAACTCGGGACTGAAGCCACTCTCCTTAGCCGCCAAGTCGAGCACTTCGCGGTCGAAGAACTTGCAGCCGAACTCCTCTGCCAGCATCTTAGCTATCGTTCTGCCGCCACTGCCAAGCTGGCGGCCTACGCTGATTATTAGTTTATCGTTGTTCATAATAACTTGTTTACTTGTTAACTTGTCTACCCGTCTACTCTTTTACTTTTTTACTCTTTTACTTTTTTTAGTTTCTTCACGTACTTCGTGAGCAGCACTATTGCCACAACGAACGAGATGACATCGCTGATGGGCTGAGCGAGCCACACACCGTCGGTCTGGTAGAAACTGGGCAGCACAAGCAGCAATGGCAGGAAGAACAGAAGCTGGCGCGAGAGCGAGAGCAGCATACTTATCTTCGCCTTGCCTATACTCTGGAAGAAACCCGTGCTTGCCATCTGTGCACCCACGACGGGGAAGGTGAGCATAGTGATGGTTATGGCACGCTCGGATATGCTGATGAGCGTCTGGTCGGAAGTGAACAGACGTACGCATTCGTAGGTCATCGACTGGGCTATTATCCAGCCGACGGTGGTGATGAGCACGGCGCCGGTCATGGTGTACTTCAACACGCGCAGCAGACGGTCGTAGTTGCGTGCGCCGTAGTTGTAGCCTGCGATGGGGAACATGCCCTGGTTGATGCCCATGTTTATCATTATGAAGATGAACGCAATCTTGTTCGTAATGCCGAACGCGCCCACTGCGAGGTCGCCACCGTGGAAGGTGAGTGCCTTGTTGATGAAGATGATGACGATGCACGAGCAAGCGTTCATGGCGAACGGCGAGATGCCGATGGCTATGATGTTCTTGATGATGTGCGACACGGGGCGGTAGATGCCGCGCTTGAAGTGGACGATGCACTGCGGATTGCTGAATATCCTAAGCTGCCAGCAGAGCATAATGGCTTGCGCAATGATTGTGGCAAGGGCGGCTCCGCCTATGCCCATGTGCAGCGGCCAAATGAATATCGGTGATAGGATGGCATTGAGCACCACCGTCATTATCGATGCCATCATAGCGGAGCGCGGCTTCGACGCAGCACGCAGTATGGAGTTCATGCCGAAGAACATGTGCGAGATGGCGTTGCCGGCGAGCGTGATGACCATATACTCGCGTGCGTAGGGTAGGGTGGTATCGCTTGCGCCGAAGAAGCGCAGTATAGGGTCGAGGAAGAGAAGCGATATGATGCCGAACGCAATGCCGATGATGGCGTTCAGCGTGAAGGCATTGCCGAACACACGCTCGGCGGTGGTGTAGTCTTTCTGTCCCAGCTTCACCGATATGCACGTAGAAGCACCTACGCCCACACCGGCTCCGAACGCCGCCGCGAGGTTCTGTAAGGGGAATGTAACGGCAAGGCCGCTGATGGCGAGTGCACCACAGCCTTGTCCGATGAATATACTGTCTGTCATGTTGTAGAGCGACGCCGCCGTCATGGCAGCGATGGCGGGCAGAGCGTACTGCATCAGCAGTTTGCCCACGGGCTTTGTGCCCAGCTCAAAAGTAGCCTGTTTGCTGTTATCCATAAAAAAACTATTGAGTGTGAGGGGTGTTCTGTTGATAACTACTCTCCGTAAATCTCTCTCAGCTTAGCCTCCAGCTGCTCGCCTCTGAGGTCGGCTGCGATAATCTTGCCTGTAGGGTCGACAAGGTAGCTTGCCGGTATCGAGCGTATGCCGTACACCTGACCGGCTACGCTCTGCCAGCCTTGAAGGTCGGAGAGGTGAACCCAGTCGAGCTGCATCTCGGCGATAGCCTTCTTCCAGTTCTCGAGCTTGTTGTCGAACGACAGACCAACCACGTTGAAACCCTTCGACTTGTACTTATCGTAGGCTGCCTTCACGTGAGGCAGCTCCGCACGGCATGGTCCGCACCACGAAGCCCAGAAGTCGATGAGCACGTAGTTGCCCTTACCGCAGTACTCCGAGAGCTTGTGCGGATTGCCGTTTACATCGTTCTCGGTGAGGTCGGTGAACGGCTTGCCGATGATGGCTGCCTTCTTGGCGAGCATGGCGAGATACTGACGTGCAGGAGCAAGCGCAGGGTGCTTGGCGTAGGCGTATTTCTTCTCGTTGAGTATCTCCTGCAAAGCCGGGAACTCCACGTAGTACATCACGTTGCCTACGAAAGCCACGGGGATGAGGTTATCCTTGTTCTCCTTGATGATTTCGAGCGAGCGGAGCGATACACTCTCCGATATGTCGTTAAGCTTCGGACCGAGCTCGTTGGCGAGCTTCTGCAGCTCTGCCTCGCTCATGCCGCTCTGCTGAGCCTTTGTAAACTGTGCGTAGAGAGCCTGCGCCTCACTGCCGAGGGCATCTATCTCGCGGTCGTAGGCGTTGAGTTTGGTGTTCTGCTCCGAGCCGGTGAGCGTTTTCTTCTCAAGGTCGGCAACGATAGGTGTGCCGTCGTTGAAGAATGCGCAGTATTCCTTCTTGGTAACGGTGAGTCCGAGCAGTGCGTCCTTCTCTGCCGAACCCTTCAGCGCAAACTTGCCGTCTTCGACGATAGCACTGTCGATTGCGGTCGGGCGATTGCCGTTTACGTCCATTACATATACCTTACTAACACCTGCTGGGCAGGTGCCTTTAATGCTATACTCCGTACCAGGAATTGATTGCGCGCAGGCTGTCAGTGTGATGACAGCGAATGCGAGTGTTGAAAGAATTGATCTCATGTGTAAAAATTATTGGTTTATTAGTTTTGCAAATATACTGATTTTATGTGTAACGGCAAATATTTGAGTCCGCTTTTTTCATTGTTCGCCGATGTGCTGGCCTACTACATAGCCCATAGTCCATGCTGCTTGCAGATTGAAACCTCCGGTGATGGCATCAACATCGGTCACCTCGCCGGCGAAGAATAGTCCGGGGCAGTGTTTGCTCTGCAGCGTGTGCATATCTATCGACGAGAGCGAGACACCGCCACACGTCACGAACTCGTCGCGGAAGCGACCCTTGCCCGTGATGCGGTATATGTCGTTGGTGAGTGCTTCCACTATGCGGTTGAGGTTCTTTTTGCCCAATTCGCCCCACTTGCGTGTGGGGTCGTTCTGCGTCTTTTGCAGCAGGTAGAGCCACAGGCGCGATGGCAAGTCGAACGGGCGTATCGTGGCGAGCTGCTTCTGTGGGTTGCGTGTGGCGATGGAGGCTATCTCCTCCTCCGTCACGTTGCGTCTACTCTCCCCCGTCCAATTGATAGCCACGTCCGCCTGGTAGTTGTGTTCCTGCAGATAGCGTGCGGCATGAGCAGAGAGCTTCAGCGCAGCCGGTCCGCTCATGCCCCAGTGGGTGACGAGCAGCGGACCCTCGGCGCGGAACTTCGTGCCGGGCAGCGACGCGATGGTGTCTTCAACCACGGTGCCCATGAGCGTAAGGAAGTTGCGGTCGGCTATGTTGAACGTGAAGAGCGACGGCACGGGCGTAGCTATATCATGGCCTAAGCGTGCGAACACGTCAAGTCCTTCGCCCTTCGAAGCACCGCCCGTGGCGATGGCAACACGGTCGAAGTCGGCTTCTTTACCACCGGCGAACGTGAGGTGGAATGTGCCGTCGGCGTTCCGGCTGATGGCCTTCAGCTGGTAACCGCACAGCTGCTTTATGCCGAGATGCGAGGCAAGCGTGATGAGACAGTTGACAACGCTCATTGCATCCTGCGAGACGGGGAAGACACATTCGTCTTCCTGCGTGGTGAGTGGCACGCCTTCGCGCTCGAACCATGCGTAGGCTGCGTGGTGGTCGAAGCGTTTGAAAAGACGTTTCATGAGTTTGTCGCCACGCGGATAGGCGTGCTTATGGTCGCTGATCTGCTCGAAGGAGTTGGTCAGGTTGCAGCGACCGCCACCCGTGATGGCTACTTTGGCGAGCATCTTCTGGTTCTTCTCGAAGATGGTGATGTCGGTGTCGGGATAGTTGCGCTTCGCTTCTATTGCTGCAAAGAAGCCAGCTGCACCGCCTCCGATGATGGCTATGTGTAATGGTGTCATGTTGAGATGTTGAGGTGGTGACAATACCTTGTCGTTTTCTTATGCTTTTTTAGGCTGCGTGGTATGGGCAAGATGCCCATACCTCCTACTTTTACCTTTTTACTTTTTTACTTTTTTACCTTTTTACTTTTAAACGCTCCTTGCCACGTGTCGAGTTCATTCATTCTGTTCACAAGTCGGTTGGTGAACTCGTGGTTCTTTATGCCCCACTTCGGAGCAATGAGCATGTCGGCAGGCGACTGGCTGACGAAGCGCTCCACGATGATGTCGCTGCGCAGACGCTCGAGGTAAGCAATGCAAGTGTCGATATACTCGTCGGGCGAGAAGAGTTTGAAGGGACTTTGCGTGTATTCGTCGGCGAGCTGTGTGCCGCGGATAATCTGTAACTGGTGTATCTTCAGAATGTCAAGCTTCAGCTGCGACACAATCGAGGCTTGGCGGACGTTCTCATCGCGGTCTTCGCCGGGCAGTCCGAGTATGATGTGTCCACCGGTGAGAATGCCACGCTCGTGCGTTAGTTCTATTGCCCGTCGGCTACATTCAAAGTCGTGACCACGGTTAATGTGGCGCAACGTGTCGTCGTTCACCGACTCGATGCCGTACTCCACGATGAGGAACGTGCGGCGGTTTAGCTCTTCCAGATAGTCGAGCAGCTCATCGCTAATACAGTCGGGGCGTGTGCCGATGACCAGTCCCACTACGTCGTCCACAGCTAACGCCTCCTCGTAGCGCTGTTTCAGCACGTCGAGTGGGGCATAGGTGTTGCTATAAGCTTGAAAGTAGGCGAGGTATTTCATGTCGGGATACTTACGACGGAAGAACTCCTTGCCCTCTTCCATCTGCTGCGCTATCGGTTTCGACGGTTGGCAGTAGGATGGGTTGAACGTGCGGTTGTCGCAGAATATACAACCACCATGCGAGAGTGTTCCATCTCTGTTCGGACAGGAGAAACCTGCATCAACCGAAATCTTCTGCACACGGAACGGAAATTGCTGGCGTATCCACTGCCCGTAGTCGTTATATGGCTTGTCTTTAAACTGTTCTGTCATTATTTTGTTTATTGTTCCTTTTACTTTTTTACCTTTTTACTTTTATACTTTTTTACTTTTATACTTTTATATAGGCTGCGTGGTATGGGCAAGATGCCCATACCTCCTACTTTTTACTTTTTTACTCTTTTACTTTTTTAGGCTGCATCGGTGGTGCAAAGTTACTCGAAATAACCCATATCCACATTATTTTATATAATAGTTTTGCGATGTGGCAATGTTTTTGTACTTTTGTACCTCATAAATCAGATTCCTATGCGAACTAAGAACGAAGAAAAATGGTTGAGTCACTATAAAGCACTTCGCTGTTACCTTGAAGCAAATCATCAACTGCCCGATAAAAAAAAGGTAGAAAACCGCGGACTACTCAACTGGTGGAAGTATAATAAAAAGCTTTTGAAAACCGGTCAACTCACCGAAGAACGACTCGAATTGTTGCGTCAGCTGAATGCTCTGCGCTACAACAAACTTCTCGAACTTTAATGGGAAGTATTCAAAAATAGACGATTTAGGGAGCTGATGAGGCGCTAAAAGTGTGTTTTTTGCTATGATTTGAAAAATAATTGCGAAAATATTTGGTGGTCTTGCTAAAAAGTCATACCTTTGCACTCGCAATTCAGAAATACTTCTATTGCTAATCTGAATGCGTGGTTAATATCGCGGAGTGGAGCAGTTGGTAGCTCGCCAGGCTCATAACCTGGAGGTCGCATGTTCGAGTCCTGCCTCCGCAACTACACATGGTCGAAATTCCTTTATACAAAGGGACTTCGACCATAATTCGTTTATGGGCGTTGCGGATACTCGGACGGTAGCTCGGACGCTGATTGTTCAATAGCATTGGTTGCCATCTGGCGAACAATGTAAAAAAATGTACACTTCTGCGAAAAAACTTTTATCTGTAAGAGATATAGTAGGATATACTCTTCCGCGGTTACATACTGGCAAACACTGGTATGTAGATTTTTATGCTTACGACCCCATTATTGACGGGCTCCGTCGCAAGAAATATATGCTCGATGGCTACAAGCTAAAGGAGCGTAAGCACATCGCCACCGTGCTCATCACTAACCTCACACAGCAGCTCACAGCCGGCTGGAACCCATTTGTCAATAATGATAAGGCACGTAGCTACACAACATGGGAAGCCGTGGTGAAGCGCTACACCGATTATCTGAAGGTGGCTGAGAAGAAGAGTATGATAAAGTCGAAGACGGCTACTGATTATCGCAGCCGTTTGGCGGTATTGCTCTCCTACATCGACGAGGCAAAGACCTGCATAAAGTACGTACACCAGTTTGACCGACTCCTTGTCATTGATTTTCTTGACTACATTGTGTTCGACAAGGAGCGGTCTGCCACGACTCGCAACAACTATCGCACATGGCTATCAACCTTCGCCACGTGGCTTGTGGATAGGCAGTACATCACTGAGAATTTCGTTGAGAGTATCAAGATGATGAAGGAGACCGAGAAGTTCCGCGACAGCATCAAGTCCGAGGATCTGCGGAGATTGAAGGAGTACACAAAGGAGAAGCGTCCGGCGTTCTACCTCGCTTGCCTGATGGAGTATTACACCTTTATCAGACCAGAAGAGCTGCGTCACATCAAGATAGGCGACATATCAATAAAGGAGCAGTGCATAACTATACCTGCAGAGGTGGCGAAGAACGGTAAGGAGCAGGCGGTAGCACTCAACGACACATTACTGAAGGTGATGATTGAGCAGGGCGTGTTCAGCCACCCGTCACAAGACTATCTCTTTGGCAAGCACATACGTCCGGGCAGTAAGCAGATAGCGGTGAATCGCTTTAGGCAAGAATGGGTACGTGTCCGGAAAGCTCTCTGCTTCCCCGACACGTACCAGTTCTATAGCCTAAAGGACTCAGGAATTCGCGACCTCGCCAACGCCGAAGGCATTGTCGTTGCTCGCGACCAAGCGCGACACTCGGACATATCTGTTACCAATAGGTATCTGAAGAGTCCGAAGGTGGCGCACGAGAGTACAAAGCACTTTGTCGGCGACTTATAAACACTTGTAGAAGTAGCCGGTCTTCACGCGGTTTACGCTACCATCAGCCACCTCTACTTCTATCTTTTGGCAGATAAACTTTTGGTTTCGGAAAATGTAGATCTTTGAGGGGTCGGGAATTTCATCAGAGATGAACTTGATATTGTGGAGATTATGGGTGTCGATATTTACTTTTGTATCATACCCCACCGCAGGCCCTGCTCCCCAGCTACCGAAATGCCACTTGCCTTCCTCGTCGCGATAGCCTCGGCGAGGCAAAATATTGAGAGAAAGGGAAGCTGTTTCACCGCTGCCGACCCAGTTTGGGAAACGTCGATAGTCAGTGAGTGTCGTTGGATACCTTGCAAGGGTATCCTCGTTTTCAAGTCTTGCCGAATACGAGCATGTTTGTTGTTTAACGATATTTACCACGTTTACACCCTGAAACATCACGGGGAGCTGACCTTCATCAGGTTCTGCATCGTTGCTCTCCAGGTCGCTGCCCTCCATCGCATCTTGTACAGAAAGATAGGCATCACCGTCAATAGGCGAGGTGTCACCTATTGCCACGTCATCTGAGTTCGGTACGGATGCTAAACACACGTCAACATTTGCAATCTGAGAGAAGAGACTAAAACCATATATGCTCTTGTATCGTTTACCTGTAGTAATAGCAGCAGGACTTATTTTTAATGCTATACTATCATCACTCTCTGTATCACGAATGACCGGACTAAATAAACCGCAGAGTACGCATTGCTCTGTGTTTATTGCTGAACCTGGTTTTCCTATGGGTTCTAATGACCCCGTTTTATCTGAGAGAATAGCCCAAATATAATAGTCGCATCCGACTTTAAAAATGGTAGTTCGGCGCTCTTTGGTCATCATCTTATTAGCTGCAGTAAGCATATCGTCAACCGAAGAGTATTCTTTTGTAGTAAACTCCCGGAAAACAGAAATAGGTATGCAGTCTCGCCAGTCTCGTGCTGTAGACTGGTCAAATTCGTACTCAATATTCGATGTCGAAAGGTTTTTCACCCCATCTTCATCATATTCTGAAGAAAACTCATCGAGACACTCATAAGTGATGGCAGAGTTTGAAGTCACCTCATCGAAAGGCAGAATGCTAACGGTTTTCTTCACTTCGTCGAAAATAAACCTGGCATTTAGCAATTTTTGCACCTCTTCGATAAAGGTGTAAACCGACCAATGCGGTAGGGAACGTTTAATACAAACCGTACGACGAGCTGAAGCAACTATAAGGCGATTCCATGGCTCGCAATAAAAATCATTACGTATAATAGTGTATCCTTCGTAAAGAAGAACTTGGTTTAATACATATAGTAAGTAAGGCTGAACAGCCAAATATGACATAACTGCAAGTTCCTTCTTTTTGTATGTAATGCCATTTACGAAAGCCTTATCTGCTTTAATTTTATCTATGAGGTTAGAGGTATAACCTCTCGTTTCGTCGAAGATAGGATTGAAAGCGACAACACCAGGATTGCCAATCATATTATAATCAGTAAGGTCTACCATTACAACATCGTGAGTGCTAGATACTGGTACTTTAAGCAACCCCGCTTTATTATAATGTTCACGGTTTATGCCTTTCGTTATGATAGGCGAAGGATAGTCAATATCGTCTATAAAGTGTTTCTCGAACTTCGAGTTAAACTTGATGCGTGAAGCACCGCCAACGATTTGCAGCTTTACGGTAGTATTATTGACAGACGTGACGGTGCCTTTGCCGGATATTATAAGTTTGTTGTCAGCGTAGAGTTCGCAGGTCTCGAATGACGATATGCGTTTTCTGACATCGAGGCGGTGGATATTATTGAAGACAACAGCATTCTGATGTATCGACATCGGGAACGAGATGTCGTATGTGTACGTGCCAGAGTCTTGGACGTATGGGTTGTTCAACGTTATTTTTATCTTCTCAGAGGATGATGGATAGGCGACCGCGCCGTCTAAAGTGCAGTGTATCATATTATATTTTATGTTATGTGCGTGAATTTAATTTTTTATAGTGGTCGAGGTTCTTGGCAATGCCGTCTTCGCCATCGATGTAACACTTGGCATGTATGCCCTGCGCGAGCACCAGCGATAGTTGGTCGATAACATCGCGAGCTTCGCCCAGGGTAGCATTCAGCTCCGAGTTGTCGGTGTTGACCGTCACCGAGGGCGCAGACACCACGGTAGCACCGCCCTGACCGAGCGAGCGCGATATGTCAGCTGCAGTAAGCGAACCGACCGTATTATTGCGCTGCGCCTCGTCGATGAGCTGCAGAGCCGGCAGAACCTGCGGGTTGTTCACAGCGTTGTGGTTCGCTACGAACTCGCCCTCATGCACGATGCCAGCCTTACGACGATAGCTCGAACCGCCCGTAAAGCCACCCTCGTAGTAGCCTGCCTCCTGCGCCTGCTGCTGTTTCTTGATAGTGGCGATTTGGAGCATTCCTGCAGCAACAGCTGTAGCTGCAGCTATAGGGGCGAGAATATAGCCAACGAAAGGAACTTGAGCAGCGGAGCTATAGGCATTGATAGCAGCCATCGCTGTTGATGCAACAGCCTGAGCTAACTGTATAACCATAGCGCGTTTGTTAGCCTTTTTCTTAGCAGCAGCAAGTTCTTTGTCACGTTTCTCTTCAAGTTTTTTTCTCTTTGCAGAGTTATTGCCTGCTGCTTCTATCTGTTTGTCATAGTTGGCGTTAATGCGAGCCGTTTCGAGATCTGAGCACGCTTGCGAGTAAGACGATGCAGCCGACAACATAGTGTTTACCGTATTGAAAGCCTGCTGCATGATAGCCTTGCGTGCCTCCTCTTTATTTCGCGCTATCTCCGTCATGCGCTCCTGAAACTGCTCGTAGGTAATGAGTTGTTGCTCGTACATGGCTTGAACAGCTGCCATCTGACCACTCGCACTGTTTGCGTTGTTATATTGCGCCTCGAGTACCTCCATTTGCGCGTTTTTCTTATCCTCTTCATTTTGGCGTACGGACTCCAGTTCTTTGTCGAGTAACCACTTCTGCTCGTCGTACTCGTCGCCCCCGTACTTCTGAATGATGGCGAGACTGTCTCGGTGATATTGTATCTCAGCCTCTTTTAGCTTCTCGTTATATTCCTCTTCGGTCAACTGTCCTTGTGTGCGTTGCTGGAGAAGTGCCATTTGTTCTGCATTGTATGCACGCGTCTTTGCGTCAAGGCTCTCTGTCATCTGTCGCTCCTGAACATCAGCAAGTCGTTTGCTCTCGGCTATAGCTGCATCTACCATCGATTGCTGTGTTTGTGTCGTGTCCTGGTCGTACTTTGTTTGGAGGTCTACAAGCTTAACATAATACTGCTGTTTCTTCTCATACATTCGCTTAGCATACTCGTCTTCGTCTATCTCCTTGCGTTCTAGTTGCTGCTTGAGAGCCAGTTCGTCAGTGTCAAGCGTATGCTTGAGCGCGGAGCTCTCTTTGTCGTACTTCTCTTTCTTTGGGTCTGTCTTAGTGGTATTGCCGTTGCCACCACCATTACCTCCACCATTACTGCCGCCATTGCCACTATTGCCACCGCCATTTATGGTTAGATTGGCGAACGCTTTGCGTAAGCCCTCGTCGGAATTTATGAGATTTTCAAGTTCACGAACTTGGGCTGCTTTTATTCGTAGTTCGCTTCGAGTTGCTTCAAGAGCCCTTTCATGTGCAGCGCGCTCGATAAGTTTGTTTGCAAGTTGTCTATTACCTTCAGTCACTTGTCCACTACCAAAATTGAATGATGAGAGTTCTTTTCGTGACTGATAGGCTTCAGGGTGAGCTTTTATCTCTGCATTAACATGCTTAATATTATTCACCTTGCGTCTCTCCTTCTGTTTTAGTTCGAGAACCTCTTTCGCAAGTATTTTCTTCTGTTCGTAGATGGCTTCTGCCATAGCAGCTTGGTCAAGCTTTTTTATGTAGTCATTGATGGCATTTGTATTCTCATTAAAAAGTTTGCCTTCTTTGGAGATTGAAGCATGATAGTCTGGAATTATCTTTTGCAGTTCAGCAATAGCACTCCGTCGCTCACCTATCGAGAATGCGTTTGAACGGATGATCTTCGTCAGCTGCTGCACGCGAGTCTTCTCGTCGATGTAGCTATCTGCTACTCGCTTGTTGATGGCTTCCTGCTGTTTTTTGATAGCGTTGGCTTCTTTAACGCTTTGCAGGTTGTCATGCACAGCCTTTTTGTGCGCTTGCCAAGCCTTAACCGCAGAATATACAGCAACACCGACAACTGTAAGAACCATAGCAAGGGCTGACCATGGATTTGTAATACTAAGAATTTTAGCCCTGGCCATAGTCGCATTATATGCCTTCATTCCACCTGTTAATAAAGCCCATGTTGCCTGTAATGCCAAAATAGCGGCTTTAAGGAGATTTTTTGATGCAACAGCTGCATAATCAAGCGCAATACTAGCTTTTTTTATTGCGCTATGAGCAGCTTCTTTTATCATCGTAGCAGTGAGGACGTTGTTATAGACCAGCATGGTGGTTGCGAGCGTAGCCAATACTACGATGTGTTTTGATACAAATTCGACAAGAACGTACAAGGTCTTTATGCCTATTGAAGTAAGCGACACGCCATATTTAGCGATAGGCATCAGTTTCTCACCGAGTTCTATACACAGGTCGTTAAACCTTTTTTTCGCTTTTTCGAGACCAGCCTGCACCGTCTCGTTCTGTACATTGAACTCATTGAGTACGCTTGTACCATCTTTGTACGACTGTGCAGCTATAGCTTGCGCCTCTCGCACTTGATCGAGATTAGAAGCCACTGATGACAGAACTCCCACAGCACGTGTACCCTCAAGTCCCATTTTTGAAAACATAGGAGCCAGTTGGTCAAAACCGCCGCGATTAGACATCGCCTGCAGGAACTCTAACAATGCGCCATTTGCATCCGTCTTTAGCATAGTTGTGAATGTATTCACCTCTACGCCTGCCAACTTTGCAAACTTCATCGGCTCTTGGAACATCTTAGTGATAAGCTGTGAGAAAACGGTAGAAGAGGTTGCTTCTTCTTGCATATTTTGGTCGAGTGCCGAAGCAAGGCCCATGATTTGTGCCTGCGTCATTCCTGCCTGACGAGCAACGCCGGATAGGTCGGCAGTGAAGTCAACGATGTAACCGGCATTAGCTGAGGACGACTGAGCAAGGTCGTTGACTGCAGAACCCGTTGCAAGCATCGCACCACGCAGACCCTTCGTCTTGTCCTCGCCGAACATCTGTGCTAACTTACCAATCTTGGCTACTGCATCATCACCGAGGTCGTCACCAAGTGCTACGTTAATTTTGTCAGAACCGTCAACAAACTCCTCTATCATTTTGCGGTTGGTAATACCAAGTCGACCTGCTGCTTGGGCAAGTTTGTTCAGTTCGCTGCGCTCTGTACGGGTGTCCATTTTCTTAAAGCTCTCGTTCATCGCTTCAACCTCCTCGATGGTTTGCCCCGTATACTTTGTTACGTTGAACATCTCTTGGTTCATCGCTGCATATTCATTGGTACATTTGCGCAACGTCACAGACAAGCCGGTGACAGCAGCGATACCTTGTGTCATTGCGCCCCAATTGGTATTGAGAAAACCGACGAATCTCGACCACTTGCTCTTTGCTAACCCTTGTTCGGCACTGATACCCGCAATCTCTTTTTTCAACAATTTGGCTTTATCTGTCAAGTCTTTATACTCTTCCGTGCCTCGATGCGTGTTGGCGAGTTGCTCGTTTACGAGTTTAAGCGATGTTTCCAATTCAAGCGCAGTCGAACCGCTGATGTTTTTCATGGTACGTTCTATCAGAGCGTTCTCCTGCTCAAAGTTCTCAGCTTGACGTGTTGCTTCTGCTATAGCTATATTGTATTGGCTGAGCGTGGCTGATATTGGCTGCTTCAGTTCGCTAATGCGTGCCTTGCAGCTCTCAAGATGCTCTTCAAGTCGTTTGTATTCCACCGGATTTGTTGCCGACTTCATTTGTTGCTTAAGAATGCGCGAGACCTTTTCTATCTCACCGATAGAAGCCGTCGAAAGATTTTGAAGCGTATTAATTGTGTCGCTAACTTTCGATCTGTACGCATTTATATGATCTTCAGCTTTTCGTATCTCTTTGTTTATCTGCTTGATATCTTTTACAGACGTACCAGGGTCTTTGAGTGCCTCGGCCTTCTTCTGTTTCAGGTCGTCGAGGTTTTTCTTTAGTGCTGCCATCTCGTCCTTCGCTTGTTGTGCGTTGAGCGTGACGATGGTCTCGAATGTTTGAGTTGTTGCCATAAAAAATGCTACTTTTGGTTTTTGAACCAAAAGTAGCAGCTATTTGACTATAAAAAAAATACAAACTTTAGTAATTGCCCTTTAATATCTCTTTGTAAGCTTCATTAAATTCTTTCCATTTGCGGGCATCTTCTTCTTTTTTTGCTTTTAACTTTGCGCGTTTCAAATCCAATTCGCGCCACTTCGCCTCTCGCTCAATTCTACGGGCAACGTTACTACGTTTCGTGTTGTCACATATATTCTCACCTAAAAAGCGAATGGCTACGCAAACAAAAAACAAGGCTCCAAATATTGTAAATTCGACTATCATAATATCATTATTAAATTGGTTATACCGCAAATATACGCAAAATATTCGAGACTGCAAAGTCTGGAGCTAAAAATATTTTGGCATACGCCTTAGTGCATTATCGGCGGCGATGTATCAGCCATGGACTGCCATCTCGTCCTTCGCTTGCTGTGCGTTGAGCGTGACGATGGTCTCGAAAGTTTGAGTTTTTGCCATAAAAAATGCTACTTTTGATTTGTAAACCAAAAGTAGCACAAATATAGTGTAGTAAAAAATACATTCAGGTACCGACGCGCATGTTAAATGCTGTCATAGATACCCTTGAAAATTCAAGTATGTATCGCCGCACCTCGTTCAACCATTTGTCTATACGTTCAACCTGCTCAGAATCCTCGCCAAAGCGTTTCACAGCCTTTTTGCGTAGACTGTACAGATATTCAAGGCGCTTCTCCATACGCTGCGATTCGCGGTCTGCAACACGTATAAGCCATGATTTATGTCTTGTAAACGCAAGTAATTCCTGGGAGTCTTCGAGATCTCGCTTGACTTTTTCAGGATTCAATGAATGCGAGAGTCCATTCTTTGCCTCTTTTATTATAAAGCAAAAGATTATTATCACGAATAAAATCCAGAAACTGTCGGGTAGTATTATCATATAGCAGACGATTTAATTGATTATACCGCAAATATACGCAAAATATTCGAGACTGCAAAGTTTGGAGCCAAAATATTTTGGTATGCGCGGTGTAGCATCATCGTCGGCGATGTATCAGCCACAACAACAGCGACAGAACGACAAGCACCACCGCGCCGATAGTAAACTGCCCGACGCGCATCTGCGTCCGCTCCCACGTCGATAGCTTGCGCTCCACTGGTATGGGAAGACGTGTTGTGTCGGTCTGGAGCATTGCTTTATATATAGTGTCTGTCTTCACGCTTATGCGGTCACGCCATCGCCACACATTTTTTGTATTGTAGACCGTATCGCCACGTGTGTAGTGCTCTACATACACCGAGTCGTGTATGCGGAACGTATCGGCACTCGTCCTTGCCTTATACAGCGTGTCCGTCTTAACAACCACACGCTCCAACACTACAGGTTTCGAAGTAGAGCAACTCGTCATTACAAGCAGGAGTACGTGCAGCATAGAGCCGATGATGATAGTGAACCCATAACGGCAAATGTCATCCCATTCAATGCCGGGCAGCTTGTATCGCTTCCATTGGTACACCTCACGCAGCACCATTACGGGCAGCGCAAGAACACCTACGAACACGGAAACTACAAGCCAACCGATTGCGCCCTGTCTGTTCCGCTTGTTCTCATCGTAGCCTTTATCTGGGAAGTTGAGCTTGCCTGCCTTGTAGAAAACAAAGAGCATTGTCGCTCCTGAGATGATGCAATTCAGCAACATCAGTATTTCTCTTATATTCATACGCATTTATTTTTTAGTGTCCTCTATTGCTTCTTCCACCGCCTCGCCGATGTCCGTATTCTTACGCTTAATGAGCGAGATAATAAACCGCTTGATGGAGAATGTATTCTTGATGCCGTGCAATGCGCATACGTGTCCCACGATACTGTCTACCTCCCAGATACAACCGAAGCCCAAACCGATAGCCGCCGTCGTAACATGGTTCGCCCAGCCCAGCGGCTCGAAGATAGCCAAGCCGAGCACCGAGCCGAGGATGAGGTATGTAACGTAGTCCACCGCCTTGTTGCACGTTCTTCTGCCAGCTCTCGAAAAGCGGAAGTGTTCGTGCTTTTTCAAGCTCTCCGACACACCGAACCAAAAGTCGGCGACGATAAGAACGACAATAAGTACGAGCATCCACCGCAAGTCAAACAGGGCGGTGAGTGCCTCTGTGCTCATGGTGCCGACCACGAAAGCCTTGCCTGTGCTTGTTGTAATATTTCCTGTCATTTCTTAGCCTCCTTACTCAATAGTGATGTATATCTGCTCACCTCTCTCGTCAGCAGCCTTCAGGGTAGGGTAGAGCTTGCGGAACGTTGCCGTTGAGTTCAGCACCTTGCCCTTCTCCTTGTTCTCGCCGACGAGGATGCAACCCTCCGTGTCCTTTTCGGTGTTACCGCAGTGCACCAACACTCCTTGGTACGCGGGCACGTTGCAGAGTCGGGGCAGTCTGCCCTTGCAGAACTGATACTGCGCCCTGCCTCCGAAGCGTGGCGATACGGTCTTCATATCCACGAGGTATCTGCCTGTAGGTATGGCTGTCTCTCCATGTACCTTCATGCCGCTAATCTGCGCAACACTCATGTTTGATGTCAGACCTCTGTCCGTATCTTCGAGCGTGTCGCAGACGTATGCGCCGTCGACGTACATCTTGCCGATGGTGTACGCCTCCTTTCTTGCTATTCGTCTTACTTTTACTTCCATGTATTTATGTTTTTTAGTCATTACCTCTTACTATTTTCTTCATATTTACTCTTTTGGTTATATCTCTTACTCTTTATATTTAGCCATAAATATTCCCATTCCATACTACGGCGGTCAAGCGGTTAGGGTTAGCACCACTCGTAGAATCGCCAAAAGTAGTCATAGCTTCGCAAGTCGCGATTAGTCTTTCATTTGTGGAAATCTCATTAACATTCAGGGATCCAGTTGAGTTCGTTGTTCCACTTTTATTTATCGTACCACCTCCATGAATGCGTAACGTAACCTTTGCGCTATTCTTGATTATTATTGTTTGTCCAACATATTGTAACGCTTCGTCAGTCGACACGCCATGAAGGTTATGCAAACTATCTTTAGGGTTGTTAAATGGCAATATAAGGTCAACCTGTTGGGTTTTAAAGTAATTAAAGAACTCGCCTTGAAACTCCACGAACGAACCTGTATTAGTAAAGTCGAATAATACAACGCTTAAGGAGGCTGCGGGTATTCGGTATTGCTCTATGTTCTCTGGTGTAATAATGGTTTTCTTCTTTTTGACAAAACCGCTAAACAGACCCGAATTAACCTCTAACATACCTTTTTCATTCACGCTCGCCGTCACCTCACCGCTGTTGTTGCGCACCTCGAACTTATCCGCCGTTGCCGTTATCTTGCCGTTCTCAATGTCGATGCCCGACTGCAAGAGCTTCGCTGCCACGCCACTGTCCTCTACATATCCCGTTGTCGACTCTATCCAATCGGTAGGCGTTGCTCCGACCTCCAACTTCGGCATTGTCACCCACGCCTTTCCGCCTTGCAAACAACGGATGAGGACATAATTAGGTATGCCAGTGCCCTCCGAACGCCAGTGTACCCAATAACGCTTCCAATCGCTTGTTAGCGGTAGGCGGGTACCGCCGTCGGCGTTGGTTGATGTCGTGTCGTGTTCGCTATCCTCTCTGAATATGCTCAGGTTGGAGCCACTATACATATACACTTCGAGGTTGCCACTACCCTTTGCCATGAATGAGAATAAGTAGTCCTCGCCCTTCTTGACGATGTTACTCACTTTCCACGACACCATCGCGATGTAGCTTGACGACGCATTAGCGTACGCCACCGAGCATCCGTTGTTGTACGACTCGTTAGTGACGATAGTCGTATCTCGTATTATCAAGTTACCACCAATGTTTAACGTGCGTGTGTTGTCCAGCAGATTGCCCCCGATATAGTCGTAGTCGTTAGGCGATGCGCTCCAGCTTACAAGGTCTTCCGCCGTACCTTCGATGAGGATAGGGTGGGCGATGTACACCTGCTGACTCGCAGTTGAGCCGCTGGTTTTTACACACGCTACAGAAATCCACTCATAGAGAGCGTTCGCTGCCACGGTAAAGGTTTTCTGATAGAAATACCATCCGTTGCTTGGCGTTATCGTTGCTCCGCCCAAATTCGCGTTACCATTCGGACCGGTGTACCCATTTGGTCGCGACGTATCGGTTGCAGAGCGATGCCACACCGCTTCTCCAGTAATTTCGACTTTGGTAGACTCTGTGCGTGCCCAGAACGCCAGCGTGTACGTCTTGCCCTTAGTGACGTGTATGTTGTGAGAGTTTGCAGCTTCACCCCATCGCACACCGCCCGCAGCAGCATCGGGAGCGAATATCACATTAGCACCCTCATGCGCCGATGTGCGGTATATCTTCGATCTCAAGAGATAGCAGCCCTCGCCTTGCTTGCGGAACAACGAGCCAACGAGCAAGTTGCGGCGCTCGGCAAGAGTGTAACCAACCTTCAACGAAATCTCGCGTGCCGACTGCAGGATCTCGGAAGAGTATTGTTGTAGTGCAGAGCTTGTTTGCAGTGGCATACCGTCTACCTTATTCGTCAGTTCTGTGTACTTCGACTCCATCTTCTTCGCGTCAGCCTTTAGCCCACCGAAATACTTTGTATAGTCTAAGTGCCACGTCAGGCGCACGGCGAACGTCTTACCACCTACCACCACCGATACATCTACCCAGCCATCAGTGTAGAACATCGTACCGATATTGCTGTTATATGTATTTATCGTATTTATGCGCACCGATGTACCTGACACACTCGCCGTGCAGTTTGCTGCAGTTCTAATCGATATAGAACTTGCGCTCACAATGGTACCACCCTTACGACACACTACTGTAGCAGAACCATATATGTTGATGCCCCCCGATGTGGTACTCGAAGGAAAACCATCATCGGAAGTAGATATTGTAATAGGCGCACCTTGCAACTCCACGGTATAAGCATCTGTGCCAGCAGTTCCCTTGTCTCCTTTATCACCCTTATCACCCTTATCACCTTTGTTGCCATCTTTCACAGCCACAATGGTTATCCAACCCCGTGCAAGTATTGTTGCCATATCTTTTATCTTTAAAAATAGGGTGAGGTGCCCTATTTAGACACCTCACAAGTAAATGTACCTCTCACTGCCACATCAGCGTTCGCCACCGTTACATACGGCTTTGTAGAAGCATTCACTGGGCTTGTTGTGCCATTCCAGTTCGTTGCTACGCCGCTCGAGTTATACTTAGTCCACTTGTACTGAAATTGGCAAGCGTGGGCACTATCAGCCTTAACAGCTGCACCGTCTTCGACCATCTTGCCATCCTTCCATAGACGTGCGAACAACTCTGTAGACTGAGCTCCATTGACAATTTTGTCGCCAGTGAGTGAGTAAACCTCTACGACATAAGGGTCGCTGGCATCGAAGAATGTGACAATGGCGTTAGCAGTATCTGCACCATCCTTCACCGTGCAGCGGAATGTCTGGAAGTTCAGCACATCGTCGGCATTCACATTCAGTGTACTCACACCACCCGATGTGGTGACGTTGCCAGCAGCTACTGCACTCCATGTGCCAGCACTAATATTGAGCACCTCCCACGTCATGCTTGTCAGTGTAGTGTCTTGCACGTTGCCACGGAAGAATTTGGCCACAGCACGCAATGGCTTGGAACTGTTTGTAGAGTCGAAGGTGTTGCCGTCAGGAGTCTCTATCTGCACCGTCTGTAAAGCACCACCCGACTTTGCCAAGCTGATAGTCAGATAGCCTCTGCACTCCGTGGTAGCTTTGGTCTCGGGGTCAGTATAGGTACATGCCCACTCGATATTCTTCACGCTGCCATTCTTCGCAATGTTGCTGACGATGTTGAGCTGATACGACTTGCCGCTCACTGGTGTTGCTGCTGCGCCATCTACAGTCCACTTCCATTTGGTACAAGCCGCTGTTGGAGCTTGGTCGGTCGAACTACCCGTCACATACACACGAGCTGTGATGACGTTAGGTGCACTCGTTGTGTAACTCGGAGCGTACACATCAGTATCAGGAGTGAAGATTTGAGTCTGACCCCTTGAAGCTTGTGTGAAACACTGAACGGCTTTGCCGTCGTTAAGGTCAACGATTGTGATTTGACCATTCGCTAATACTTTTGCCATATTTTTTGTTTTTATAATTAATAATATTTATATAAGTCGTTAAAAAATGAGATGTCGAAGCACTATATCACAACCTCACACTCGAACTGCGCCTGCCTTACGACATCGTCACTACTCACAACGCAGACTCTACCGATACCCTCATGCTGAGTATTCCACGTTGCATCATCTGCCATATCTGCCGATTGTCTTCGCCACGACCACGCGCCATCGCTTATGGTGTCGCTTATGTCCTCGCCGTTGCGTAACAGCTTAGCTTCGAGAGTCAATTGCCCGGTGCCGTTAATCATCACCGTGCCCGAACTACTCGTTATTACTATTTGATACGCCAAGCCATCCTCGCCGGGATCTCCCTTCTCGCCTTTTTCACCTTCGATTTGTTTCAGCCAGTCCGCCGAGCCGTTCACCGGCTCAGCTGCAGTACCACTCTCGTTAGTGCAGAGCCACACAGCGTTGTTGTGGTTCACCTGGTCGTAATAGTCGTAAGTAGTGCCACGCTGCCATTCGCCGCGGTAGTTCACCATGTGTATAGTCTGACCTGATGACGAGATCCACTCGAACGACGTAGATTTTATGCGCGAGCCATTCGGTGACAGACAGAACACCTCTTTGTCATCATGCGTGTAGCTATTGACGCCCTTGTAAGCAACGATGCGTGGCGTGTTAGGCCCGGTAGTTTCTAACATAAGCACCCCTTGACGGTCCTTCTTTGAAGGGTCTTGGCAGCCGTCAAGCACAATGGTATCTCCTGCAGTTGGCTCATCGCTACTCTCCGCGCAGTTACCTTTGGCTATCACTATCCAATTAAACAACTTGCCGTCATAGAGCACATCCCCCATACCATTAGTCACCACTTCAGCCTCGGTGCTCACCTCTGTTACAACGCGCCAGTAAAAGTGGTTCTGTTTGCCCTCGTGCACACCAGACTTAATGTCGAAAGTCTGGCTGCGTGCTTGGTCGCCAATCTCCCAATAGTTCTGAGTAGCCGTTGTGCCGTCGTCTGCGAGCAAGAAACACTTCCACCCGGTGAGGTTGCGTTGAAGGTCATATATTTCTTGTACAGCCACAATCTTGCTTCCTGCACCACTGAGGTAGACATTGCCACCAACGTATGACAGCTTGCGTACATCCAATTCGTTAAAAATGGCTTTACCCCACACCATAAGGTCGGTGATGTCAAGGCGATACTTGCCGTCGCCGCGGTCTACCAAGCCGAAGCCCGACTGCGATTCGGTGCTGTAAAGCATCGATGTGAGTTTGCTCAGTATTGCTGAGCCATCTTGAGCCATGCCGTGTGTACCAGAACCTACAGATAGTCCGCGCAAGAAGCGTATATGCCCCTCTGCCTTGTCGTCAATGTCGCGGCGCAGAAAACGACTTAGGTCCAGCTTCTGCTCAACAACCTGCAACAGCCCCAGCAGCGCATTGCCGATGCGTTGTGCTGTGTTAGCATGAGTAGCACGCTCGTCGCGTATCTGCTCCAAGTTTTTGCGTAGGCTATCGTTATTTGTCGACATATTACTCTGATATTATTTTTATGATACAAAGATAAGGCAATAGAGGTGAGAATAAAAAAACGGATCAAGTACTACAGCTGCGCTACGGCGCGGTCGATGGTGCTTGAACCTCCGGAGAAGAGCTGGCGAAGGAACGACGACACGAGACCGTTGTACGTGGTGCCGTAGTATGCAGCCTCGAACTCGTTGAGACGGTGTAGCGAGTACATATACTTCTTTGAGAACCAGTCGCGTTTCTGCCGATGGTGCGGGTTCGTCTTCCAGTCCTTCAGGAACGTCAAGTCGCCGCCGTTGTTATGCCGGTAGCCGTTGCCGACACCTCGCGCCACGTAGATGCCATATTCCAAAAAACGGTGCTCTATCGATGTCACCGGGCCTGGATGTATAACACCCTGCACGGAGCGCGACAAAGCACCTGTATCATAAACTGGTGGCGCGAACTGCATCATACGTTCGCGCCACATCTTAACCATAAACTCGTTCCAGCCTTCGAGCCACTTCTGATGCTCGGCTTCGGTCATGTTGGGCTTAAGTCCATTCTGATTGTTCATAGCTGATATCTATAGGTTGTTCGTTCTGCACCATAAAGTAAAGCCCCGTCACGCCGTTCATGGCGTAGCGGCCAAACTCAGTAGAGTAGACGTTGTTCAGCTGCAGGTACGTCAGCCGATCGTCGGCGAGTTCGTCGCGATCGTGTAGCAGTCTGCTGTGAAACTGACGAAACAGCTGACGGCAGAGGTTCAGTTTCTGCTCGCGCTCCGTCATATCATCGTAGCGGTAGTGAGCCACGATGAAGATGGTGTACACATCACGTCGGAAGTAGCCCACGCCGTTGCTGAAGGTCTGTTGCGAGGTGGTATCGTCTATCATGATGAAATTCTGGTGTCGCTTGAACGACTCCATCACACCTTGTATGGAGTCTGGGCCCGAACATAGGCACGTATGGAAGCCGTTGGCAGAAGCCAGCCGATTGCTCTTGGCAATCTGGGTAAAGTAGTCGAGAGCAGGAAACAAATCTTTCATATACCAATGTTTTTAGTTAGTAACCTTAGGATATTTGCGCCTGAACTCCTCAGCCTCGCGAGCCTTGGCATCCAGCTCGGTCAAGGCACGCCAGCAATCGGTCTGCTTAACTTGTGCTTCTTTTGTAATGTCGCCGTCAGTCAGAGCTCGAAGCTGCACGTTGAACGATTGTAGCATCGACAGCTCAGAGATGTCGTCCTCGCTCTCCGTACGGCGGAAGAAGTGGGGAAAGGCGTGAGACATAACAACCTTCACGTGTGCGAACCAAGACAGCGTAGCAAGGTGCTCTGCAGGAGTCAGAGTAAGTTCTGAAGGGCGAGAGAAGTCTGGCTTGCGGTAGAGGAAGGAGGCAAGGATGTCGATGGCTTCCTCGTCGCCCGTAGAGTGAAAACGTTGATAGTATTTCTCCATGCACAGATACTCCTCAAACGTAATGATCCGCCCGCGGGCCACGTCCTCCTGGAGCAGTGGATGAACAGCTTCAAGACCCTGAACAACATCCAACCTATTGTCCATAGCCTCTATGCTGTCCACCCATGCCAGTTGCTCCAGAAACGAGTGAATCTCCCACAGCTGCAGGTAGAACACACGCTTGCGCTTTTCACCCTCGGACTGGTAGACACACTGCCATCCGAAGCGGTTCTTCTTGATGACGTTGATGCCAGTAAAGCGCACGAACATATATGTCTTCACCATCACCTTATCGGCGAAGGTGGAAAGCAGAAAGAAGGTGTAGCGTAGCTGCTCTTGTGTCAACTCGCGCCACGACTGGGGACATGTGAGTTCTATTCTATCCATTGAAGAGAAATGCTGAAGAATCTTTTTTGTTGCAGAAAGTCGGCATATGCGCCGAGCTGTACGCCGACGTAGCGGGGTAAATGCAGAATCTCTCCGGACTGCCCTCGACCAAACGCTCCAGGCGGCGGAAGAGAGCAGAGTGCAGCGCAGCGCTGCCCCTCGAAGCCCAAAGATCCACAAAGTCGCGAGCCAGCTGCACGAAACCTCCGTACCCTATCATACGCTCGCGCGATTTGCAGCGCCAGGCGCGCAACACCTCCTCAATCTGCTCGTCAGAGAAGCGCACGCGCAACTGCTCTTCTGCCTCGGCGATAGCCCCCTGCATCGCCTCCCAGTCCTTGTATGAGCGGCTGCCCGAGCCCGGCGTAGCAAAGAAGAAGTAATGCTCCGTGTATACATACCGCACAAAGTTCTCAGCCTGCAGCGTCATGCCCCACTCCTCGGAGCGCAGCAGCTGCACCGTCATGGCACGCGCACGACACAAAGCCGTCCGCAGCTGACCCTCCAGAGCATCCACACGCTGCTTCGAAGCCGGCGAGATAGTGTCGTTTGACACGATGCCGAAGCCGGTAGGCGTAAGCACAAGGTCGAGCTGTCTGAACACCGAGAGAAAGGCATCCACGCACACCAGCATCTTAAAGTAATGCTTTAGCGGGTCGCCCTCGTCGCCACTCTCAACTCGCTGTGCGCCAGCCTCGCCAAGCAGCATCTCGTAGTAATTGTTCAGCCCTGCCTCTATAGCCGGGTAAACAGCTGCAAACACCTCCTCGTTCGCCGATGCGCCCACTGGCAGTGAGCGTTCAAAATCCTCTTTGAATATTGTTATCATACTAAGCCTTACTGAGCCTCGTTAAGTCTTTTGTAAGCCACGAGGCGAATGTTAATAATTACTCTATAGTCTCATTGCTTGCGCTCACCTTCTTCGCGTCGCGCTTCTCGTCGAGCGTAGTCAGCACAATCATCGGTACGTCAACAGTGGCTTTTTCATGCCACTTGTTGTAGTGGAGTATCACGTGGTACGGCTTGCACATCACGTCGTGGCAAGGCTTTTCGATGGCCTGCTTCAGCGTGAAGAGCTCGCGCTTGTCAGAGCCTGAATTGTTCATCTGGCTCTTACCCGGCGTAGCACCCACCAAGTTCGGGTGAATGCCGAAGGCGAAGCACAGAGCGTTCGAAGCCTCCGACATATCATCGCTCCAGTTGCCGCCCTCCTTTTTCGAGGCATCGTTGAGCGGTACGATGCGCACCATGCGGTTCTCCTTGCCGTTCGGGTCTACGTAGTAGCCGCTGATCATCGCCTTGCCGGCGTTCTCGATGCCCGTCACAAAGTCGATGATGTTCTGCTTCTCCTGCTCCTTGCGCTCGCGGCGCTTCTGCTCGTCAGAGATCATCTCGTTGTCGCACACGTTATCCCAGTAGTCGTCGTGCACCTCTATCTGCACCCTCGGAGCCGACGTGTTCTTTATCATGTAGCGTTTGCCTATGCCTATCAAGCGGTAGATGTCAAACCACGCATCGCGGAAAATCGACGAATAGTAAGGCGTTGGGTACACCTGAGTGCCGGGCGTAGCCATGCGGCTCACGATGGCGAACTTGCGCTCCTTAGTAGCCTTGCACCGCAGACCCGTCTGCGGGTCTGGCTCCTTGCCCATGCGCACAAGCAGGTCGCCCAGCGGATCCCAGTAGTCGAGCAGCGGGATAGCCTCTATCCGTTTCTCGTCGAGAAAGCCCAAGCGCCAGTCGCCATAGAACACGTGTTCTGGCTTACCGCTCCGTGTGCTTGATGCAGCCTCGAAGCGACAATAGGACGCATCCTTGTTCCTCACCGTCACGATGCGCTCGCCGTCACGTGAGAGGATGACCACCGTCACCGAGAACGAGTAGAGCTTCATGTCCGTAGCCTGCTCCAGAAATACCTCCTGGAGCGAGTTGCGCAGGCAGAACTGCAGTATGTCGGTGTCGTGCACGTCACGCTTCTCCTTTCGATCCACAAAGCGCACCCCCTGGCCGTAGCACGACACGATGTTAAACTGCTGGCACTGCGCCGTAATCATGTTCGACATTATCTCACGGCGCAGACGGTAAGGCAGCTGGTCGTCGTACCCCCACTGCACGTACTTATACTGCTTGCCGCCGACGGTGATTGGGCGCACGAGGTTACACCCCGGCAACTGCTCGTCGTCGAAGATAACATTTGAGTCAGAACCATACTCGGAAGTCACGGAGTTGCTCTGCCCCGCAGAGCCTATGCCCGACGGAGCTATGCGATAGCGGCGGAAGCCTTCGGCATCAGGCTGAGCCGATGTTGGCAGAAGAGTGTTGCTATTGGTCATAAATAAACACGTTTGTTATTGATTTGTATAATGAAAATCTGTGGCAAGGCACGTATGGCGCGGTTGCGAGGGTTGCGAAGGCGCACATAACCGCCGCGCCAGTTCACGTGGTGCACGAGCCAGCCCTTGTAGTGCAGCCTCTCACCCGTACCACCCTCCCACGCATGGATGTCCACAAGCGAGCGGTGCTGGTAAGCCTGATCGAGCAGGTGCAGCATGTCAGAAAAGTGTATAGCGCCCATCACTCAAAGGTATTATCGAAGGTGTTGTCGAAGATGCGTCCGGAGCGCAGCGTGTCGAACACGTTGTGGTTGCGCTGAGCATACTGGTAGCTGAAGGTGAAGCGTGGCATCGTCTCGTCGTTGTTGTTGTACTCCGACTTCGAGTCGGTGATAAGGATTTC
Source organism: Prevotella sp. (assembly GCA_052272805.1). GTDB lineage: Bacteria > Bacteroidota > Bacteroidia > Bacteroidales > Bacteroidaceae > Prevotella. The sequence goes on along the minus strand of DAVZJL010000027.1, from coordinate 1,874 downwards.
TTTGCCTACATTAGGGTGTCCGGCTTTGAAGTTCACCACATGTATGTTCTTAGATCGGAAGAGCTCGTCAGCCCAATTCGCCATCGCAAACGTGAGAAAGCCAGTGTCAGCCTTGAAGGTGCGTGTCTCGGCTATCTCGTAGTTGCGGTTAAACTTGCCGATGTAGCTTTGGCTACGCTTATAGGTAGGTGCCACGGTGTGTGTACCCGTGCAGTAGAGCAGCTCGTCGCAACCGAAAGAGTTCTCGAAAACCAGGATGGGAGCGCAGTCAGGTTCGTCTAAATCGATAGAGAACCGGAACTTGCGCTGCCCAGCCTGGACCCAAAAACCTAATAAACAACTATCAGTATCACTAACGAATTGGCTCGGAGTAACATCAATCGTAGTATAGCGACTATTGCCACCAACGGGCAAGAGCTTGAAGGTCTTGGTCGTACCGTCGTCGTATTCGGCGACGACAGAGGCACTGTCCGTACCGATGTAGTGCAGATACTCCAAGCGGTTCAGAGCTGTGCGCTTCTCGCCGTCTAACATCGTGAGAAAATGCGTGTTGATGAAGTCGGTAGCAGGAGTGTTGATATCTGCCTCGCAGTATATTATCTTCGACGAGATGGTGGCAGTACCTTCACCATCCTCCCAAACGTCGTCATCTTCTTCAATCTTGATGGTGAGGTTGATGCTCAAGTTCTGACGAGCATACGGAGTGAGCAGACGGTCGAGTTCTGCGAGTGTTATCTTGCCGTCGATTGGGAAGAAACGTTCTGAGAATATCTCCTTGCCGTCGATGGTAATGGTGACGGTGGTGCCTATTCGGCTGGCGTTGCCGATGTAGCCACTGGATGGAGTGAACGAATATATCACGTCGGGGATGCACGACGAGAAACATGTTGAGGGGAGCGACTGAAGAAGAGTGATCATATTACTTGTTTTTTGTATTCCGACACAAAGATACCACAAACCGCCCGCACGTAAGAATACAAAAAGGCGGCGCACCCTATTCACATAGAATGCGCCGCAAGTGAAAAAATGTAAAAAATGTATTTATCTTATGGCTCTATTTTATAGCACTTTGCTGTACTGCGCCACAGCTCCCACCGCAGCGTACCGTCCTCGACAGTCACCAGCTCGTAGCCCTCACTACGCATATACAGCACTATCTCCATTGCGTGTATTGGGATGATGCTGCGCAGCTCGTCGGCTATCTCCTCCGTCGTCTTGTACTCCGCCACATACCCCTCACCCAGCACAATGTCGTCATTCACCGGATGGCGCGATTCAAAGTAAGCACCGAGCACGTCCACGATAGCTTCAGCGCGGCGCGCTTCGTTCTCGTCTCTATCTATTCTGTTTGTTGTCTCCATAATATTCTCCTTTCTGCTTATTGTGCTTTTAAAACTTCGTTTAGCTGTCGACGCAGCTCGTTAAGGTTGCGCATAAGGTCTACCACCTCGCCCAGCCCCTCTGCGTCATCAATCTCCGCCGTCTCCTCGAGCAGGCGGTCGATGGTGTCGTGGAGCAGATCTATATTGTTCGCTAAGTTATCCTTGTCGAGAAATACTCGTACGGGACTACATTCCATCTGGTTCATGCCTCGCCTCCTTTCTCCTCCTGGTTCAACTTGTAGACGTTGTAGCCCGAGAGGGCTACACAGCAGAGGGCGGCGAGGAAGCTGCTCTCTGCGCTGACAGCACCTACGATGCCAGAGATGAGGGCTGCGTGAAAGCGCAGAACCTCGCGGTGTGTCACCTCGAACTCGCAGATGGCGGTGTAAAACTTGCTCTTTCCGTCGAGCCACGCCTTTACGGAGGCGGTGCTGATGCTAAACGGGCGCAGATGAGCTGTGCGCTGGATAGATGCAGATGTTTGCATAATAT
>DAVZJL010000026.1:0-28759 GCA_052272805.1 Prevotella sp. | reverse complement strand
GCAGAGACTGCTGCACCCCCTTAGGAGGGTATGGCATCCCTGCCATACCCACGCATCCCTGCCATTGCATCCATAGGATGAATATAGATAGCTTGGTTGGTGCAGCAGAGACTGCTGCACCCCCGTAGGAGGGTATGGCATCCCTGCCATACCCACGCAGCCTGCCATAATCAAGCGTTCGGTGTCCGCCTTGGCACTGCAAATGCCATCGGACGGCGAACGCAATCTGATCGGATGGCGGACGCAATCTGATTGGACGGCGGACGCAATCCGATTGGGCGGCGGACGCAATCCGATTGGGCGGCGGACGCAATCTGATCGGGTGGCGAACGCAATCTGATCGGGTGGCGAACGCGAGCGGTGGCAAAAGTATAACGTACGCACACGCGATGTTAAACTATCTCAGGGGGTGCACTTGTCTCAAGTGCACCAAAAATATAACGTACGCACACGCGATGTTAAACCGTCTCAGGGGGTGCACTTGTCTCCGCTCGGCTTTGCCGCTTGCCAGAGCAAGAAGTGCACCAAAAGTATAACAAGTGCACCAAAAATATAACGTACGCACACGCGAAGTTAATCCGCAAAGCGTTAATAGTTCTTAAAAGAAATTTAACAACAGCCGAAGTTCAGAACAATTCAGCTAACTTTGCAACCAATTATTTAAGGTAATTATGATAAACAAGTTTAAAACAGTATGCTTGACAGCAGCGATTGCCTCAAGCAGTGCGACTTTCGCCGGTGGTCTTCTCACTAACACCAACCAGCACGTCGCTTTTAATCGTATGATGAGCCGCGAGGCTTCTATTGGTATTGATGGTGTGTATTACAACCCTGCCGGCGTTGTATTTATGGGCGAAGGAAGCCACCTCGCTATCAACTGGCAGGCTGCTTGGCAGACACGTACAATCAAGAACGACTACAAGTTGTTCACCAACAACGTGAACAACCCCACTACTCCACGCGATTTCAAAGGTAAAGCGGTAGCACCGGTTATTCCTTCTTTCCAGTATGCTTATAACAAGGGCAGATGGTCGCTGCAGGGCAACTTCGCTCTGACCGGCGGCGGCGGTAAGTGTACGTTCGACAACGGACTCGGCTCGTTCGAGAGAATCGTTGGCGAGACTGCCATGGGCGCAATCGGTTTGGCAAGCACTATCGACTACACAGCAAACGCGCTCCTCGTTCCTGGCTCCATAAAACCAGACGGAACTATCAACTATGATAAGTTCAAACCGATGTTCACCGATAATAAGGCTTTCGGTAACAAGGGTGAATACAGCTACAATAGCTATATGCATGGCCGTCAGTATTACTTCGGTCTTTCGTTTGGTGCCGCTTACAAGGTGACGGACAACTTCAGCGTTTACGCTGGTTTGCGCGGCATCTACGCTACATGTAACTACTACGGATACGTTAAGGACATAAAGGTAGGCAACATGCCGCTCTATCAGGTGCTCGACCCGTCGAAGGAGAATTCGGCTAACATCGAGCTGAGCTGCGACCAGGCCGGCATCGGCTTCACTCCGATGTTGGCTGTAGACTATAAGACCGGACGCTGGAACTTCTCTGCAAAGTACGAGTTCAAGACTCGTATGCGCTTGAAGAACAAGTCGGTGAACACATTGCCGTCTATCGGTAATCTTGATGACAATCTGAAGAACCAAATGAACAAGCTCTTCACCGGCACATTCATGGCTGCCGGTATGCCACAGGAGCAGGCTATGATAAAGGCCGAGCAGACTTCTCAGGCAGTGCTCACCAACGAGAAAGTTATGGCTACGACAGCTGGACTGAAGCAGCAGTTCGACTCGAAGATTAACGAGGCTCTCGGCGAGTACGCTGACGGCAAGAAGGTTGCTGGCGACATCCCGTCGCTGCTCACCGTAGGCGTGGGCTACAGCCCCATCGACGAGCTGCGCATCAACGTGGGTTTCCACTGGTTCGACGACTACAACGCCACTTCGTACAACAACCGCAACAAGCTGCTCAAGAAGCGCGGCACACTGGAGTTCAACGCCGGCGTTGAGTATGACGTAACAAAGAAGATTACGGTCAGCACCGGTTGGCAGAACACCAACTACGGCTTGACAGACAAGTATATGGACGACAAGTCGTTCGTAGTAGGTTCTAACTCTGTTGCCTTGGGTGGCGTGTACCACATCACTAAGAAGCTCGACTTCTCCGTGGCTTACTTCCACACCTTCTACAACCACGTGAAGACTTCGGAGACCGCGACTCTCGCTCCCGGCGTGTCTAATACGTACAACTCCGACTACACTCGTAGCAACAATACGCTTGCAGCCGGTGTGAACATCACGTTCTAAACAAACATACAAACATAAACGAAAACGAGGTCGATGCACGCGCATCGACCTCGTTTCGTTTTATACTATAACACCAACTCGGTGAACAACGACGCACTCGTCGCGCCCTTGAATATAAGGTGTTCGTAATTGGCAGGCGACACCTTCACCGTAGAGTTCTTCAGCTTGCCCCATACCACCTCCGGTGTGAGGTTCTTCGGGTAAGTGTGTATCTCCACTGTCGCGCCGTCGGCAAACTCCTTGCGCAGCGCAGCCAGATACTTGGCATCCTTGCACACGATGGTGAACACAGCCTTGTCGGCACGGTGCTCGATGGTCACCTTCACGGGGTTGGTGCTGTCGAGAGCATACTCGGTGCCGTTGATATAGATACGCGACTCGAGTTCTACATCATAAGTGCGGATAGCGAAGTCGTCAGACTCAGCGATGTTCTCGTACTCGAGTGGTATCTCCACTACGACGTTGTCTACGAGGTCGCGCACATGAACCGTGGTCTTGATCTCCTGCCATGTGTTGTGCTCCTGCTGATGTATATCCACCTCGATGTTGCCCTTGCCGTCATCGGGGAGCGAAGGAGTCTCGGCAGAATCCTCCAACTTATCATCCTTGCCGATGCCTGGCACATCGGTGATGTTGTCTACACTTTTGAATGTGAGTACGCCGTCGACATGCCAAACACCCCTCTCAAATTTAGATACATACCAGATGATGTGCAGATCGTCGGTGTTAATCTCGTCAACATCCAGCGACCAATCCTGGTTGGCAGCCATCATCGACGCGTAAGAAGGCACGTCGCCGAGTGTAGCCTGCACTTCCTTACCCGTAGTGTCGTACACGTACTTGGTGATGCCGTCCTGACCGAAGAACTTCCAGTAGGGATAAGTGGTGTTTACAGTACCCTTGTTGCCCTCGTCGAAGACCGAACCGCCACGCTCAGTGCGCGGCCAATAATAGTTGGGTTTGCACGCTCCCATGTTCGGGATACGGTTGTCCACACGAACGAAATAATAAGCCGGAGCATACGTTGCCAAGAAGGAAACGGGGGCTGCCGCGTTAGCCTTCACCTCCTGCCCCATCACAAACACTTGCGTTGAGGGCGAATCGTTCTTAACGCCTGCGCCATCGTCGTCAGACGAACATGCTGTCAGCATTATGACAGACATGATAAGTAATAATACTTTCTTCATAATTGCTTGATTAAATTGTTAAAGAATTGATGTTATAAAAACTATAGTATGTTCTGTATTTGTAAGACGATGCGCACACCGTCCTTACTCTGCGTGTCGATGTATATGCATCCGCCCAAGAGGCATGCCATTCGACGACACAACTCTATACGCACTCCGAAGTCGTCTACATCCGTGTCGTAGAGCGTATTCTTAACGTACACGGGTAGCTCTTTCATTCCCGACATGCTGTTGTTGGGGTCTACTACTGCGAGTTCGAGTGCGCTGGCGTTGAGCTTGGCACTCAGCAGCAGTTCGTCGCTCGATGCGAACTGCACACCGTAGAAGAGCAGATGCGTCAGTATCTGCTGTATGCGTCGTGCGTCGCTGTTTATGGTGAAGCCGTCGGGCAGCTCGTTCTGCAGTTGCACGTGCTTCGACTGCGACTGTACGAACTGGAGCGACTGCAGCGTGCTATCGCATATCTTTGCCACATCAACCGGCTCGTATCTCACACCGAACGTCTTCAGGTTGGTCTGCGTGTACTCGATGAGGTCGTTGAGCAGCAGGTCAAGCATACGATAATTGTCGTTGATATAGCCGTTGTACTTCTCGCGCTCCTCATCAGTCCACGACCCCTCGGGCATACCAAGCAACTGCGCGAAACCATACACCATATTGAGCGATGTGCGTATCTCGTGACTCATATTCTGCAGAAACTTCGTCTTGCTCCGATAAAGCTTCTCGCGAGTAGCTGTAACAACAAACACGTACAGTATCAGCCCCGACAACATGAAGCCCATACTGAAGACGGGCGATGCGAAATACTTCACCTGCATGATGCCCAACAGTAGCGGTATGAGCGAAGAGAACAGCACTGCCCAGTATCTTGTGTATCCATTAGCACGTATGCCTTTGCGCATCATGGCGAAGAGCGTGCCTAACAACACCACCGCAAACACCGAGTAGACGTTGAACGGTGTGACAAGGGCATACTTGCAACGCACGTACTCACCGTCGACGATGCGGAACATCACCGGACTGAAGAAGTTGGCGGTGACAAACACCACCTCGGAGAGCAGTTGGGCAGCCAAGACGAATTGAATGACGTGACGACACCTGCGCGGACAATTCATGTAGCGCAGCACATAGCTAAGCCATGACAAGGTGGTGACGACAGCCAAGACGTGGAGCAACGCCGACAAAGCGAAGTAGACGGCATCGGAGCGTATAGCCTTAACCAAGCACAACCCCCAGAAGAAGTCGACGACATAAAACGCCAAAGAGAGACACACAAGAAGCCTGAAGACACGCATCGCCTTTTCATTGTGGTGTGTGTACTTACGCTCTCGTATGAGGGTAATCAGCGTAATGACTACGTAGCCCAACACCGACACCCAATATAAATCATCTGTCATTGAAATTTACCTGCCTGTATTTTCTTTGTTAATTCTTCGGTGATAGTGCTGTAGAGCTGCGCCATGACAACAGGCTTTGTAACAAACTGGTTGGCACCAAGCTCCAAACCACGCTTTACGTCCTCGCTGAAATTCATGCCCGAGAGAATCACTATCGGTAGTTTCTCCTTGCTATGCGCCGGAATGTTAAACTCGCCGTCGTTAGAGCCGTTGCGCAGCACCTCTATCACCTTGTAGCCGTCGATGTCGGGCATCATAAGGTCGACAATGGCGAGGTCTATTTCCTCCGGGGTGCCCAAACGCTCTTGTATAGCGTGCAGTGCCTCGCGTCCGTTGGCGGCTTTCACCAGCTGAAACTCAAACGGCTTAAGCATCTTGTCGAGGAGTAATAGATTTAATGGAATGTCGTCGACAATCAGGATTTTGAATGTATTGGAGCAAACGCCTGCAATCTCTTTCATAATTATTACGTGTTATAGTTGTTTTGTTATTTTATTTTTATTCTTATTCTTCTTCTCTTGACGGATGGTCATCCGTATAGTATCCCTTCTCGCTATAGCGTCCGTCAAGGAGGTGTTCGCCTAAAGAGCGCTGCATCTTCTGATGATACTCCTCGTGGTCGGATAGGTCGATTGACGGGCGCACTACATGCGTGTCGAACACAAGTTCAGCCACACCTTTCGGTGCGATATTGCCGTAGAGGCGTATGCTGTGGCGTGCCAGTCCGATATTCTTGTCGGCGTGGTAGACGAACGTCATCGGCACCTCCTCGCCTGGCGGTATCGTCGTTACGTTCTCCGCAGCCGACTCGATAGTGGGGCAAGCCGGTTGTATATCGGTTATCACCAGCATCTCGTCGCCCGTGTTGCGCAGCACGTACACCATCGTGAGTTCGTCGCCGAGCACTACAGAGGGATAGTGGCGCACGGAGTCCTCCACTTCTACGATGGTCAGTGCGAGCCGTTTGTGGCACGACGTGAGCGTACTGCTGCCCACTAACCCCAGAGCCACAAGGAGCAGTATGCCGAACGCAGAGCGCAGGGCTGTGCGCTGAGTGGCTTTTATATGTCTTATGTTTATTCCCATTTCTTCAAATAATCGTCTATAGAGTGTCCCGACTCGTCGCGGTTGTTCATGCCTTTCAGTTCGCTATGTCCCTTCAGTATCTCGCGCATCTCGCCAATCGTCTCCCCGTCCTTTGCGAGCAGTCCGGTGCGGTACATCTCAAGCTGCGTATAGGCGAGGGCGGTGAGCAGTGCGTTGAGGCGCTTGCGCTCGTCGCCCACAGTAAGCTTGCTTGCTTTGTCGAGCCGGCTACGGAAGCTGACAAACTCCTGCACATCGAGATACGACTCGCACATCTCTTGCATAGAGCCATAGAGCGGCAGCAGGTGGTTGGTCGACCGGGCGCGTTGCTCCAGTCCCCAGTAGTATGTGGTGAGCAAATCGGCGGTTTGCGGATAGTGCTCGCGGTAGTAGCGTGCTATCGACTCGTGCACATCGGTGTCCGGATTGTCCAAGAGGAGCGCGAGGACATAGGTCTGCATATCGTCGAACGCCGAGTAGTCGTCGCCACTACCATTGACGAACACGCCCTGCACCTGCAAGTCGCGATAGAGCCTGAAGCGTGCCTGCATAGCAAGCAGGCAGGGGAAGGGCGATAGATAGTCGTCGTAGTTGCGCTCGTAGTCCCACACGTAAATGCGTGAGCACTGCTTGCGCCATGCCTTCACGTTCTGCACGAACTCGTTGTAGCCCTCCGTCTTTGTGAAGTCGACTCGCATAGGCAGCTTTATGCTCGACACGAACGTTCCGACGTTGGCTGCAAGCGACGTTGTGGGCGGCGTATTAGTTGTGTGATAAGCCGATGTAAAGAACTTATGGCGCGGAAACTCCTCAGCCAAACGCTCCACGAACGCCGTGACAGCAGGTGTTGCGTTGGTGGAGGTGTTGCCTCGGGCTGTACAATCGTCGCAGGTGCACGCCGTCTTGTTGTCCATAGGCATTATGCTGATGCGCTCGCTGTAGTCGGCAGTGCCCCAACCGTACTGATCGAGTACGTATTCGCGTACCTTATTATATAGTGACTGGCTGGAGAAGCAGAACTGCTTGCGGCTGCGCTTGCCGTCGACGATGGCGTACATATCGTCTGTGGCTTCGTCCTTGACGAGCTTTGCGAGGTTATGCCCCCACACTCCCCAGTCGTAATCGGGGTGATTGGTGTGCATGGATGTCTGAAACGCCTCCGTGTTAGAAGGCGTGTACAACCCATGATATTCGGATAGAGGGTCTACGCTTTGCGCTGTCTGCGCATTACTATGGCACCCACCGAGCACAACGCCCACGACGAGTGCCGCCAATGACTTAGAAATGGATTGTAACATTTGCATTAAGATATAGATAGTTCTTACTATTGCTAACACCCGTTGCATCGTCCGACTTCACCGACATGGTGTACCACTGACCTGAGAGTCCGAAGTCGAGCGTCGCATTGAGCGAGTAGACACCACCCAAGCCAAGCATCGTGTTGAGCTGACTGAACCTTATCGGCATCGAATTGTCGATGAGCGACACTTCCGGTGCGTTACCCACACTGCACGTCAGGAACAAGTTTGTCTTGCTTCCCTCGATGGGGTAGCACTTAGCTATCACGCTGCCGTTGACGAAGAAGTGCCCGTCGAAGCTGGCTGACTTCTCGCCAAGCATTATAAACGTGCGCAAGTCGGCACCAACCTCAAAGATGTTGATAGGCTTTGTAGCCCCCACGCCCAGGCTCAATAGCGATGTGTTCTTATCGCCACCGATGAGTCGATACGACAAGCTGCCCTTTGCAGTCAGTTCGTATGGCAGCAGGTAGGTGCCGTTGAGCTCGGCACGTATCTTCGGGAAGAACTTGTTAGCCCAACTAACTATTGCTGTTGTGCTTAGCTTGTCGTCCCACTCGTGTTCCCACTCGCCGCCCAACTGCACTCCGCTTCCACCTTCGTCGCCTCCGTTAGCAACCTTCGTTGCACCGTCGCGACCGGCATATCCCACGCTGACGGTGTAGGCGTTGCGCTTAGCGTAGCGCGAGTATGAGAGGAATGCCTTCGAGCTGATGTTGTCTTCCTTTGCCGGACGTGCTCGCTGGTAGTCGATGACCACAGCGTTGTACATGGCACGTCGTCTGAGCATTGTCATACGATTGTTGTACTCGTCGAGCTCGTAGGGCGAAGGATGATATAGCTGATACTGCTCAATGGCTTTCTTCCAGTCTTTCTGCTTCTCGTATATAGTAGCTTTAGCGAGTATGAGCTGCTTATTATTGGGATAGTAGACCATGGCTTCGTCTATGAGCTGCATGGCTTCATCATAGCGTTTCTCCTCCATGTATTTCATGGCAAACGCCTCGCAACATCCTGCGTACGCACCGACAACAACCGAGTCGCCGATGTACTCGTCTACCATCGGACGTAGCTGCTGCAGTGCCGCTTCGTAGTCGCCTACGCTTGCCTTCAGTTGCGCTTCCTTCAGCACAAAGAACGGGTCGTTGGGATAGCGTTTGCGTCCCCACTCCACAAGCGTCACAGCATCGTTGTTCTTCTTCAGCAGTAGCGCAGTGGTTATACCCATACGCAAGATGTCGGAAGAAGGGTTCTCGTTGTTCAGCACCTTTATTATCTCAGCCTCAGCCTGGCGCAGTCTGCCCTCAGCCATGAGCTGTTTGATATACGGTGTCACGATCTCCTCGTACATAGCCGCACGCTTCGCAGGGTCGCTGTAGGACTTCTCCAACTGGTTGAGTGCCTTCTGTCGTTTACCTGTTTGTATGTAGCATGTGAGGAGACGACGTTCGATAGCGGTCTTTGTCTCTTGGTCGACACTGAATGTTTGCAACTTCTCCAACATCGGTATCACCTCTTCGTACTTGTTCAGATCCATCTGTCGGCGCACCTCCTCCAAGCGTATAGCGCAGAGCTCTTCGCTCACCTCCTGATTGCTCGGGTACATATTGTGAATACGCTCTAACAGCACAATGGCAGCGCGCTTGTTGCCCAATCGGCGTTGCACGGTGTACTCGCGGAAGAGCAGGTTTTGCGTGTCGCCACGTCGACGGCGAGCCTCGCGGATGTACATCAGCGCATCATCGAGGTAGCCTCGGCTCATCGACGTATTGAGCAGATAGGTGAGTGCTTCCTCCGAATGGTTCTTCTCATAGAGGCGTGCGTATGCGGTGTATGGGTCGTTCTGAGCCGCATAGCGTGCTCGTTCCTCCTCCAGTTTGGTCTTCAGCCGATTGATTTGTGCGCCTCGCACGCCCGAGAGTGTGCGCTCCGACATACTGATGTACGACAACGCTTCGCTGTAGCGCGTCATATCGCCGAGTATGCTTGCCTTCTTCTCGACGAACGGCAGTGGCTGCTTCACCTGCGTTGCGGCGTGTCCTGCCTGCTCGGCAGCTTGCTCCAAGCGTCCTGTCTTCAGCAGCAGATTGCAGAGTGCCATTTGGTATTCGGCGTTCTTGGGGGACATTTCGATCAGTTTGCGCAGTGCCTCCTCCTGTCCTACGAGGTTGTTTGTCTTGACCAGCTTGCGATAGCGTTGGTCATAGTCCCACGCCATCTCCTTCTTCACCTCCACTCTGTCGGGGTATATCTCGGCGAGTCGTTGCAGCAGACGTGTTGCTTCCACGGTGTTTCCGTCGAGTCGGTAGAGTTCTATTTTCTTCTTCCAGAGCGTGAAGTCGTAGGGTGCAGCCTCCAAGAGTTCGTTGCAGTAGACAATCGCCGTGCTATAGTGCTTCGTCAGTTCCTCCAATCGCATGAGCATTGTCTTCGACTGCAGGTTGGCATTGTCGTCTTTTATAGAACGTATGAAGTAGAAGCGTGCCTTGTCGTAATCCTTGAAGTGGAACCAATAGGTGCCCAACAGTTCGTTGTAGGCAGAGAGCGAGCCATACTTGTCGTAGCCCTCCTCCACCATCTTGCGTCCTTCAGCCCACTTCCCGCTCTTGAACAGAGCGCGTGCCTGCTGCTCGTAGTAGGCAGGCAGACCCTCCTTGGCAGGCGTGTACTTACGACTGAGATGCTCGCGGTTCTGCGTATTCTGCGCCGTAGAGGTCAGAACAGCCGAGAAGAGTATTGTTATGATCAGTATTTTGTATCTCATAATAATCAGTTCGATTGGTTTGCATTTGGTTGCGGTGCCGACTGTTGAGCTGGCTGACTGCCACCAGCTGGCACAGTAGCGTGCTTCACACCGGTTCGTTCCATAGACACCCACACGGCTTTCTGGCGTGTTATGTACTTGAAGTAGCCCACTAACGAGCATACCACGATTATCGGATGATAAACAATCGGCTCTAACGCTGCCGCCAACAGCAGCTTCAGATAGCTGCGCACGCTGGTGTAGGAGCAGCCGAGCAGATAGTCGTAGAACACCACGAACGCCGAGAGCATGAAGCTGAAGACGTATATGGCGAAGTAGGTCACGAAGAACGTGCTCCAGTTGACACCGCCAGTAAAGGCGAGGTATAGTATCATAAGCGTTCCGCAGAACTCTATAATCGGTGCGAGGAACTCGAAGAGGAACGTGTAGGACATCGTGATGAGTCCGAGACGCTTGTACTTCGGGTTGAAGAGCAGTCGGCGGTGCTCCCACATGGTCTGTATCAGTCCGCGTCCCCAACGTGTGCGCTGACGATAGAGCATGTGCAAGGTCGAGGGTCCCTCGGTCCAGCAGCACGTGTGCGGGATTTGTACCACACGATACTTGCGGTTGAAGTCGCAGCAGTAGGCTATCATTCGCGTAATCATATCCATATCCTCGGCGAACGACGAGCTGCTATAGCCGCCGGCGTTGATGACCACCTCTGTAGAGAAGAGTCCGTAACCGCCCGACACGTTGTTCATAGCGTTGATCTTGCTCCATCCCATCTTGCCGACGAGGAACGAGCGTTTGTACTCTAAGTCCTGGAAGAGCGGTACGGGGCGACTCGACGGACGTATATCGACGAGTTTACCGTCGTGCAGCGTTGAGCCGTTGCTCATAGACATCGTTCCCGACACGGCGATGATTGTCTCGTCCATGATGACGGGGAAGATACACTGATACATGGCATCCTTCGAGAGGATACAATCTACGTCAGTGTTGATGAAATACGGCGTAGAGATCACGTTCAGTCCGGCGTTCACGGCATCGGCTTTTGTTCCGCCGTTCACCTTGTCCACCACTACGAGCTTGGCGTAGTCGGGGTTGGTAGAGCGGAGCAGACGCTTGAATGGTGCGCAATGCACCTTCTGCACGTAGTCGAACGGCACCTCCACAAGGTCGAAGGTGTTGATGAGCAGTTCAAGAGTCTTATCTTTACTGCCGTCGTTGACGATGCACACCTCGAACTTCGGATAGTCCATGTTGAGCAGCGAGCGCACGTTGTCGACGATGGTCTTCTCCTCGTTGTAGGCAGGAGCCACGATAGAGATGCTCGGCACGTAGGGTGCGCTCTGCACCATGTTGCGTATATAGTCGTCCGACCAACGCTTATAGCCCGTGCTATAGCGGTAGGCGAAGACGAGTAGCATGACATACGTTGTGATGAGCAGCATTGAGTATGCCAGGATGATATAGCCAAAGAAATATAGTAAGAACTCCCACATAGTTTTAAAGCATCCTCATTTGGTTGATAATAGCCATTGCGTCAATCTGATCGAGCAGCACACGGTCGGTTTTGCTCTCAAGCACTTCGCCACGCAACTCCTCGAAGGCGTATCTACCGGCACTGCCATAGGAGTAGAGGCAGGCGAGTGCCACCTCGCGTGTCTCCTTCGACGATGATGTGCGATAGGCGTGTACGAAGAAGTCGACGTGCTTACCCGAGTTGATAGCTGCCACTACGCGCAGAACTTCCTGTCGCACTGGCTCGGGTTGCTGGTCGTAGGAGTCGAGTGCTGCCTGCTCTTGCGACGCGTCGTGCAGAAGTGCTACAGCGTGCAGTGCCGCTGTGCGGTAGGTGTAGTTGGGCGAGAGGAAGAGCGTATGCAGTTCTGCCTTCTCGTGCTCGCTGCCCCAGTAAGCCACCTCTTCAATCAGAAAGCGCACCGACTCCTCGTTCTTTATATTCTCGGAGAGTATGAGGAACTGCGGCATCTGCCGGTCGTTAGCCCAAAGCCATGCAAAGAGGCGGTGGAGCATCATCAGACGCCACACGCCATGCTCGTTCTCAAGGTCGCTGAGGAAGTAGTGGTAAGGGTCGGCTTGTGATGATATGACGTGACACATGCGCGCCATTTGTCGCACATTGTCGCTGTAATGGTTGATGTAGACGGCGAGGAGTCCCTCGCTCACACAGATGTGCATATTCACCACGTTTTGCAGAGTTTGCAATACGAGATGTCCTGTGGCAAGATTGCGCTCATAATAAGTCTTAACGCCGGTGAGCGCACAGAGTGTTTCGGCGTTAGGTATGCTTGGCAGCTCACGACTCAAATCCATGCAAATCTCGGAAATGAGTCGGGAGAGTATTTCGGGGCGATACTTCTTCTTGATGTTGTCGAGCGTAGCGTTGCAGGCTATCTCCACATCCTCGTAGTTAGACATGGTGTCGGAGGTGAGCACATGGTAGAAGCCATCGTAGAGGTCGGTGCGTGCAACATCGAACGCACACCGATCGCGGTTGTTGCGTCTGATTTTCAAAAAGAAAAGAACAAAGAGTATGATAAGCGTAAATATGCAGAGCAATATCATACCATACAACACACGGATGTGTATTGCATAGTCTGAGAAATATAGAAGGAAGCGTTGCACGTAGAACTTAACTACTTCCACTCCGTAAAAGTCTACCGAGTGTCCATCAGGATACTGGTATCCAGCTGTTAGGAGATTGCTTATCAATGTCGTGTTCTCAGTATTAAGAGTTTATATTTAAAGAATGAAAAGGAAGCGCGCCCCCTGAGTGTATGTCTGGTCGAGCTTCACCTCGGCACCGAGTCGGTCGGCTATGATGCTGCAGATGTGCAGTCCGAGTCCGGAGCCTTGCACGTTGCCGTCCGCCTTCTTATATCGCTCGAAGATGTCCTTCGCCATCTCCGGCGGTATGCCCGTGCCGGTGTCGGTCACGGAGAAGGTGAGTCTGCCGGGGTTTTCTGTGGTGGAGAGGTGCAGATGTATCTCGCCTTGTGTGGTGTGTTTGCAGGCGTTGGTGAGGAAGTTGACAAGCACTTGCTGTATGCGTCTGCTGTCCGACTCGATGAAGTAATCGTCTGCCACGTCCGACGTGAAATACATATTGACGTTGGCGCAGCGGCGCATATCTGCCATGAGTATCGCATTGCGACACACCTCGTTCACGGCGAAGCGTCCTTTCTCCACGCGATAGTTACCGTGCTCGGCATCGGCTACGTCCAACACGTCGTCGATGAGCATCGAGAGCATGTTGAAACTGTTGAATATATAGTTGAAGTACTCGTGCTTCTGCGTCTCCGACACGTAACCGTCGGGCATACAGAGCAGCTGCGAGAAACCGAACATGGCGTTGAGCGGAGTACGTATCTCGTGAGTCATATTCTGCAACATCTGTGTCTTCGAGCGGTTGGCGCGAATGTTCTGTTTCAGCTCTTCTATGCGTTCGCGCTCCCTCTCTTTCATCTCGGAGACATCCTTCACGGATACCACCATGCTCTTCACCCTGCCGTCGCTATGGCGGTCGCAGACGATGAACTCTAAGCGCAACCAGTCGTAGATGGTGCTCTGGAATTGGATACGTGCAACGCTGTTGTATCGCAATCGCTCGTTTATGGTGGAGAGGTCGTTAAACTCCTCTAACGCCGAACGGTCGCAGGGCTTGCAGAGCTGCTCGTTGAACACTTTTATAGCATCGCGAACATTGCCCGTACGCGGCATATACTTCGTGATGACGTGTAGCGTGTTGACGTACGACGTGTATTGTTCGGTATCCAAATCGACGTAGAACAAGCAGGAGTAGATATTGGCTAACGACTTCACAACAAGTTCGTCCTGCATGGTGCGTTCCATGTGCTCAGTAAAGTCCTGGTGATAGCCCTCCATAACGCGTGTGCCATCCTCCTTCACCGATATCACACCGCCACAACGTGCATAGCGCAAACCCAACGTAGGGTGGTCCCAGCGGTATATACTCTCAAAATGATCATGATCGAAAATATCATCAAGCGACGTTCCCTTCGACAAAACATCTGCCGAAGCAATATGCGAATACCAATAGTCGTAGAACTCTTCCTCTGTAAAGTGACAGTCTTTGTCTACGCCTAACAGCTCGCGCAACTTTGCTGAACCTTGAAGCCGTGGATGCTCGCCTTTGTGCAGAATAATCCTATAAATACCAATCTCCGCAGAGTTGAGAATTTCGTTCACTCTGTCCATCTGCATCGGGAGTTCACCGCCATCCAATGTCATCGTTATGTCTGTCATACTATAGCTATGAAATACTTATGCCGTACCTGCGTTGTAAATATTATATTTTTTACACTCTTTTAATCCGCAAAATTATCAAAAAAACACGATAAACAATCAAAAGAAGCACAGATTTTTGCGTACGGGGGGGGGGGATTTTTTGCACATTTTACAAATATTTTAACTACCCCGGGATTGATTTGGTAATAACAATGCAAAAACTGTCGCATTATTACCACGCTACGGCAACATTGTTGTTGTTGCGTGTATCATAAAAAAAAGAGGGTGTGTCGCTGACACACCCTCTTAAGAGTATTTATTTCTTCAGCATCTTCTTGCCATTCTTGATGACGATGCCTTTGTATGTATCGTTTACGCGCTGACCGCTTACGTTGTACATGTAGCCGTCGCGTGCAACATCGGTCTTCACTGCGTTGATGCCATCCGGAATGAACGAGCCGTCGAAGTCGAGCACTACTACCGAGCCGTTAGCACCGGTGAGTGTAGCTACGTTGTCCACAACAGCCACTTCCTTCAGCTCGTTGTCTACGTAAATCTTAGCCTTATCGAGGTTCTTGTAGTGAACGCGCATTGTCTGTCCCTGGTTGTTGGTGAGTGTGACGCGTGTAGCCTCGCCGTTCTTCCAGTCGATGCTTACGGTTACGTCGCCTACAGCCTTCATGCCGTGCATGTGTCCCTCTGTCCAAGCTGACGGGAGAGCCGGCAGGATGCGGATAAGACCAGAGTTGCTCTGCATGATCATCTCAGCGATACCGGCGCAAGCACCGAAGTTGCCGTCGATCTGGAACGGAGCGTGCGAGTCGAAGAGGTTGTAGAATACGCCTGCGCCACCGTTGCTGTGAGCGAGGGCGTTGTTGAGGATTGTGCGAGCGTGGTCGCCGTCGAGGGCGCGTGCCCAGAGGTTCATCTTCCAACCCATTGACCAGCCTGTAGCACCGTCACCGCGGAGCTTCATTGAGTTGACTGCTGCGTCGAACAGCTCTGTGCCCGGCTCAATCTGCGAGAACGGATAGAGACACATAAGGTGCGACATGTGGCGGTGACCGTTCTCACCTCTTGTGTATGAGCTGTACTTCCACTCGCGCAGAATCTTTGTGCCGGTAGGTATAGCCGAACCGAAGTAGCCTGTGTACGTCTCTGTAGCAAGACCCTTGTCGAGCTTAGAGAAGCGGTCCTTGAGCATAGTGAGGTCGGTAGCCGACACCTCAGCGTCGTCGCCGAGCACGTCGATAGCCTCAAGAGTGTTGCTGAAGAGGTCGTAAACGAGCTGCTGTGCGTGAGCAACGCCGTCCTCCGACTCTGGTCCGTGCTCTGGCGACCACTCGTTCGGACACACGTATGTGCCGTCTGAAGCCAGCTTGAGGCGGTCCATCCAGAACTGCGATGCTGAGAGCATTGCCGGGAACACGCGCTTCAAGTACTCGCGGTCGAGTGTGTAGCGGTAGTGCTGCCAGAGGTGTGTAGCGTACCAAGCGTTGGCGATAACGTAGTTGTTCTTGAATGCGCTCACACCGCCGAAGATGTTGTTCTCTGTGAAGCAAGTCCAGCCGCGATCCTGACCCTGCAGCTTAGCCCACTGCTTCCACTGTGGCTGCTTCTCTGCCATCGCCCAGATGTAGTTGAGGAACGGCAGGTGCATCTCGCTGAGGTTTGTAGGCTCAGCCGGCCAGTAGTTCATCTGTACGTTGATGTTCGAGTGGATATCCGAGTTCCAAGCCACGCCGTTGATATTGTTCCAGATACCCTGAAGGTTCGACGGAGAGTCGACACCGCGTGAAGAAGAGATTTCGAGGTAGCGACCATAAGCGAAGTAGAGCTGCTCGAGCATGAGAGCGTCTGCGCCACGACCACTGTTGTATGAGTCGATGAGACTGTTGGTCGTCATCTCGTTCTTGGTACCAGCGAGGTCGAACTCGCAACGGTTGAAGAAGCTCTGATAGTCGGCTACGTGCTCTGCGTAGAGGTCTGCCCATGACTTAGCAGCTGCTGCTGCCACGCGGTCAGAAATGGTCTGAGCCAAAGCCGATGTGTTCTTTGTATATGTGCTCTCGTAAGCATCGAAGTCGGTGCCACCACCGAGCACAACCATGATTTCGTCAGCACCGATAACCTCGATACCTTCGTCGTCGGTAGTCATTGTACCACCTACCGGCACTACCTTCATGCGTGCGTTGTAGCTGATAGTCTCGAGCTTGCCGCTGAATGTGCCCTCACCGTTAGCGTATGTCGGGTCGGCTGTGATTGAGCCTGCAGCCATTGTAAAGCGGAAGCTGAGCTTGCCGCCCTTGCTTGCTGTGTAGTGAGCCACTACGACGCGTGCAGGGTTGGAAGCGATGTACTCGCGTGTGTACTCAACGCCGGCTGCCGACTTGAACATTGTCTTGCCTGTAGCTGTGGTGAGGTCGAGCAAGCGTACATAGTTTGAAGCTGCCTTGTCGGTGGTAAGACCGAACTCGCCGCTGAGGTCCTTAGCGTAGATAGAACCGAAGTTCTCGTACTTGCCATAGCCCTTGCCGCCCTGCGAAGAGCGTGCTGGTGTGCCGCTCCAGAGAGTCTTCTCGTTGAACTGAATCTCGTCTCTGTACACGCCACCGAAGAGGCAAGCACCGAACTGTCCGTCACCTATAGGCAATGCGTACTCCATCCAGTTAGAGTAGCCCTGACCACCACTGTAGAGCTTTGCGGTTGTAGCCGGCTCTGTGTACCAGAGTGTGAGCTTGTTCTCGGGCTTGAATGTCATTGAGCCTACAGTCTTGTAGTCGGCTGCGCCGAGATCTGAGTCTGGCTTCACGAACACAACGACGTTGTTCTGGTCGTTGGTCCTCCAGAAGCCGATCGAGTTGCCGTTGCCCGGGTCGCCCCAAAGGTTCACGACGTTGTTGCCCGACTTAGAGTTGGCTACAATCTCCCAACCTGTGCCGTTGTCTGTGTTCGGAGCCACCTGAAGCTTGAAACCGCCAGGCTGCTGTGATGTGCTCGGACGCAACGGGTTAGGGTTAGCAGCACCGCCATCTGTTGCGGCAGCACTCTGCGAGCTAACCACGATGTACTGTCCGTCCTTGTTCTGGAACTGGAAGTTGTTCTGCGAACCGACGAGACGCCACTGCTGTGAGCTTTCGCCGCTGCCTGCGTAGAGGCGGATGCAGTTGTCAGAGCTTACCGACATCACCTTCTCGTTACGCAGGAACTTAACGTAATAGTAAGTACCGCCATCGCCCGATGTTACGAACTCTGGTGTCTTAGGAGCCGCCTTCTTTGAGGTAGCAGCACTCATGCTCTGCACGCCCACGAAGAGGCACGCAAAGAGTGCGATAAAGAACAAAGTAATTCTTTTCATTGTAGATTGGTTTATAATGTAATTTTAGTTATTACAGAGTGGTTGTAGATGTAATTCGTTATTACACATTGGTTTATAGTACGCTGCAAAGTTACTGCTTTTTATTGAATTACAGCACATTTCGCACAAAAATATTTAGGAGGGTATGGTTAGATTGGTTGGTGCAGATTGGTTGGTGCAGCAGAGACTGCTGCACCCCCGTAGGAGGGTATGGCAGGGATGCCATACCCTCCTAAAGTTACCCTTTTGCTTCGGGGTAAGAGATGCGGGTGTGATAAATCGACTTGAGACGCTCGATGAGCACGAGCTTGGCGAGGGCGAGGTCGCGGAACGTGATAGGACACTCCTTGAAGAAGCCCTCGTCGACATCGCTGTCGATGATGCGGTTGACGAGCGTAGAGATGCTCTCCTCCGTGTACTCCACGAGTGAGCGCGAAGCAGCCTCAACGCCATCAGCAATCATAAGGATGGCCTGCTCGCGTGTGAACGGGTTAGGACCAGGGTACTGGAACTGCGTTATATCCACCTCTTGGTCGGGATGTTCGTTCTGATACTTTATATAGAAATACTTCGTCACGCCGCGTCCGTGGTGGGTGAGGATGAAGTCGCGGATGAACGTCGGGAGGTTTGCTTTCTCAGCCATGCGCACGCCCTCGGTGACGTGGCGCATCACGATGCGCGCACTCTCGATGTACGACATCTTGTCGTGCGGATTGACACCCGCCTGGTTCTCGGTGAAGAAGACGGGGTCCTCCATCTTACCTATGTCGTGATACAGGGCACCGGTACGCACGAGGAGCGAGTTGGCGCCTATCTTATTGGCTATCTCTGCTGCGAGGTTGCCCACGGTGATAGAGTGCTGGAACGTGCCGGGAGCCACCTCCGAGAGGTCGCGCAGCAGTCCGCGGTTGGTGTTAGACAGCTCGAAGAGCGTGACGCTCGACACGAAGCCAAACATCTTCTCCACAATGTACATAAGCGGATAGCAGAGCAGGAGGAACACACCGTTCACAGCAAAGTGGTAGTACATATCGGTGTCGATGAGCGAGAGGTCGTTGCTCTGCATCATCTGCATCGCCATATACACCAGCGCACTGCCCACAGCCACAAGCAAACCCGTCTTGAACACCTGCGCACGGCGTGTCAGCTCGCGCAGCGAGTAGATAGCCACGAGTCCGGCTACGAGCTGAATGATGATAAACTCATACTGATAGCGCACGGCAGCGGTACAGATGAGCACCATCGTGACGTGGCAGACGAACGCCGTGCGCGAGTCCATAAACACACGCACGAACATTGGTGCCATAGCCAGCGGCAGGATGTAGACGCTGAGGAAGTTGTGGCTCACCATGAGCGACACAAGCACCGGGAAGAGCGTGATGAGCGTGTAGAGCATGGCGATGGAGCGCGGCTTGCCGAAGTAGTCGCGTCGGAACAGTCCGAGATAGATGGTGAAGAGCGTGACGAGGAGCGCCACAAACACTATCTGTCCGATGAGCATCACTATCTGCTCGCTCTGCGACGCGCTGCGTCGTTGCATCTCGCGCTCAAACGAGTTGAGCACACGGAAGGTGTATTCGTCGACGATGTCGCCACGGTCGATCACCTTCTGTCCGCTCATCACCATTCCGCTTGCTGGCGGTATCGATGAGAGGAGGTCGTTGCGCTCGGTCTCCGAGCGACTCTTGTCGTACACAAGGTTCGGCTCGATATAGTTGTTAAGGTTACAACGCTGCAAGAGGGGGCGTTGCTGCGCAATCACGTCGTCGGTGAAGAGCTGCTCGTAGGCAGAGAGCGTAGAGTAGAACTCCGACAAGCGTATGCTCTGCGCCTTATTGCCGCTGACGATGCGCACCTCGGTGGTAGAGTCGCGATATATCTCGTTGTACGCCGGTGTGTCCATGATGCCACGCTGATAGAGCATGTGTAAGCGGTTGGATATCACCTTCACGTACGCCGGTGGCAAACCTGGGATGCCATTACGATAGTCGTCAACAAAGCGCTTCACCATCTTCGCCTCCACCGTCTTGTCATAATTATAGTACGGCTGGAAGGTTTCGAGCAGCGAGTCTTCCTGCGCCTTAATCGTAGCATCGGTCTTATACACCGGGAAGTCGAACTTCGCGATGAACGAGCCGTACATCCACGGCTTACCCACGTCGTACTTATAACGCTGACGCTCATTATGTGGCAACGCCCACACTATCAGTGCCACCGTCACAACGACGAGCAGCACACGCACGAGCAAGCTGCGCCACGAAAAATTTTTCCATTGATTATATCTATTCATAACTTTTAGGTGTTTTGTTCTTAGGAGGGTATGGCATCCTAAGGGGGTTCTTATAGGTTTCGAGTGCAATATTACAAAAAAAATCACAAAATACGAAATAATTGCACTACCTTTGCATCGAAAATAAAAACAACAAAACAAATATGTCAGATAGAAAAGTGAGGGTGCGCTTCGCACCAAGTCCTACGGGAGCGCTGCATATCGGTGGCGTCCGCACAGCATTGTACAACTATCTCTTCGCACGTCAGCACGGCGGCGACCTCGTTTTCCGCATCGAGGACACCGACTCCAACCGCTTCGTGCCGGGTGCCGAAGAGTATATCATCGAGTCGTTCCGTTGGCTCGGCATCAAGTTCGACGAGGGCGTGAGCTTCGGTGGCGAACATGGTCCGTACCGCCAGAGCGAGCGTCGCAGCATATATAAGAAATATGTAGACCAACTCTTGGCTGCCGACAAGGCTTACATCGCCTTCGACACACCCGAGCAGCTTGAGGCTAAGCGTGCCGAGATTCAGAACTTCCAGTACGACGCGCACACACGCTGCGAGATGACCAACTCGCTCACTCTGCCGAAGGAGGAAGTGGAGCGTCGCATCGCCGACGGCGAGCAGTACGTAGTACGCTTCAAGGTGGAGCCGGGCATCGAGGTGCACATCGACGACATGATACGCGGACACGTCGTCATCAAGAGCGACATCCTCGACGACAAGGTGCTCTACAAGAGTGCCGACGAGCTGCCTACATACCACTTGGCTAACATCGTCGACGACCACCTCATGGAGATAACGCACGTAATCCGTGGTGAGGAGTGGCTGCCGAGCGCACCGCTTCACGTGCTGCTCTACCGCGCATTCGGATGGGAGGACACCATGCCTACCTTCGCTCACCTGCCGCTGCTCTTGAAGCCCGAGGGCAAGGGCAAACTCTCTAAGCGCGACGGCGACCGCCTTGGCTTCCCCGTGTTCCCACTCGAATGGCACGACCCGAAGACGGGCGACGTTTCTTCGGGCTACCGCGAGAGCGGCTACTTCCCCGAAGCCGTTGTCAACTTCCTCGCGCTGCTTGGCTGGAACCCTGGCACAGAGCAGGAGCTCTTCACGCTCGACGAACTTGTGCAGGCGTTCGATATACACAAGTGCTCGAAGGCTGGCGCACGCTTCGACTATCAGAAGGGTATCTGGTTCAACCACGAGTATATGCTGAAGAAGTCGAACGAGGAGGTGGCTAACCTCTTCGCACCCATCGTAGCCAACAACGGTGTTGACGAGTCGATGGAGCGCATCACTAAGGTAGTGGCTATGATGAAGGACCGCGTCAACTTCGTGAAGGAGCTGTGGCCTCTCTGCTCGTTCTTCTTCATCGCTCCGACGGAGTACGACGAAAAGACCGTCAAGAAGCGTTGGAAGGCAGACTCAGCCAAGGTGATGGGCGAGTTAGCAGACGTGCTCGAAGGCATCGACGACTTCTCGGTAGAGGGTCAGGAGCCGGTAGTGATGAAGTGGGTTGAGGAGAAGGGCTACAAGCTCGGCGACGTGATGAACGCCTTCCGCCTCACTCTCGTAGGCATCGGTAAGGGTCCGGGTATGTTCGACATCTCGGCGTTCCTCGGCAAGGAGGAAACACTCAAGCGTCTGCGCAAGGCTATCGAAGTGCTGGGCTAACATAGGAGGGTATGGCATCCCTGCCATACCCACGCACCCACTGAGATAATCTCCCACAGAATTCGCGGAACACACAGAACCTTCTGCTGGGAAGAGGCTCCCACGGATTTCACAGATTTACACAGAGACTCTTAGCGAGAAGAGACTCCCACGGAATTCGCGGAACACACAGAACCTTCTGCTGAGAAATTCTCCCACGGATTTCACAGATTTACACAGAACTCTTAGTGAGAAGAGGCTCCCACAGAATTCGCAGAACACACAGAACCTTCTTGCTGAGAAATTCTCCCACAGATTTCGCAGATTTACACAGAGACTCTTAGCGAGAAGAGGCTCCCACAGAATTCGCGGAACACACAGAACCTTCTGCTGGGAAGAGACTTCCACAGATTTCGCAGATTTACACAGAGACTTTTAGTAAGAAGATTCTGTGTGCTCTGCGCATTCTGTGGGAGATTTTATATACCAACTTAAAGGCTATCGAAGTGCTCGGCTAACATAGGAGGGTATGGCATCCCTGCCATACCCACGCACACACTGAGATAATCTCCCACAGATTTCACAGAACACACAGAACCTTCTTGCTGAGAAATTCTCCCACGGATTTCACAGATTTACACAGAGACTTTTAGTAAGAAGGTTCTGTGTGCTCTGCGTATTCTGTGGGAGTTTTTATATACTAACTTAGAGTGTGAAATCTGTGGGAAACAACCCACGCACCAACCAAGCAATAAGCACACCCATCAGGGGGTGCAGCGGTCTCCGCTGCACCAACCAAGCAACCTATACAAACCAAAGGGGGTGCAGCGGTCTCCGCTGCACCAACCAAGCAATAAGCACACACATCAGGGGGTGCAGCGGTCTCCGCTGCACCAACCAAACAGTCAATACAAGCCAAAGGGGGTGCAGCGGTCTCCGCTGCACCAACCAAACAATAAGCACACCAACCAAACACCCTATATAAAACAACGAAAGCGGAGGCATTAACCTCCGCTTTCGCTTTATTTTCACCATCCGTATCGACCGACGCAGACATACGTATCGACCGACGCGGATGCTCGTAACGACCGACGCAGATGCTCGTAACGACCGACGCAACATCAGAAGACGTAACCTACGCCTGCAGAAAAATAGAAGCTAGTGTTATCAAAATTGGTAACACAGCTTATTCCGACATTTGCTGAAATATGATTCTTCACGCGGAATATAGCACCCAAATCAAATGCCATTGCATCTTCACTCCATGATTCATCATAATATTCATCATCTAAATTGACCTTACCATATCCTACACCAGCATAAGCGTGCATGAACGAAAACACACGCTTCGTGGCACCAATCGTCACAGTAGGCACTGCTGCTTCGTAATCTGGGACCCACAATAACTTAGTATAACCACCCCAGTTCTTACCGAGAAAACCACCCATAAAACCTAAAGAATAAGTCGTCTTACTCCCATAGCCATCCTTACTATCCTCAACTACAGTTACAACTCCAGAAACAACATTCACAAACCAGTGTTTCCCATTTTTTGGCGACAGGCGGAACACCATATCCCCATCCTGCACCTTCAACGTCTTTGTGCGCATACCAGCATATCTTGCCGTTGCGGTATTCAGCCAACGCGACACCTCAAGACTGAATGTTCCGTCCGCATCAACCGTTGTGCTCTCCGCGCCGTTAGTAGCCTCAACCGTTGCACCAGGCAACGGATTGCCATTCTTATCAACAACCGCACCCTTAATGATGCGTGTACTCTGTGCCATTGCTGCCGTCGAAGCCAATGCGAGGGCAAGCATAAAGAAGATCTTTCTCATAGTTGTTTTTGTTTTTTATTAGTTATTTTAAAATATCATTTAGTTATATCATAAAGTTTCTACTTCATAGCGTCGACAAACACGAAGCTAACCTTGATGCGACGATACTCACCGCCCTTGCCGTCGGCAACGACTATATTATAACGTGGCTCAACCTGCATAGCGGAGAGCGATGTCATATTCGCTTTGAGGTAAGCGCCAACAGCCTGCGCACGCATAAAGGCGAGCTGCTCGTTGGTGCGTATGCCGCTTGCCTTGGTGACGGTGATATTGCTGAGGTTGGCATCAAGCCAATAAGGTTCGTTTGTGAACTCGCCATAGCGTCCATCGTAAGCAATGGTGCCAACAATAGGTATAGCGTCAGCCGAGCCAGTGATGCTTACCACCAACTTCTTTCCGGGCACTATATATTGTGCAAAATCTCCGCTGAACGCCTTTGTGATAATGTCGAGCGTAGACTTCGCGGCATTCGACTCTTCTATGCGATACTTTCCAGGTGCGAAATCCTCACGAGCGGAGTACTGCGCCGCAACCGAATAGTCGAACTCCACGCAATAGTTGTTGATGCGTTCGCCAGCAGCGTTGACATCCGACACGACACGAGTGTTTACATTAATATTGGTATGGTCGGAGATGAGCTGTTTGTTCTTTGCTTCTTCTACGACATCCTTTTTGATACGCTGCAACACTATATCCTCACGATTAGCCTGCTGTATGAGTTCGAGCGACACGAAGTTGTCGTCGGTGGCGAGAAAGTCGAGCGACTGCTGTTCGAGGTTGTCGAAGATGTACTCCTTACCCGTAGCTTTGTTACGCACCTTAGCGAATATCACCTCGAAAGAGTCGTTCTTGGTGATGCCGTATTGCACATCGCAGAACTCTAAATTGCCGGCATCGGCGAAGTCGGGGAGTTCGTTCTGTGGCACCTCAATGTACACCGACTGCATATTATCGAGTTTGAGCTCAAGGCTTTGGTTTACGGTGTTGTATCTGCCCAGAGAAACTGTAGTGTGCGAGATAATATCACCAGCCAAGCTCGTAGATATCTCGTTAGCAAAGACACGCTTCTGCCGTTTCTTTGTCTCTTCGTTCACACGCTCGTTATACTGCTCGTCGGTCTCGTCCGCTCCGCGCTTACACCAATCCATCATACGCGCATTCAGTTCGTCGCGCATTAGTCGAGTATAGTTTGGTTTCAAGCCTTTCAGTATCTTATAACACAACGCCTTTTCTGTATTATACGAGAGATACACCTGATGCTTAGCATCGTTCACGAACTTCACTGTGGACACCTTGCCACGCGGCTCAACGATAGTGCCACGATCTGAGGGGTCGTAAATATTACAGAATACAATGGTGTTATCTCGACACGCCACGCACATATACTTGCCATCGGGATGAAACGAGAAAGAAGTAGCATCGTCGACATCCGCAATCGTCGTTTCTAACTTAAAATCAAAAGTATTGTATATGCTTATAGTGTTGCCGGAGAGAATGCCGATAGATGAGGCATCATTTGAGAACGCCACAGCCTTAACAGCGTCTGTGGCAGGAATACGTGTGCGTATTGTCTTTTGTTCCTGATTGATAATCGCCACTTCGTTGTTACCAATCGCAGCCACGAAATAGCCATTACTGCTTGACACCATGTCCGATGGTACAAAGCCGAGAGCCATCTCGCCCTTAACCGTATAACCCTGCGTATCATAATAACGCACCAGACCATCGGCATCAGCCACAAGCAAGAGTCTGCTATCAGCCGAATAGCAGATAGCACGGGCGTTAAGTTTTTTATCGAATGTGTAGAGACGCTTGCGCTGAACATTAATATCGTAAATATTCAACGACCATGAATCGTCGTTGCTACTCAGCAAGGCATACGATGCACCTGCAGGGTTTACCTTCAGACTCACCACCTTACTTGAAGTCGTAGCAAGCTCAAAACCTTTTAGATTGTATGCCGTCTTTCCGTTACTATAATATGTAGAGAATAGATAGTTATCCATTTTCTGCGGAGTGACGGACTGACGATAGTTAAGGTTCTTGCTCACCTCAACAACACTCTGCGCATGACTACTTGCGCATGTCAGCAAGGCTGCAAAAAGAATTGAAAAGTTGTGTTTAATCATATCGTTTATGTGTTTTGTTCACGTGAGGAATGTTATGGTTTTACAACAGCGACCACTATCTTCTCCACAAACATATCCTTATCACGACGTCTATTGCGCGACAACCACTTCTGAAAAGAAGCATAGTCGGTAGAGGGTGGCAACTGTCGACAGTCGACATCAGCCGTTTTATGGTCGTTGGCACGGGTGAACTGGTTGGGAGAGAAGATGATGTAGAACTGGTTGAAGTCGTGATCCGACTCGCAACCTAACAACAGTTCTATCATACTATCTTTCACAAACGGCTCAGCATCCGGCTCTGAAAAGAACGTGTACGTCGTGTCGGCTTTTATGAAGTAGGCACCGTCCGACTGTACGGGGTACGGCAGCAGACGCTGCGTGGTCATGCTATTGTTATGGTCGACAAGATACAAGGCGAGGTAGCCGTCAACCGGCGAACTAAAGTTGAAGTACAACTGGTCGCCCTCGTAAAACGTACTGTTGCGCATACGGTTGAGCTTGGGGTCGGTGCCGTTATACATGAACGTATAGTGCACATCGGGCGGTGTCGACACTATCTCGCGTATTCTTCCCCTCAGCTTCACATCGTAAACAACCATTCCGCCCTCGCGACGTGCGGGCTGCCATATCGTGTCGCCGATGGTTTCAAGCCACTCGCCACGCACGTCCATCTCGCCATACGAGAAGAAGTCATCGGAGCTGGTGCTGTTGTTCTCGCGCATGTAGTTGTGGCTCTCGCTGATTACGATAGTGCCAAACTCGCGCGCAATAGCGTTGATTTGGGCATGGCGCACCGCCTCATATTCCGCTTCTATAGGCGACATATTTAGCGGAGCCTCGTAGGTGGCAGTGGCTGTAACAACCGCGGTGCGTTGCGCATAGATGTAGCAACAACATAGCACAGAGAGCAACGATAACAACGAACGTTTCATAAATATCATATTTTAATTTGTCTTTGTATTTACTTAACCAATGTCATCGTCTTCCAAGCGTCGCCCAGCGTGGCAGGGAACTGTATGCGTGGCGTTTGCACCTTGTTGTTCTTGTCGAGTGCCATGTTCGACACCTGCCGGGTTATCTTCTCCGAAAGCTCAAGGAAGTTAATGTTTCCTTTTGTTTCCTTTAGGTTCTTCAGAAGGAAATAGGTGAAATAGCCGTGGCGTTGGTCGGTATATTGCATGGCTGTTTGGTCGCCAGAGGCTGCACTGAACACTATTGTCTTCTTCTTTGTGGGTGCATCCTTTGGCTTTACATACACATAACGCTCCTTGAAAAGCATGTCGCCCTTGCCCGTTCCGCCACTGAAACAAGCGTCGAGGAAGACCACCGCACGTTTTATCGGCATAGCGTCGAGCTGAGCGTACAGATTGCTGAGCTGATAGCAGAACTCAAAGTCGGTGCCCGAAGCGTCGCACGGCAGCAGATACGCCTCGTTGGTAGACACGTTAGGTATGCCATGACCTGCATAATAGACTAACACTTCGAGCTTGTCAGGATTGAGATTAGCCTTCTTCGTGAGGTAGTTGATTTGCTCCTTCATCTGCGAGAACGTTGCATTCTTACGCACACGTATATTACTTTCTGGCACGCCCAACACCTTGTTACAATAGTTGGCGAACGAAGTAGCATCGTTGATGGCGTAGTCTACATTAGAGAAGTTGTCGTATTCCTCGTTGCCAAACACCACGGCATAGGTATTCGTATTGTTACGATTGCTTACTGGCACGTCTATGTCTACATCCGACACAAACACGTCCTCCACCTCGGCAGTCTCCACGCGACTCACCTCGGTAGTCGGCTTGAAGTAGGTCTCTAACACTGGCACGGCTCCTTTCTGCACCGTCGTGCTCTTCATGGCGGTGAGGGTGGAGTTGGCTTGTTGCAGTCTATTGTTGTCGCCAAGCATACTGTAGCAATAAGCACGTGCCTTGGCGATATTGGCGGCATAGGGGTTAGCCTCAAGCAGGTCTTCCAAGATTGGTGCAGCTGCCACGAAATACTTGCGCGCAGCTAAACGGAGTTCATCGCCTGCGCCCTTTTTGCCTACTGCTGACGCTTTCTTCACAAGCACCACACCTGCATTATAGTTGCAGAACGCCAAACCACATGCCACGTCTATGTCATTAGGATGCGTAGCGTAGAGGCGTGCATAGGCCTTTGCAGCATCCTCATACTTACGCTGACGCTGATACAGACGTGCTTGGTTGAGCCATAGGGTCTCATCATTAGGACGCACACGGAAGGCTTTGTCAAGAAAACGCTGCAAGCTCGCATCGTCCTTCATAATGCCTGCCGACTGCAAGCCTGTAGCTATCAGCGTCCAGTCGTCTGGATTCTCTACCAAAGCCTTCTGGGCTATATACATAGCGTCGGTGTAATTCTTCAAAGAATAGCACGAAAAAGCAAGATTTACGAAGGCCTCCTTACGATGCTGTGTGTCTGACGTAGAGAGGTATGCACGGTAATAAGAAATGGCATCGCGATAGTTTTTCTGATTGAAAAGCTTCGTAGCAACAAAAATTGTTATCAACGGATAGTTCTCGCGATTAGTGATGTTCTCATTTGAGAATGCGTAAATGAGCGATAGGTCGACGTATGCCTGAGCAAATCTCACCGTCTGACTTTGGTTGTTGCGCCCGGCATAAAAATAAACTGCATCCTCAAGATATGGGTAAAGGTTCAACAGCATCTTTTTGCAAGAGGCAAAATGCGATGATGTTGAGTCGATACTATTTATAAAGGTCTCACACTGTTTGTAAGCAGAATACAAGGCTTCGCACGATGCCACGCTCTCACCCTGCTGCTCACGCAAACGATGGAAGTCGTCATACGCTGACGTTACCGATTGGTTGTCATTTAAAATCGGGGGGGGTAATTTTGCGAATGTACTTTCAGCAAACAAAGCAATTAATATTGTTATACAACATCTAATCATACGTTTTTGTTTTTTAGTATAAGTCTCTGCTTTATATTAGTCAGTTGCAAATATAGCAATAAAATATAAATCGTGCAAGTAAAAGAAAGAAAAAGAGGGTGTGTCAAAACTAAAATATTTAGCAATTTGAATAGCAAACGGTTCTAATCGTAGGAGGCTACGGCATTCTTGCCGTAGCCATTAATAACTGAAATACAACTGTTTGCAATGGCTACGGCAGGAACTGAAAGTCAGCGGCGCGTAGCGGAAAGCTAAT
>DAVZJL010000025.1:0-29823 GCA_052272805.1 Prevotella sp. | reverse complement strand
ATCAAACTCTACATTGTAAAATATCTTTTACCAGCAAGCTTGAGCTTAAGCCTTACTAGGCCTTTCTAAGCCTCCCTACGCTTTCACGAGGAATTCAAACTGCTGTTTGTTTGTATCTGTTCAGAACGAGCTTCCTTTATATTGAAGTTTTAACCTTATATAAGATTAACGGTTCGTATTTTACCCAAGTCTGTGCATTATAAATAATGTAAGACTTGCTTCTTGTACTACTTGTCTGTTTATGTAAATCTTTTCAAAGAACTCTTTCTTTATTGCTTCCTACCCCGACGTTTATCTCGTTGTTAGCTCGATTATTTCGTTCTCGAAAGCGGATGCAAAGGTATAACAAAAAACAATACCATGCAAGTGTTTTGACGAAAAAGTTTCAAAAAAGTTGCGTTTTTAGGCTCAATTTGACCTAAATCAACGAAAATAGGCAAGTTTCGGGGGTTAAATGCCTAAAATGAGGGTGTGGATGTAATGGAAGTGTGTTGTGAGGGTTTTGGAATTAAGGTGTATGTATTGTGACTGATTGATGTAAAAGTATAAGAAGAGTGTCGGACGGCGGACGGAATCTGATTGGATGGCGGACGGAATCCAATCGGATGGCGGACGGAATCTGATCGGACGGCGGACGGAATACGATTGGACGGCGGACGGAATACGATGACAGAAGTTGAGGTTTCGGGCAACGGAAGTTGAGGTTTCGGGCAACGGAAGTTGGGAGGTTGTATTATATACATTATAATGTGTAGGGGGAATTGGTGCGAAAAAGGGGTTGATTTGCCGATGAAATCTTGCACACTATGAGTATTTTGTGCATAAAACAAAAGTATTTTGCGATAAAGATGTAGTTTTTTGCACACTTTTATTGGTGGGTGTGCAAAAAGTTATACCTTTGCAGTCGGAAATGGCAAAAAGATTGTGCATAAGTGTGCAGAATATTCCATTAGAATTCACTAACAAGGATAATATACATTATATAATAATAGAACATTATGTCTTTTAACTTACTGAAAGGAAAGCGCGGTATCATCTTCGGCGCATTGAACGACGCATCTATTGCGTGGAAAGTAGCAGAACGTGCCGTTGAGGAAGGCGCACAGATTGTATTAACCAATACTGCGGTGGCTTGCCGCATGGGTACAATCGACGAGCTCGCCAAGAAGACCGGCGCTGTAATAATCCCGGCAGATGCGACATCTGTAGAGGATTTGACCAACCTCTTTGTGCAGGCACAGGAGGCTCTGGGCGGCAAGATTGACTTCGTGCTGCACTCTTGCGCTATGAGTGTAAACATGCGCAAGAAGCGTACTTACGACGATCTTGACTATGGTTTCTTGAACAAGACCCTCGACATCTCTGCAATTTCGTTCCATAAGATGCTTCAGGCAGCCAAGAAGCTCGACGCTCTGTCGGAGAACGCTTCGGTGCTGGCCCTGACCTACGTGGCTTCTCACCGTACATTCTTCGGCTACAACGATATGGCAGATGCCAAGTCGCTGTTGGAGTCGATCGCTCGCAGCTTCGGCTACATCTACGGTCGCGAGAAGGGCGTGCGCATCAACACCATCTCTCAGTCGCCTACGTTCACCACAGCGGGCAGCGGCATCAAGGGCTTCGACGGTCTGTACGACTTCTCTGACCGCATGTCGCCATTGGGCAATGCGAGCGCTGACGAGTGCGCAGACTACTGCGTTGTGATGTTCTCTGACTTGACAAAGAAGGTGACGATGCAGACTCTGTTCCACGACGGCGGCTTCTCGAGCATGGGTATGTCGCTGCGCGGTATGACACAATACAATAAGTCGTTCCTCGACGAGAACCGCGACGAGCAGGGCAACATTATCTACGGATAATTCAGCCGATGGGAAACTAACGCGCCGCTCACAGCAACGGCTTGCTGAAAGATAAAAAAGCGAGTAGCAGGGGTTTGAAGCCTCAGCTACTCGCTTTTTCTATTTTATCAATGCAATACGTTCTATTAACGTCAATACAACACGTCTATTAGGACAACAACACGGATTTATTTAGCTACAGCTATACGCGCCTCCTGCAGCACACCGTCCATGAATGTGTCGGGGTTCACCTTCTTCAGCGTGCTCTTCATCTCGTCGATGATGGACATGCAAGTTTGTTTCTCGTTATCGGTGAGCAGTTTGCTATGCTCTCGGCACAGACGCGCTATCTTGACAACGATGCCTGTCTGCAGTGTCTTCGCATCGGCATCCTTTATGGCATCGAGGAAGGCGGCGCGCAGATTGCCGAACAGGAGCATGAAGTCGATGTCGTTCTTCACCTCGTTAGTTAGAACCGAAGAAAACGGGCGCGAATTGACTACACGCACATTGCCGTCGCTGTCGTAGGTGGTTGTGGTGACGCCGTTGTCGTCGAGGACGGTCTGCGTGCGCAACGTAGTGCCATTCGCAAGAGACTTCAGTGCGCCTCTGACACCCGACTTGAACTCTTTAAAACGAACCGGCATCACGCCGTAGATGTGATAGTAGTAGCAATGAAACTTGCTGCCATCCTTGAACCATACAGCCAGATAGGCGTGACGGCGCATGGAGTCGGCGGGGTCCTTGAAGCACAGACCGTAGTAGACGTGCGACTTGTGAGCGCCCAGTTCTACGCTGTATTCGTTGTTGGTTCCATAGTTGTACAGAGGATTGCGGGTTAGCGAGCTGCTGCCCGGCTTCTTGATGAACACATCGTAGGCGTCGGACTTCGCAAGTAGCAGTTCCTTCTCTATCTGTGCGAAGAGTTTCTTCTTTTGCGCAGGAACGGTGAACTCGGTGAACTTGCAATAGCCCACGCCGCTATCGGCGCAAACTACGTTATAGTCGGAGCTTGACAGCACTTCGGTAGAAGGATTGTTCAACACTATCTTGAATACCTTTTCGATATTACTCTGCGCAGAAGCCGCAAACGTCTGCACTAAGAATATTGCCATTATTAAAATCTGTCTCATACGTAATATATTTACAGGGTTGTTTGTTATGTTTTCTTTATTATAGGTTATTGCTGTATGCTGTTGCCCGTGGCGTCTGCACCATACTCGTCAGCCTCAGCGTCGTCAGCCTCGAACAGTTCCATAGCCTGAAGCTCGAGCTGATTGATTTCAGCCGACTGGTTGGCATTTATGGCATGAAGCAGAATGTCGGCTTGGCGCACAGCCTCCTCGATATCGATGGAGTCGGCATGGGTGGATGCGCTCTTGCCGGTCTCAGCCACATACACCTTCGGCGGACGCGGCTGCCAGTAAGGGCGAAGAGACTTGTGCAAGCGCCGTTTCTCGGGCTGCGGCTTCACGCTGTCTGCGAGAACGGGCTGCGGCTGTTCGGCAGAAATGCTGTCGACGATAGAATCGGCTGGCACAAGACAAGCTGCTTGCTGAGCCAACGGCGCGTTCAACGACTGACCAGACGGCGTATTGTCGGGAAGCAGTGTCGAAACAGCAAACACAAGCACAGCAACAGCAGCAGCCGATGCCATCCAAAGTAAAGTGTTGCGTAGCGTGAAGCGCTGCACTGCCGGAGCTGCAGCCTCATTCAGCAGCTCTTTCTCAGCCTTTTCTGGAGCGAACATGCAGAACATCTCGCGATACGCGCTCCAGTCGGCGGCAGATATAGCGTCAGGTCGGTCGGCATCGGTAGCCATACAGAAGAACTCCGTCAATGCGGTCTCCTCCTCAACGGTAGTGGCACCGTCCATGTAGCGCTTCAGAAGTGATATTATTTGTCGGTCTGTCATGTTCTGTTCCTTTCCTTTATCTGATTGAATAGTTTTCGGCGTGCCGAGGAGAGCATCGTCGCCACCGAATCCTTGCTGATGCCTAATATGGCGGCAATCTGCTCATTGGTGCGGTGCTCGGTCTGACGCAGTCGCATCACCTGCATCTCGCGCGGCGGCAACTGCTCTATGCGCTGACGCAGCCATAGCTCGTCCTCTTTCCATTCGAGCAGACTCTCTGGAGTGGAGCCGTCCGACTCCTGCTGCAGAAGCCAGGACGTGTGCGCTTCGTCGCCGCTGATGCTTGTCGGGCGCCGCCGTCGCAACATGTCGATAGCCACATTGCGAGCTATGACAGCCGCAAGGCGAGCGGCATGGGCTGTGTCGCGGAGAGAGTCGTGCACAGCCCAAAGCCTAAGCATCGCGTCGCTTGCCGCATCGTCCACATCATCGGCACGCGCAAGATAGCGGCGAGCATAGCCTTGAGCTATGTTGCGCAGTTGCGGCGACATCTGTTCAAACTGTATTTGGTTCACGGTAGTCGGGTATTCATTAGCCTTATTCTTTTTTTACACGCATAAGTGTTGGGGCAGCACACATTATGGATGGGCGACGATGACATCGTCGGGGGTGTTCTGTTTGCGCGAATTATAAGTATTGTCTGTTCC
Source organism: Prevotella sp. (assembly GCA_052272805.1). GTDB lineage: Bacteria > Bacteroidota > Bacteroidia > Bacteroidales > Bacteroidaceae > Prevotella. Next base: position 25,423 of record DAVZJL010000025.1, on the reverse strand, counting down.
GTTTACATTACTGCCCATGTTGAGCAGCTTATCGTATTTCAGCATACTGTCGTTTATCTTGCCCGAACCGAAAGCAGTCTTCTTATAATTGCCGGCTTTACCCGAAACAGAAATGCGGCCAGAGCCGGTAATCGAACAATTAAGATTGGCAGCCTTGCTTGTTCGGCAGTTGATTGTGCCCGAACCAGCAATCGTCAGTCCTACATTATCAGCCTTCACATCGTCTACAAAGATGGTGCCCGAACCTACGTTGTTAAAGTTAGCATGACTGGCTACGACTTGGCTCACGGCAATCTTACCCGAACCAGCCTGATTGAACGTGACAGCCGTAGACTTCATCTTGCCAACAACAATCTGTCCGCTGCCACTCATATTGAACACGCTCACGTCCGGTGCCTTTACATGCACAACAACACTGCGCCTGTCCGACGAATCGGATGTTTCGACATACACATTGCCAATAAGCTTGCCGTACTTTGAGATGTTCAGTGCCGCACCGTTGCTCTCTGCGCGTATCAGGTCGAATGCTGCGGCGTCACCCACAAGGCTCACTTCATACGTACTGCCCTGCTCGTACACTACCTTAAGCGAACCAACAACGTTTACCACACTGAAAGGTTTCACGCTAAATTTCTTCTCGCTCTTCTCTGTTGCATACAACGACGTCGTAAGCACGAACATCGCAGCCGTCAACATCAAAACAAACTTTCTCATAAGATTATCCCTTAACTATTTAAGTTGCACATTATATATATGTATAGGAAAGCACTGAAACGAACAGCTCAGTGCCCTGCCCTTTCTATAAACAATAACGCAAGAAAGGGAAATTCTAAATATGCAGACACCGCATTTAACACATATTTAACATGTTTCAAATTAATAAAGCGTAATTTGAAGCGAACAAGCGAAGCTTTGCTTTGCCACTATCAATAAAATATATTAACTTTGTAAGCAGCAATATATCAACTTGTTTATATCCTAAGACTCACATACAACTATGAAATCGTTAAAAGAATTATACAGAATAGGCAAGGGCCCGTCGAGCAGTCACACAATGGGACCACAGAAGGCGGCACAGACCTTCGCTGCGCACAACAAGGACGCGAAGTCGTTTGAGGTGACGCTATACGGAAGTCTGGCAGCTACAGGCAGAGGTCACATGACAGACGTAGCCATCGACGAGGTGCTACGCCCTATCGCTCCGCTGAGCATTGTGTGGCAGCCGAAGGTGTTCCTACCCTACCACCCGAACGGCATGAAGTTCGTAGCGTTCGATGCTGAAGGCAACCGCATGGACGAGTGGATTTGCTACAGTGTGGGCGGCGGCGCACTGTCGGAAGGCGAGAAGAGCCGCTGGCTCAACAACAAGCGCGACGTGTATCAGAAGAACACGCTGCACGAGATACAGCAGTGGTGCGAGAACCACGGACGCGGCTACTGGGAGTACGTTGAAGAGTGCGAGGACGAGGATATATGGGACTACCTCATGGATATATGGCGCGCCATGCAGGAGGCTGTTGAGCGCGGCATCGACCACGAAGGCGCACTACCCGGTCCGCTGAAGCTGCCACGCAAGGGTCCAATCTACTACGTGAAGGCGAGCGGCTACAAGCAGTCGCTGCAGTCGCGCGCTTTGGTTTACGCCTACGCCCTGTCGGTGAGCGAGGAGAACGCATCGGGCGGCACCATCGTCACCGCCCCCACCTGCGGTTCGTGCGGCGTATTGCCAGCCGTGCTCTACCACCTTGCAAAGGGACACAAATTCAGCGACACACGCATTCTGCACGCCCTCGCCACAGCCGGCATCTTCGGCAACGTGGTGAAGCAGAACGCCTCAATCTCGGGTGCCGATGTAGGCTGCCAGGGCGAGGTAGGCGTAGCGTGCGCCATGGCTTCCGCAGCTGCCTGCCAGCTGTTCGGTGGCAGTCCGTCGCAGATAGAATATGCAGCCGAAATGGGACTGGAGCATCACCTCGGCATGACGTGCGACCCGGTGTGCGGATTGGTACAGATACCGTGTATCGAGCGCAACGCTTTCGCCGCTACTCGCGCTCTCGATGCCAACCTCTATGCGTCGTTCTCCGACGGAACACACAGCGTGTCGTTCGACCGCGTGGTGAAGGTGATGAAGCAGACCGGCCACGACTTGCCGTCGCTCTACAAGGAGACGAGTACGGGCGGACTGGCGCAGGCTTATGAGCAGCACATGCGCAAGATGGCGGAGCAAGCAAGCTCGAACGAAGAGGATATCAGTAAGTTTGGATACAATTAAGCAGTTCCTGTTGAGAACTGCTTAAGTTGAGAACTGCTTAAGTTGAGAGTTGAAAGTTGAGAGTTGAAAGTTGAAAGTTGAAAGTTGAAAGTTGAAAGTTGAGAGTTGAGAGTTATGATATGCTTTATTGCTAATATTTAAACCATAACTTTACAGTGGTAATCATAACTCTCAACTCTTAACTCTTAATCCTCAACTGAATAAAACTTTCATTTCTCAACAATAACAATCTGCGGTGTGCGTAGTGCTGGCTTCAGCTCGCCACCGATATAATAAACGCCGAGCCGTGTGGGCACAGCCTGTGCCCCTGCTCGTGCGAGAGCCAGATTGGCGAATGTCGTGGTGAGCCATTGCCCTGCGACAATATCAAAGACATAAAGATTGCCGCTGAATTTATACCAGCCGATTGGCTGCTTGAGGTAATCGTCTTTCTTCACACACTCATATCTACCGCTGATTGCATCGAGAAATATCGTGCGGTTCACGCCGCCTGTGGCGTACAACCGATTGCCGTCCGCCCACGCAATACCACCCGAGAGTGTCATTTCTTCACCATCAGCAGAGCGCGGAGCAGACAGAACGCCCCACTCCTTCGTACGTATGTCGTAGACATAGCCATCGGTGTGTACCTTGCTTTGCTCGCCATGGGCATAGAAACCTCCCCAAACATACACCTTATTATTATAAGCAACGACTACGGGCTGCACACGTGGCGCACCCGGGACGCGGAGAGTGACACACGCAGTGTTGTTAGATGCTTGAGCAATCGAGTTTGCGCCTTGGTTGGTGACGTTTGAGTCGAGCTGATAGCGCAGAACATTGGCAGACGGCTTGCCATTCTGATTGCCACCAACAACGAATACGTCTGTTCCGGCGAGTGCCACAGCCATGTTGTCCGCCGTAGCAGGCAGGTCGGCGAGGCGGTTAAGCGCAATACCGGTGCCGGCAGCGTTCAAGCGTACACTATAAACCGAAGCAAGCGAGTGGTCGTTGTTGTTGCCACCGATGAAGAGCAGACTGTCGCCACTCGCAACCGTTGCACCATACGCAGCCGGCTCGGGCAGGAAACCCACCAAGCGCCATTGCAGTGTCTCGCGGTCTATGCGTGCTGCATATACACCAGCGTAATACTTTTTCGGCTTACCTGCTTCGGGGAAGTTGCAACCGCCAGCCATAACGAGATAGTCGCCAATCTGACCGGCATAACATGCCGACACACCGAGCGAATAACCAGGTTCGGCAGAGGGAAAACCAACAACGCTATGCACGTGCTGCGCAGAGAGAGGCAGGGTAGCGAAAAGAAAAAGGAATAAGGACAGGAGTCGGTTCATAAAAATATAAATTAAAGGGAGGATGTGCCAAAATAGAATATCGTATTTTCTATTTTGACACACCCTACTCTAATGCAATTAATTGGGTGCGTGGCATCCTACTCTAATGCAATTAATTGGGTGCGTGGCACCCTACTCTAATGTAACAAAGTGGATGCGTGGCACCCTACTCTAATGCAACAAAGTGGGTGCGTGGGTATGGCAGGATGCCATACCCTCCTATGCTTCGAGCTTTTTCAGAATCTCCTGACAGAGCATGTAGCCCTTGATCATCATACGCGGGATGTGGAACGGACCCTTGTAGAGGTTGCCCTTAGCCGGCTGTGCCACTGTTCCGTCGCGATGCAGATAGCCGTACCACTCGCCGTACTCGGCATCGGGGAAGTGGGCGTATGTCCACTCGCTGATGCGCTCGTGACGGTAGAGATACTTCTCGTCGCCGGTTCCGAGGTAAGCGTAGAGCGAAGCGATGATTGTCTCGCACTGCGGCCACCAGAACTTCATGTCCTGCGAGTAGTCCTGCGGTGGCAGGTTCTTGCAGTCGCAGAAGTTGATGATGCCGCCGTACTGCTTGTCCCAGCCCCAGTCCCACGACCAGTCGAACACCTGCAGCGCCAGGTCGAACATCGGCTTGTCCCAGCCGCGCAGCTTAGCCTCCTCCATGATGAACCAAGAGGTCTCGATGCAGTGGCCAGGGTTGATGGTGCGAGTCATGTTGGTGTCGATGAACTCGCCATTCTCGCCAACTGTTTCAAGCAAACACTTGAACTCCGGATGGATGAAGTACTTCTTCAACTTCTCAATCGACTCGTCAATCTGCTGAGTGAGTTTCGGATCGTCCACCACCTTGCGGATGCAAGAGCCTACGTTGATGAGAATCATGACGATGCTATGACCCTGCAACTTCACGTCAGCCTCGAACTTAGCGGGCAGGAAGCCCGGTGTAGCGAGGAAGCGCTGTGTGTCTTCGAACACCTGGATGGCGCGCTTAGCCCAGTGCTGGTCGCCAGTGGCGAGAGCATACTCAGACATCGCGATTGCGGCGAAGGTCTCTGAGAACACGTAGCGGCGCTTGCGCAGTGGTTTGCCCTCAGCAGTCACAGAGAAGTACATATGTCCCTGCTCGTCGAAGCAGTGTTTCTCGATGAACTCGAGTGTAGACTTGGCAGCGTCGAGCCACTCCTGGTTCTTCTCTACATTATTATAAGCGAATGAGCAAATGAAGGCGAAACGGCCCTGAAACCACACTGATTTTGTTGTATCCATCAACGATCCGTCACGGTTGACGCAGGTGTACACGCCACCGTTCTCGCGGTCTAAGCCGTACTCCATCCAGAACGGCATGATATTCTCGGTCAGGTCTTTCTTGTAAGACTCAGCCCACGACTTGATATATTCTTTTACGTTCATTTTCTTTTATTTGGGTTAACGAGTTAACAAGCAATGAGCATACGAGTAGTATGGCTAACAACTTGTCTACTCGTCTACTCGTCTACTTGTTTATTAAAAATTAGAATTGGTTGGCACGTTCGAAGAAACCAATTGCCTCAAGCTCCTTCTTCATCTGAGCCTCTTCCTCATCAGTCATGTTGCGGAACGGCACACGGTTAGGTCCGAGGTCGAAACCGAGAAGCTTCATAATGCGCTTGCCACCCACGATATTACCGCGGAAGTGGCAGATGACGTTGATAACCTCCTGTGAGAAGTTCTGCTTCTCGCGAGCTGTCTCAAGGTCGCCGCGGTTCCATGCGTCGATGATGCCCACGAGCTCACGACCGTTGTAGTTGGTTGTGCCGCCGATACCGCCACGAGCACCACCCTGAGCAAGGCTCGGGAGGATTGTCTCGTCCTGTCCGTGGAGCATGTCGAACTTGCCGCCGCCGTAGAGACGGCACTGGTTGTACTCGTAGAGAGCCTCGTAAGTGTACTTGATGCCTGCGAAGTTCTTGATGCGTCCGTCGACAGCCTTCAAGAGGTCAACCATCGGCAGGAATGCGCCGTTGAACGCAGGGATATGATAGTAGTAGAACGGCAACTCAGGAGCAGCGTTTGCTATAGTCTCGCAATACTCCACGAGTTCCTCGATGCGACCTATCTTCGGGAACGGAGGCGCCATAGAGCCGATGCCCCATGCACCAATCTTCTGAGCGTGCTCAGCAAGGCGCACGCTCTCGCGCAGACAGCAGCTGCCTACATGCACAATAACCTTGAAGCCCTCGGGAGCAACACTCACCCAACGCTCTGCCAACTGCATACGCTCCTCAGTGGTGAGCATATATCCCTCGCCAGACGATCCGTTGATGAACACGCCTTTCAAGCCATTCTTCTGCAACATCTTTGCATAAGCCTCGATTGGTTCGAGATTAACGTCACCATTTGCATAGAACGGTGTAAACGGTGCGTCGATAAGTCCTACGATTTTTTCCATAGTCTTGTTTATTTTAATTGGTTATTAAATTATTATTCCACATTGTCTGCTGTCGGGCGCAGACAAGCCAACTGCAACACGAGTGCCACGATGACGATGCCACCGAGCACAGCGAAGCCCATGCCGAGATTGCCACCATCGGTCCACTTGCCGAGCAGATGTGTAACGGCAGCACCTGCGAACACGCCCACCATATTCATCACTCCGTAAGCCGTAGCACGATACTTAGCCGAGATAATCTGGCAGAGTATAGGCATGTTGTTAGCGTCGAACATGCCGAAGCCAATGCCGAACAACATTCCGGCTCCCACTACCGCCACTACGCTATGGCCGAAGCCGAGCAGAACGAGTGCTGGGATAGTCATGCCCAAGCCGATAGCACTGGTATAGATACGTCCGCGTATGTTGCGCAGCACCCACTTGTCGGACAGCACGCCGCCGAGCAGCACGCCCACGAACGACGAAGCGGCAATGGTGATGGTAGACATCGGACCTGCCTGCGCCATCTCCAGCCCAAGGTTCTCGGCGAAGAGCGTAGGCAGCCAGTTCTTCGTTGCCCAGCCCGGAAGACTCGGCACAGCGAAGTAGATGAGTATCACCCAGAACGCCCATGTAGAAAGCACTACGCTGAGTCCGCGCCAAAGGCTCTCCTTCTTCATCAGCGTTGCAGGATTGGGCGAAGCAATGGTAGCTGTCTTCGGTTTGTCGTGCAGAAGCAGTGCGAGCACAGCCGAGTAAGCGATGCCGATGATGCCGAACCAGTAGAAGGTGCTATGCCATGAGAAGGTGGCAGCGATAGTAGCACCAAATCCACCCACCGCCTGACCCACGTACAGACCCGTCATGTGTATGCCGATAGCCAACGAGCGCGACTTGCCCTCATGCCAGTCGGCGATGAGCGACAGGGCGGAAGGTATATACAGAGCCTCGCTGACACCCATAAGCGCACGTAGCCAATAGAGCTGTGTGAAGTCGGAGGCGTAACCCATGAGGTACGTAACGGCTGACCATACGAACAGACTGCCCACAACGAGCTTCTTACGACTCACACGATCGGCAACAACACCTGCGAACGGACTCACAAAACCATAAATCCAGAGGAACACAGCCATGAGCGCACCGAAAGCCTCAGCCTTCTGTAGCTCCACGATATCGAGTTTCATTGCGCCCTGCATGGTTGAGAGCATCTGACGATCCATATAGTTGAGCAGTGCCACCACCCAAAGCAGTGCCACTACGAACCATGGATAGAACTTTTTGTTTTTCATTTTGATAGAGATTTGTTTTTAATTTGTTTGTTTTTCAAGTTCAAGGCTGCGCTCCGTAGCGAAATACGGGGCGCAGCCTATATATCATCAATGCAAAAGTATCATTTTTTTTCTACACGACAAAACAGAATGTGTGCTTAATTGGGTTTGCTTGCTTCGCGCTTTGCAATTTCCTCATTTGCCTTATCACATGCGTATGCGGAGTCGTGCGCTTTGTTGTCTTCATCATAGTAGACGGTGCGATAGGTAACATTACTTCCTCCGCCACCACTACTAGGCTCGGGCATTACGTACAGAATGAAGCCTATAATGCCTCCGATAATCAAAATCTGAATAATCAGTTTGAAGATAACAATAATCAGACCCCATACGGCTACGATGCAACCGAGGATATATACAATAGTGAAGAGCGTGAGCAGGAGGCCCAGCTTCTTGCTCTTCATCAGGTCGATGTTGCGCTTCAACGAGACGTAGATACCTATACCCAACGCCAACAGGAATGAAGCTAATATGAATATGGATTCACTCCATCCGCTCAATCCTAAGAACTCAAATATGATAGCAGAAATTATCAGCACGGGGAATGCAGCGAGTATGCTTATGAGTGCAGGTTTTACGGAGATGCCGTCTTGCACGTCGCCATCGAAGGCTTCGCCCAAGATGACAGGCTCATAGAATTTGATGCTCATAATCTGATAGAACACAATCAATCCGAACGGAATGATGCGTAGCAGCGAACCGAAGAAGCCATAACGGTTCTTGTCGCACCACCAGAAGCAGTCGGAGCCCAATACGCTATAAGCCCATATCTCAATCAGCGTGCCCAGCATGATACACACCGGTATTGCTATCACGGCAATCGAGCGCATCGCGGTGTTCCTCATAGCCAAGAAGTTGAGCACCATGACACCGAGGAAGAGAAACGCTATTATAATATAAGGTATAATAGAATTGAATATGCGGCCCTGTATGGTATGCGCCAGCTCGTCCGACTTAGTCAGCACCTTGTCCTCTACACCCTCCGGGTTGTCCTTGCTGAACACGAGGTTCTCGCTAAGCGTGCAGTATTTCTTGCCGTCTTTCTGTATTACGGCATATCCAATGGAGCCTCCCACATCGACAACGTCCTTGACGTAGAACTTATCCACGCCTTCTACCTGGTCGCCATCGTGCAGATAGAACACGAGTTTCTCGCCCTTACTGTAGTAGGTGTCATCTGAGCGGATTGTCTCCACAACATCATATACAGCAACAGAATCGCCACGTAGACACTTCACGTCGTACTTCTGCGCACTTGCCGCTACGACATATAGCAGCAGCAACATCAATAGGTTAATTGCTTTCTTCATAAGTTTTGTTGGTTTTTGGTTTATTAGTTATGTTTATTAGTTGCGCCTTTTCACTTCTACAAATATAGTAATAAATACTCAGACTGTGCAACTTTAACCAAACAAAAAGCCCCAAAACTAAATAAAAACGCCCGTTTGCTGACATATTGTCACCGAAAACAACTAAAACAGCCGTTTATAACGACATATTGTCACACATATAACGTTGGAATATAGTTTGTGTAATGGTTTATAGAAAACAAGAAAACAAAAAGAAAGGAGAACAATATGACATTCGACAAATTCACAATCAAAGCACAAGAAGTTGTTCAAGAGGCATTGAACACCGCACAGCGCAGTGGTCAGCAGAGCATCGAGCCGATGCACTTGCTGAAGGCTCTGCTTGTGAAAGCTAAGGACGTTACGACCTTTATCTTCCAGAAGCTTGGCGTGAATGCCATGCAGGTGGAGAGCGTTGCCGACGCCGAGCTGCAGCGTCTGCCGCGCGTTCAGGGTGGACAGCCTTATCTTTCTAACGATACCAACACCGTACTGCAGCGTGCGCAGGACTTCGCCACGAAGAACGGCGACGAGTTTACGAGCGTAGAGCCTATTCTGCTCGCTCTCTTGCAGGTAAACTCTACGGCGAGTCGCATCCTCAAGGACGCTGGCATGACCGAGGCTGACACCGTGAAGGCCATCCAGGAGTTGCGCCAGGGCGAGAAGATACAGTCGCAGTCGGCTGACGAGAACTTCCAGAGTCTCTCGAAGTACGCCAAAAACCTCGTTGAGGAGGCGCGCCAGGGCAAGCTCGACCCCGTTATAGGTCGTGACGAGGAGATACGTCGCGTGCTGCAGATTCTCTCGCGACGTACTAAGAACAACCCTATATTGATAGGTGAGCCGGGTACGGGTAAGACTGCCATCGTGGAGGGCTTGGCAGAGCGCATCGTGCGCGGCGACGTGCCAGAGAACCTGAAGGACAAGCAGCTCTACTCGCTCGACATGGGCGCACTCGTAGCCGGAGCCAAGTACAAAGGCGAGTTCGAGGAGCGACTGAAGAGCGTAATAAAAGAGGTGACCAACGCCGACGGTCGCATCATCCTCTTCATCGACGAGATTCATACGCTTGTAGGTGCAGGCGGTGGCGAAGGTGCTATGGACGCTGCTAACATCTTGAAGCCGGCACTTGCGCGTGGCGAGCTGCGCAGCATCGGTGCTACGACGCTCAACGAGTATCAGAAGTACTTCGAGAAGGACAAGGCACTGGAGCGTCGTTTCCAGACCGTAATGGTCGACGAGCCTGACGAACTCTCGGCTATCTCCATACTCCGCGGACTGAAGGAGCGCTACGAGAATCACCACAAGGTGCGTATACAGGACGACGCCTGCATAGCTGCCGTGAAGCTTTCGGAGCGTTACATCTCCGACCGCTTCCTGCCCGACAAGGCTATCGACCTCATGGACGAGGCGGCTGCAAAGCTACGCATGGAGCGCGACTCGGTGCCCGAGGAACTCGACGAGATTACGCGCCGACTGAAGCAGTTGGAGATTGAGCGCGAGGCTATCAAGCGCGAGAACGACACCGAGAAGATTAAGCAGCTCGACAAGGACATCGCCGAACTGCGCGACCAGGAGAAGGCGTTCCGCGCTAAATGGGAGAGCGAGAAGGGCTTGGTGAACAAGATTCAGCAGGACAAGCAACAGATGGAGCAGCTGAAGTTTGAGGCGGAGCGTGCCGAGCGCGAGGGCAACTACGAGCGCGTGGCTGAGATACGCTACGGCAGACTGAAGGCTCTTGAAGAGGACATCCAACAGATACAGAACCAGCTGAAGTCGACGCAGGGCGGCAACGCCATGATACGCGAGGAGGTGACAGCCGACGACATAGCCGAGGTGGTAAGCCGCTGGACGGGAATACCCGTTACGCGCATGATGCAGAGCGAGCGCGAGAAGCTGCTGCACCTTGAGGAGGAGCTTCACCGCCGCGTGATCGGACAGGACGAGGCTATCAAAGCCGTGAGCGACGCCGTAAGACGTTCGCGTGCCGGACTGCAAGACCCGAAACGACCTATCGCTTCGTTCATCTTCCTCGGCACGACGGGTGTGGGCAAGACGGAGCTGGCAAAGGCTCTCGCCGAATACCTGTTCAACGACGAGACGATGATGACGCGTATCGATATGAGCGAGTACCAAGAGAAGTTCAGCGTGTCTCGACTCATCGGTGCGCCTCCGGGATACGTAGGCTACGACGAGGGAGGTCAGCTGACGGAGGCTGTACGCCGCAAGCCTTACTCTGTAGTACTCTTCGACGAGATTGAGAAGGCGCACCCCGATGTCTTCAACATTCTCTTGCAGGTGCTCGACGACGGACGACTCACTGACAATAAGGGTCGCACCGTCAACTTCAAGAATACCATCATTATTATGACTTCAAACCTTGGCAGCCAATACATACAGGCTCAGTTCGCTGGCATCACGCCCGAGAACCGCGACCATGTCATCGGCGACACTAAGGAGAAGGTGATGGAGATGCTGAAGAAGACGATACGTCCGGAGTTCCTCAACCGTATCGACGAGACTATCATGTTCCTGCCGCTCACGAAGGAGGAGATTGCGGAGGTTGTAACGCTGCAGATGAACGCTGTGAAGAAGATGCTGGAGCCGCAGGGCTTCACGCTCAACGTAACACCGGCAGCCATCAACTTCCTCGCTGACGAGGGCTTCGACCCAGAGTTCGGCGCACGTCCAGTGAAACGCGCTATACAGCGCTGCGTGCTCAACGACCTCTCAAAGAAGATTCTCTCGGACGAGGTTAAGCGCGAGCAGCCTATAACTATCGATGCAGACAGCGAAGGCTTGGTGTTCCGCAACTAAAAAACGCAACAACTGCCATCCGCATCGGTCGACGCAGGCATCCGCAACGGTCGACGCAGACATCCGCATCGGTCGACGCAGACATCCGCAACGGTCGACGCAGCATAGATGAAGATTAACATAGATACTAAAAAAAAGTAGCAGAGGTCAACGACTTCTGCTACTTTTTTTTGTTTAAACACTTGCTAAGAGTGTGCCGAACGCACCTCTTGAGAATTTATTTACTTCACGTATTTCTTACCATTCTGGATGTAGATGCCTTTGCCAAGAGCGTTGAAGTTGTTGCCAACATAGCGTCCGTCGATGGTGTAGATGCGTCCGTCGTTGGTCTTAACGTCAACCTTCACGTCCTCGATGCCAGTCTCGCCAGCCACGCACACTTTCACCTCGTCGAGGAAGAAGCGCTTTCCGCCGTTGAAGTAGATGCGGTCGTAGCCGTTGCCCTCAAACTCTACAGCGTAGTCGTTCCACTTGCCTTCCTCCATGAAGAAGCGCTCAAGCATCTTGTTGCCGAAGTAAACGTCGATGGTGTTATCGTCGCCCTGGAACGGAGCCGCCTTGAATGTGAGGCGCACCTTGCCCGGCACGTTGAACGCAGGCGTAGAAGCCTCGCCCGGCACTGCCTTTGAGCCGAAGCGTGCGCACTTGTTGCCAGCATTGCCCTTGTTGAAGACCCATCCTGTCAGGTCGGTCTTCAGTGCGTTGTTTGTAGTAGGATTCCAAACGCCGTCGTTGCCACCCTTAGCAGTGTTGGCATCGAAGGTCTCGTTGAGGAGCACTGCACCCGGAACAATGTCGATGTTCATGCCAGGCAGACCGCGGAAACGGAACGAAACAGTTCTGTCGGCATTCTGTGTGATACCAAGCAGAGCCTTGCCCATGAGCTTCGAGCCGTCGAAGTTAGCGTTGAAGAGCGTAGCAGCCGGCGCAGAAGTGTCGGTAAGACTGTCGTTCTTCACAACGCCATTCTCCACGTACGGGTATGTATCATAGGCAGCTTTATGATCAGTCTTCATATTGTCGGCATGGAACACCGACATGCGCTGATGAAGCGGGTCGTCGTTCACACTGTTTGCATCCCACACCGACTGGAGATAGTCGACATGTGTCACGAGCAAACCATTACCTGGCACCGATGCGTCCCAGTTTGTTTTCTGGCGGTTGTCGATGATGTAGTACTCGTCGCGGTTGTTCTCGTTGTACATGATGTATGTCTCGCCACCCTCGCTGAGCGGTTTCATGTTTGAAATGTCCTGGTTCTTCACCAGCTCGATTGGCTCTATCCAGCCAGCCACCCACTTCTCGTAGCCGGTGAAGCCTGCCGGGCAGAAACCGTTGCCGTTGTAGCAGCCAGAGTGGAGCAAGTCCCAGTCGTCCATGCCGTAGCCACCGGAGTAGGTGGTGTCGTACATATCGGCGAAACCAAGACAATGAGAGAACTCGTGGCATACGGTGCCGATGCCGTCGCATCCCTTGTTGGGGTTGAGCTCGCAACTGCAAGCGTATGTATTTATATAAATGCCCTCGCCTGTATCGTACACCTTACCATAGTCGCTTGCACGAAGAGTGCTCATGTGAGGCCAGATGTTAGACGCAGCAGCTCCCTCATAGTTCTCGCCACGTCCGGCGTAGAGGAGGAACACCTGATCGGCATAGCCGTCGTTGTCCCAGTCGTAGTCCTTGAAGTTCACCTTGCCCTTGCACTGGCCGAGTGCCCATGCCACGAGCTCACCGATGTGCTTGTCTGTTCTGCCGTTAGAATAGTTCTCGCCGTAGTAAGCAGCCTCCTTCGGAGCTGTGACCGGACCGATGATATCGAACGTCAGCTCGAACTGACCACCGCTCTGTGCGTGGTAGTAGTCGCGCACTGAGCCCTTGAATGAGCCTTCTACGTAGTTCTCTTTGTTAGCAAACTTCTCGTAGAACGCCTTGTCGTGCTTGCTGTCGAACGGACGGTCGGGGAACTGCACGAGCATGATCAGACCCTTCTTCTTTCCGAAGTAGCCCTTCTTGCCCTCGTCAGCCTTCTTCATACGCAGACGTTTTGCGCCAATGACCTCGTTCACCTTTGCACGCTTCAGGCGCGCGCTCTCACGAGCAGCCGGCATATCCATGAGCTCGTAAAGCCCATCGGCATTCTGATAGTAGCACTTGCCGTCCTCGGCGAGATAATAGTGCAGGAACTCGTCGCCCTGAAGCGAAGCCTTCAGTTCGGTTCCATTGACAAGCTTGATGACGGTAGTGCCCTTTCTTGCAGGAACAGCAAAAGCAGAAAGCGACGCCATAGCTATGCACAACGATAGTAAAGTCTTTCTCATATAAGATTTGGATGTTAAAATAAATATGCAATAATGATTTAAATCAGTTGCAAATTTACTTATTTAATTTTCATTTTTCAGTGTTTTTCAAATAATTATGTATGATGCGATGTGTTTTTCACCAATTTTAAACTAACTTTGTAGAGTTGATACTAACACCTCACCACAACAACCCCTCAACATCACACCCCCTCAACATCTCAACATCTCAACCCCTCAACATCACACCCCCTCAACATCTCAACATCTCAACATCATTTAAAACCCAACAATATGGAAAACAACGAAAAAGACCACATCCAGTTGCCCGACAACGCCTTCACCGAGTTGAAGCCGGGCGAGGAGTACAAGCCCGTGATGGAACCGGGCAGGAGTTATCCGGAAGTGAACCTATGGTCGGTGACATGGGGCATCATCATGGCGATGCTCTTCTCAGCCGCCGCTGCCTACCTCGGACTGAAGGTGGGACAGGTGTTTGAGGCAGCCATCCCTATCGCCATCATCGCCGTAGGCGCATCAACACTTGCCAAGCGCAAGAACCCGCTTGGCGAGAACGTCATCATCCAGAGCATCGGTGCCTGCTCGGGCACCATCGTAGCCGGTGCCATCTTCACGTTGCCTGCCATCTACATCCTGCAGGCGAAGTATCCGGAGATGAGCGTATCGTTCGTGAAGGTGTTCATGTCGTCGCTGCTCGGCGGCATCTTGGGCATACTGTTTATGATTCCGTTCCGCAAGTACTTTGTGAAGGACATGCACGGCAAGTACCCCTTCCCCGAAGCCACTGCCACTACGCAGGTACTCGTGAGCGGAGCCAAGGGTGGCTCGCAGGCTAAGCCGTTGCTCATCGCCGGACTCATCGGTGGTCTGTACGACTTCATCGTGGCTACCGTCTACTGGTGGAACGAGTGCTTCACGACGCGCGTCGCGGAATGGGGAGCCGTAGCTGCCGACAAGGCGAAGCTCGTGTTCAAGGTGAACACCGGTGCTGCCGTGTTAGGCTTGGGCTATATCATCGGCTTGAAGTATGCCTTCATCATCTGCCTCGGCTCGTTCGCCGTGTGGTGGCTCATCGTGCCAGGTATGTCGATAATCTTCCACGACCAGGTGCTCAACCTCTGGAACCCTGAGATTACGCAGACCGTTGGCGCAATGTCGCCAGAACAGATCTTCAAGTTCTACGGCAAGAGCATCGGTATCGGTGGCATCGCCATGGCTGGCATCATCGGCATCATCAAGTCGTGGGGCATCATCAAGGGTGCCGTATCGCTCGCTGCTAACGAGATGAAGGGTGGCGCACAGTCGTCTGCCAACACCGTGCGCACACAACGCGACCTACCGTTTAAGTTCATCGCCATCGCTTCTATCACAACGCTCATCATCACCTTCCTCTTCTTCTGGTTTGGTGTGATGGAGGGCAATCTGCTCTTCGCCGTTGTAGGCATTCTGCTCGTCACCGTCATAGCGTTCCTCTTCACCACCGTAGCCGGCAATGCCATTGCTATCGTAGGTTCTAACCCCGTATCGGGCATGACGCTTATGACGCTCATCCTCGCGTCGGTGGTACTCGTGGCTGTCGGACTGAAGGGCACTGGCGGTATGGTTGCCGCGCTCATCATGGGTGGCGTGGTCTGCACCGCACTCTCTATGGCAGGCGGTTTCATCACCGACCTCAAGATTGGCTACTGGCTCGGCACAACGCCGAAGAAGCAGGAGACGTGGAAGTTCTTAGGCACACTCGTATCGGCAGCTACTGTTGGCGGCGTAATGATTTTGCTCAACCAGACATACGGCTTCGCAAGCGGAGCCCTCGCAGCTCCTCAGGCTAACGCTATGGCTGCTGTCATCGACCCACTTATGAACGGTGTGGGTGCTCCGTGGGCATTGTACGCTATCGGAGCCGTAATCGCTGTGGTGCTCACCTACTTTAAGATTCCGGCTATCGCCTTCGCACTCGGCATGTTCATCCCATTGGAGCTGAACACTCCGCTCCTCGTTGGCGGCATTGTGAGCTGGTACGTTACATCGCGCTCTAAGGATGCAGAGGTGAACCGCGAACGTGGCGAGAAGGGCACACTGCTCGCCAGTGGTTTCATCGCTGGTGGCGCACTGATGGGTGTTCTCTCTGCCCTGCTCCGCTTCTGCGACGTACACTTCGTAACTGATGGCTGGATGGAGTCGTGGCTTGCTAATCCTCTGTCAGAGGTAGCTTCGCTTGCAGCCTACTGCTGCTTGATTGGCTACTTCGTGTTCGCCACAAAGGGCAAGAAGTAGAAAGGTAAAGAAGAAGAAGTAGTAGTAGAAGAAAGAAAGAAAGAAAGAAAGAAAGAAAAACAAAGAAATAGTTAGACAATAAAAAATGGATGCAACCGCAGTTGCATCCATTTTTTGTTTATACACTTCTGTGTATCTTATATACTTTACTATTAGTCGATTTCTTCGTCAGCCTCGTAGCCACCCATTTCGCGGATAGCGTTCTTCAGCATAGTGTACTGCTGATAGAGGTGGTTTACCGGCTCCTCGCCCTTAGTGTAGTCGTGCATCGGAGCCTTGAGGAAGAAGCTCAAGAAGCGCTGTGTACCGTAGCGTCCGGCACGAGCAGCGAGGTCGCTGAGCAAGGTGAGGTCGAGCAACAGCGGAGCAGCGAGGATAGAGTCGCGGCAGAGGAAGTTAATCTTGATTTGCATCGGGTAGCCCATCCATCCGAAGATGTCTATGTTGTCCCATCCCTCCTTATTGTCGTTGCGAGGCGGATAGTAGTTGATGCGCACCTTGTGATAGTACTGTGTATCCTCGTCGTTGCCGTGTCCGTAGAGGTCGGGCTGTGCATCGGGCTTGAGGATTGTCTCGAGTGTAGAGAGCTTGCTGACCTCCTTGGTGTGGAAGTTGGCAGGTTCGTCAAGCACGAGTCCGTCGCGGTTACCGAGGATGTTTGTAGAGAACCATCCGTTCAAACCGAGACAGCGTGATCCAATAATCGGAGCGAAACCGCTCTTCACGAGGGTCTGACCTGTCTTGAAGTCCTTACCAGCGATAGGCATCTTGGTCTGCTCAGCGAGTTCCCACATAGCTGGGATATCGACTGTGGTGTTAGGAGCACCCATGATGAACGGTGCACCTTCTGTGAGTGCGGCGTAAGCGTAGCACATAGAAGGAGCGATATGCTCGCGGTCGTCAGCTTTCATAGCTGCTTCGAGAGCTGCCACTGTGCCGTGTATCTCCATGTCTACTGGTACATAGATCTCGGTAGACGCTGCCCAGATAACAACGATGCGTGCGCAACCATTCTGCTCCTTGAAGTCGCGGATATCCTTGCGGAGAGCCTCAACCATCTCCCAGCGAGTCTTGCAGTCCTTAACGTTGTCGCCGTCGAGGCGTTTAGCGTAGTTCTTGTCGAAGGCAGCCTTCATTGGCACCACCTTTTCCAACTCCTCGCGCACAGGGTTGATATCCTTCTCCTTCAGCACCTCGGCATACATAGCTGCCTGATAAGCGTTCTGTGGATATACGTCCCATGTTCCGAATACGATATCGTTGAGATCGGCGAGAGGCACGATGTCCTTGTAGTGCAGATACTTCTTGTCTGCGCCCTTGCCAACACGAATTTTGTCGTACTGAGTCATTGAACCAACCGGCTTAGCAAGTCCCTTGCGAGCCATGAACACACCTGTCATAAAGGTGGTGGCTACGGCACCACAGCCTACGACCAAAATACCCAACTTTCCTTCTGCTGTCTTAACGTTAGTTTGTTTCATCTTTTAGTTATTAAATTTTTAATATTTAGGTTTCTATTTACGTATTGTTATGAAACCACATCGGACCGACGCATACTAACGCTTCAAACCCTAATTGTCTCACAACACGATTTAGCAAAAGTACTAATTTAATCCGAGAAACATCCAACTTAAGCCATTTGTTTTAAAAATATGGTACTATTTAACACTTTTGTTGCAATATGCAACAGCAGAACGACTCTACGCAACTAACCACAGGCTATAGTAAGACATCTGAAAGCAGCAAACAGATGCACGTTTTGTCGGGCAATGGGTCTTCTTTTGGGTTGGCATAATAGATGAGTGCCACCTTTTGATTGGATCCATCTTCATCGCGCGTAATGGTTAGCTTGGCATGGGAGCCGTTCCCGAAGAAGTTTTCGAGCATGAAGTCCTGACGTTTCTGATAGAGTTGCATATCGATAATGTTGCCTTTGTAGCGCACGCTATCGCGATAAGTCAAAGTGCAACACTGCTTACGTTGCTCGCTATCGTATGTCACGACCAACCTACCCATATCTGCAACGAGGGTGTCCTCGGGCAGTTCGCTGGAGAACTCGACGTGATAGCGGAACGAATAGGGATTAAAAAAACTGTCCTGTGCATGACTGGTGCATACACAGGATAGTATAATGATAACGAATGATAAAAATCTGAGCTTTGCCATTTCAGTAGAAATACTGTTTTGTCAATTCTGCATGTCAGCACTAATTAGACTAACATGCCCACACTGCTTAGACTAACTATTACCACCAACCGAGTGAGCAATCGCTCTCTGGGCAGTTGTTGGTTGCATACTCATCAGCGAGTTTGCGACAAGCGGCTCCCAGTTCCTTTCTGTTGAGCTGCACCGACTCGTCGCCATAGGCTGTTTCGTACACCTTCTCCATCATCTCTAAAGCCTGCTCGTAGAGGTTGCAGTCCTCTGGAATGGCGCAGAGCTCGAACAAAGCCTGCTCGTACTGCTTGCCATTGATGAGCGTTTGTGCCTTACGTATGATTGAGGCGGCGTTGTTGTTGTAGTAGTCGATGATGCGCTGCTTCGACTTGTCAACGAGTTTGCGGAGCTGTGGCGAGTTCTTGATGTTCTTCAACGCATTAGTGAGTGCCTGCTCTTCGGTGTTGCCGATGCCAGTGAACTCCACGATAGACGTACCGAAGCACGACTTTGTGCGTGCATCGCCAACGGCGAAGGTTGCTGATATGCGTTGCGCTATCTTTGTGCCTGCCACTTCTGTCTGCAACGGAACGGTCTTGCACGCCAATACGAAGCGCGAGTTGTAGCCACTCACCAGCTTCATCGAGGTGATGACGCTGCGCAGACGAGCCTCTACGATAGCCTTCTGACCTTCAGTTGCCTTGCTCTCCTTTGCGTCGTACATCGGCGAGAGCGTTATCTGTGCAGAACTTGCGAGCGAGCAAAGTGTCAACGCTGCAAGAACAAATAGTTTTCGTATCTGCATAATCATAATGTTTTAGAACAACATGTTATTTGTTTTGAAGTCTCGCAAGCCGATAGAACTTGCAAGACTTTCTTTTTGCTATTACTCAACGAGGAAGTTGACACGTCCGAGCGTGTTGCCCTGTCCCTTGCTTACCTTAAAACCGGTCTCTGCCTTGAATGCCTTTCTTACGCCCTTAGCCCAGTCTTCTGCCTCGATTGGTTCACCGTTCTCGTCGAAGAATGGTATGCGCACAGCCTTGAACTCAACCATCTTAGCTGTCTTGCGTCCCTTCTTGCAAGCCTGATTTACGGCGTGCTTCTTCACCCACGAGTAGAGGAACTCGTCGTATGTGTCGCCGTCGTCGCCAATCTCGTCCTTGATGAAGTTGATGCCAGCACTTGGTGCTGAGCGGAACACAACAACAATCTTGCGACCATTGTCGCGCAGGTCCTTATAATACTCGATGATGCGGTCGCACAAGTCGTCGCAGTTGCCTGCCACTGCCTTACGCAGCGCGAGATCGGTAGGATCCATTGTCATCTCGATAGTGCCTTCTACCGACGACACTTGCTCAGAGGTGTAAGCGTCGACAGCCTTTATGGAGTAAGAGATGTTCTTGCGCGGACCAACCTTAGACACAGCATAGTCGACATCTACACGGATGTCAGGACGCGCCTGCTGCATGAGTTCATCCATAGCACCCTTCTCAGCCTCGTCGCCGTCAGCAGCATTGGCAAGTTCTTCGGCGCGTTCGCGCTTCATGTCCTTCAGAATGTTCTGCAGGTCTTCGTGTTCGAACTTACGCTCCTCAAACACCTTCTGCACAGCTTGGATAACAGTACCCATCTCGCGTGTGTTCACGAAAGCGTCGTTATACTTCGGTATGTATTCGGTTTCGCCCTGATTGTTGAACGTCTTCATAAAGCCGTGGTCGTTCATCCACGAGTCAGAAGGGAAGACGATGATAGTAGGCATTGCTGCCTGCTGCGCCTTCATCACAACTACGAATGTAAGGAGCAGAAACAAACTAAAAATTCTTTTCATAATACGTTTGTCTATTTACATTAAACCATCTGCTATTATCGAGTATTAACGCGAGAAGATGCTACGCGCTCCTTCTATAATGCCGTCCTTTTCGAGGCGTTTGCGTAATCCGTTAAGGTTGACCTGTACGAGCATACCAACCTGCCACTCCTTCTTGCCCTTGATTACATCGCCGGCAGACTGTGCGCCACGGCTTGTAAACTGCACAAACTGACGATACTCGCCCGACTCAAAGAAGCGGTCGAAGTACTCCTTGTGTGCCTGATAACCTTCTGGGCAGAGCGGACGTACATTGCCCTGTGTACCCGAGTCGTTGGCAGCCAAACCTTTAAAAAGCAGTCCGTGTACAGCATTACGCATACAAATATCCTTTGTAAGCAGTTCTTTCTTCTTGCCGTAGCTCCACACCTTAAACACCTTGAATCCTGATGTAGCTGCAACATTCTCCTTAGCGAGTGTCAACTCGTATCTATAGTCGACGAAATCCTTTTTCTTACCCGCACTTACTGAAAGCACCATGCAGAAGCAAATGGCGATAAAGAGTAATCTTCTCATAATCAAATCTATTTAGTATTTAACCAAAACGTCTTTTAAAAGCTACACACATATTTATATATATGTATAGTAGCTTTTAAAAGACAATATATTTACACTATTTTATTTTGCGAGACGGATGAGACAACCCTCACCCATCTTCTTTCCTGGTTTGCCATCGAATACGGTGTACTTCAACTCGGCATTGCCTTCCTTCTTCTCACCATCTTCTGCTTCGCCTTCGAGGGTTTCGTTAGCACCTTCCTGGTTGTCCCAAACAGAATTCTTGGCTACCTTGATTGTGCCTACTTTCTTCCATTCTACTTCATTGTCGTTCTTCTGACACATGAACACGTCGAACTTATCGCCAGCCTTCACACCTTCCTTTGTACCGATGTAAGCAACGAGTTTGCCGCCATCTACGTGGAGCGAACTCATTGGGCGGAACTCGTCGTAGTCGCGCTGCAGGGCAGCGAAAGCAGCGTCGGTAGCACGCAATGCACCACGAGCAATCAGTTTGTCGAGGTTAGCCGACTTCATTGTCAAGCCTGCGCCTGCGTACTTAGATGAACGACCAACATACTTCAGCTGATAGTTTGCGTTAGCGTTGAAGTCGGCTGGTTTAGCCCAGTATTTTGCATAGAAATCGTCGAACTTAGCCTTATCCCAATCGAGTTTGAAGAGGTAAGCATTTGTTCTTACGAAGTAGCCCTTTGTCTTAGCAGCAGCTGTCTCGGCAGCCTTAACTGCGATTTGGCCTGCCAGCTTAGCGATGCCTGGCAAATAATCCAATGTTACCTTAGCAACAGCAATGGCTGTAGCACTCTTCTCCTTTGCGTTCATCATACGATAGTTGTTAACGCATACGTATGTTGTGCCGAGGAGTTTATTCTCCGAATTGCCACAGAGATTAACAAGGTTCTGGGTCTGCTTTGCGTTCTCGCGAGCCTCGTCGCTCAAGCCCTTCATACCGAGAGCCATGATAACGCCAAGCTGCTCGTCCCACGCAGCCACGTTCGTATAGTCAGCTCCCTGCGGAACATGCCATTTAGCCACGAGCTGATTGCCGAACTTGTTTGCATTGAAGTAGTTGAGCAAGCGTGCTGCGTACTCGCGTTCTGCAATTGGGTCAACCTTTACGCCCATTGAAGCGAGCGTGGTCTTAAGGAGTACGTCCTTAGCCGACTCTTTCTCGATAGCGTCCATCTCTGCCTTTGTGGCTGTAGGTACGGTAGACCAGTCGATGTGGTGGCTACCCAGGTTGAAGTCGTTATAGTTAGGATAGCGCGTTGCGAAGTTGATGCCGTCGAACGCCTGATTTGTTACCTCGTAAGCGTGGGCATACTCCTCGTTGTCGGCTGGCATATCGAGTTTAAGCATGTACACAGAGTTACGGATGTAGAGTGAGTCGGCATTTTCTTGTGCGCTCACAGCGTTTGGTGCCATGCTCAGAAGAGCGAGACCCAAGAAGAGATTTGTTTTCATTTGTTGATATTTTTTAGGTTTTAAATTCGTTGGTTGTAGTTTCGCAAGCTCAGCACTTGCGAAACTATATCTTCAGTTGTTTCGATTGCTCTTACAGCTCGATGATGAGGAAAGCAGATGCGTTCCAGAACTTCTCTGCATCAACGATGGTGAGTGTAGATGTGCCGTCGTCGTTCTTCTCGATGGTGTAGCTACCCTGTGGGTTGCCCGAAACGAGTTTCGGCTTCTTCGACTGCAACTTGAGAGTCTTGAACGAACGCACGTCAACAGTCTTGAAGAGACTCTTGTCGATGGCAGCGTTGTTCACCTTCTTCTTCTTTAGGAAGCCGCCCTTGAGCAAGCCCTTCTCGCTAAGCTCCTTCTTCGAGCCTACGCAGTAGTAGCGTTTGTTCAACTCTTTATCCTGCTGATAGTTCTGCTCCTTCAGATAGTCCGACTCGTTGGTCAGCTCTTTAACGTTGTAGCGCAGTTCGTCAATCTTCACATCCTTTGTCTGCACGAGTTCCTCGAGCTCAGCGATGCGTGCCGTCTTTTCAGCCAACTGTGCGTTGAGGTATTCCACCATCTTCTGCAGGTTGGCGATAGTCTGCTTCGACGACTTTTCCTGCGCCTTGTTCTTCGCAGTGAGTGCGTCTATCTGCTGCTGCTTGCGTGCAAGCAACTCTTTGAACGATCTGAGTTGTGTGAGCATGTGCTGCTTATCGGTTGTGCCTTCAGGATGATTGAAAATCATATTCTCCTGTATTTGGATAGAGTCGAGACATGACGCAACAGAATTGATAAACGCAGACATATCTGCTACTTCCTGGTCTTCCAACGCCTCGTTTACCACGGCTGTAGAGTCGCTACCGTCAGCAGTCTGTGCGTTCTTGTTGTTATTACACGAAACAAATGATGCGAAACCAATGGCTATCATTACGATAAGCATTGAGGATTTGATTTTTTTCATATTGTTTGAATATTTAGGTTACAAGATATTATTGAGAGTTGCCTTTATCACACATTTTGTGTCCGATTAGGTGATTGCAAAGTTAGACATTTTATTAATACAAGCAAAAAATATATAACGTTTTTTTTCTATTCATTAAAAAAAGATAGACAACTTTATTGTGTCTTCTTTTTTTTCTCTAATTTTGCAACGTCTAAGAATAAATACCGAAAAGATGGTTTTTAAATACGACTTTCTGATTATTGGTGCCGGAGTTGCCGGCATGAGCTACGCTTTGAAGGTAGCTCGCGCACACAAAGGTAAGGTGTGCATGATTTGCAAGACTTCGCTTGACGAGGCAAACACTTCGTTTGCCCAGGGAGGCGTTGCCTCAGTGACTAATCTTGCAGTCGACAATTTCGACAAGCATATAGAAGACACGATGATAGCGGGCGACTTCATCAGCGACCGCCGTGCCGTTGAGCAGGTGGTGCGCAACGCACCGGAGCAGATTGCCGAACTCGTGAAGTGGGGCGTGAACTTCGACCGCAAGGAGAGCGGCGAGTTCGACTTGCACCGCGAGGGCGGACACTCCGAGTTCCGCATACTGCACCACGCCGACGATACGGGTGCCGAGATTCAGCGCGGACTGATGGCTGCGGTGCGTGCGTGCCCCGACATCGACGTGAAGGAGAACCACTTCGCCGTGGAGATAATCACGCAGCACCACCTCGGCGCGCGCGTCACACGTCGCACACCTTATATTAATTGCTACGGTGCGTACGTGCTGAACCCCGAGACGGAGAAGGTGGACACGTATCTGAGCAAGGTGACGCTGATGTGTACGGGTGGTTGCGGTGCCGTCTACCAGACCACTACCAACCCCGTCATCGCTACAGGCGACGGCGAGGCTATGGTGTATCGCGCAAAGGGCACGGTGAAGGACATGGAGTTCGTACAGTTCCACCCGACGGCACTCTATCACCCGGGCGAGACTCACCCCGCGTTCCTCATCACCGAGGCGATGCGCGGCTACGGTGGCATACTGCGCCTGCCGAACGGCGAGTCGTTCATGGAGAAGTACGACGAGCGTCTCTCGCTGGCTCCGCGCGACATCGTGGCGCGTGCCATCGACAAGGAGATGAAGATACACGGCATCGACCACGTGTGCCTCGACGTGACGCATAAGGACCCTGCCGAGACGAAGAAGCACTTCCCGAACATCTACATGAAGTGCAAGTCAATCGGTATCGATATCACCACCGACTATATCCCCGTTCGCCCGGCTGCCCACTACATGTGCGGTGGCATAAAGGTAGACCTCAACGGACAGTCGTCGATAGAGCGTCTGTACGCCATCGGCGAGTGCTCTTGCACGGGTCTGCACGGTGGTAACCGCCTGGCGAGCAACTCGCTCATCGAGGCTGTGGTGTACGCCGACGCGGCTGCCAAGCACTCGCTGGAGCACGTAGACGAGTACGACTTCAACGAGAAGGTGCCGGAGTGGAACGATGAGGGCACGATGACCAACGAGGAGAAGGTGCTCATCACGCAGAGCGTGAAGGAGGTGGGCGAGATAATGTCCAACTATGTGGGCATCGTGCGCTCCGACCTGCGTCTGAAGCGTGCGTGGGACCGCCTCGACCTGCTCTACGAGGAGACCGAGGAGCTATTCAAACGCGTAAAGGCGAGCCGCGACATCTGCGAGCTGCGCAACATGATTAACGTGGGCTACCTCATCACGCGCCAGGCTATCGAGCGCAAGGAGTGCCGCGGACTGCACTACACTACCGACTATCCGCTGCACGCCTACGACAAGAAGTGATTCGAATTGAGAGTTGCTAAACTCTCAATTCTCAACTTATTATTATAATAAATTATGAAGCAAAGAACATTACTCATCGCCCTCTGCTCCTTCGCCCTTATGAGCTTCTGCGTCAGCAAGAACGCCATAAAGTACGAGAAGGGCACCGCCGTAGTCAACACTACGTCGATAGTGAAGGCGCGCGGTTTCCAGGGCAGGACGCCGGTGAAGATATACATCCGCAACGGCAAGGTGCAGAAGATAGTGGCGCTGACCAACATGGAGACACCATCGGTGTTCGCACAGGCGGAGACGCTGCTGAAGAAGTTCGTGGGCAAGAGTGTCGACGAGGCTGAGCAGATGAAGGTGGACGGCGTGAGCGGTGCCACCTACTCGTCGAAAGCCCTCATACAGAACGTGAGGGGCGGACTGAAATACTACCGGGAGAACAAGAAGTAGAGCGTCTTACATAGCAATAAGAATTATTGCTGCCCTGTAAACAATTAGTCATCTTTATATTGCCTTGTTGTTCCGTGTTTTATTGCAATATTTACTAAAAGGGCTTGCCTATATACTATGCGGGCTGAA